>QWOS01000045.1 GCA_003669555.1 Planctomycetota bacterium
AGCACAAGCCTTGAGCCAACTGGCGATCATGCCGCCACCATCCTGGCGGGCACTCGATCCGGGCACCAGAACCAGGCCACTCAGGCCCGCGCCCGGGTTGGGAATCTCCTCAAGTCGTCGGGTTTCCACAACCCAGCCGTGGCGATTCGCCAGGGCCTCCGCCAGGCCGGGAACCGATTCGTTTTCGGGGGCTACCAGCAGCACACGGGCGCCCTGGGCCAGCCGCAAAGGCTCCCGCGGATAGGTCAGGGCGGATACCCGTACCGCATAGAGGTCCATTTGCCGCGAACCCAAGGCAACGGGGCCGGCGCGTACCACCGGGGCGGGGGCTGGAGCGGCTGCCTCAGAGGGAATGGCCATCGGCGCCGGGGTGACCACGGTGCCTCCGAGATACTCGGCCAGTTCGCGCAGGGTGCGCAGGGAGCCGGCCTGATCAGGCCCCACCACACGCGCGCCGGGCAGCCGATCCTGGACAGCGGCCAGAATCTCCACACGCTTGATCGAATCGATACCCAGATCGGCATCCATAGCCAAATCGGCGTCGAGTGCCTCCACCGGGTAACCGGTTTTGTCGGCAACGATCTCGCGCAGCCTGGCGAGGATTTCTGTTTTTGAAGATGTATTGGTATCGGGATTGGGGGAAGTAGTGATGCCCAGGGCCGGCGCGGGAATGATTGCCGAGACAGGGCTCAGGCTGGCCCCATCAGCCAGATATACCGCCAGTTCGCGAAGGGTGCGGAGCGAGCCGGCCTGATCAGGCCCCACCACACGCGCGCCGGGCAGGCGGTCCTGCACAGCCGCCAGGATTTCCACGCGCTTGATCGAGTCGATACCGAGGTCGGCATCCATGGCCAGATCAGCGTCGAGTGCCTCCACCGGGTAGCCGGTTTTGTCGGCGACGATCTCACGCAAGCGGGCAAGGATGTCGTTGTCAGCCAGGGGCGTAGAAACCGGGGGTGGGGGAACTGCAATTACCACAGGGGCGGGTGCCGGGACAATGATCGCCCGGGCCGGCACCAGATACGGTAGGGCCGATTCCACGCCAGCCACACGCGGCGTAGGTTGCTGCGGTAACGCCACAGGGGCTGGGGCAGCCATCGGCGAGGTGGCAACCGCCGCCAGGGGCATGAGCATGGCCGAGGGAGCTCGGCCCTCAAGCAAGGCGAGCAGCGTGCGCTGCGAGGCCTCCTGAGACTCCAGGAACAGCCGGTGCAAGCGGGCCGCATCTTCCTGCATGCGGGCAAAAAGGGCCAACCCCTGCTCCATGAGGGCGGAGCGTTGGGGAGGATTTTTATCGGGTATCTGGCTCGGCATGGGAAAGCTCTCGGCTCTCGGTGTGGGTACGGCAACAGGTTTTGGCGTAGAAGATTGCAAGGGCATGGACGGTGAGGAAGTCGGCACGACCTGGAGTGTCAGGGAAGCAGAGACAATCGGATCAAGCGGTGGGCGGGCGACCCGTGGCTTGCGGAAATTGGCCCCTGAAAGAGGCACCACCAACGGGGGTGCCTTGGCCGGAGCCAGAGCCGGGAGGCCATCCTCCCAGGCCTGCAGGTTCACTTCCAGGCCGAGGGCGGCCAGGTGGGCGAGTGTGACGGCCAGCCTGAAAAGCTCGCCAGGCCGGCCGGGGTCGGGTTCCAGGGCCAGCGAGCAGCCAGCCGGACCTGTCTGGCTGTCATGAGCCATACGGGTGAGTATGGAGCCAGGCCCCACCTCCAGAAAGATCTCAGCGCCTCGGGCCCGCAGTTCGTCCAGGCAATCAACCCAGAGGACGGGCTCGGAAACCTGACGGTGCAGGCGTTCGAGCCAGCCGGGTTCACCCGGAAGGTAGGGGCGGGCATCGAGATTGGCCAGCACCATCATGGCGGGGTGGATCGATTCGTGGGCGTGGCCGGCTACTTCGGCCTCACGCAAAACAGGTGCCAGGGCGCGGGACGCATCCCCCAGCGAGGGATGGTGGAAGGCGCCACCCACATCGAGACGCATTGCCCGCAAACCGCTCTCGCGGGCCAAACGCTGGCAGGCATCGATAGCCTGGACAGAGCCGGAAAGAACCGATTGTTTTTGTCCGTTGTGGTTGGCCAGTGCCGCCCCTGGCACCTGATGGGCCAGTCTGGAAGCCTCATCGCGCGATGCCAGCACGGCCAGCATGGCACCGGGCCGGGTCTCGGCTTCTTTGTGCATGAGGCCGGCGCGGCGGGCCAAGAGAGAATACCAGGTGGCGGCGGGCAGCAGGCCCGCCGTTGCCAGGGCGGTCCACTCGCCCAGGCTATGGCCAGCAGCGAGAATGTCGCGGCCGGAACCCACCCCAAAGCGGGCCAGCACCTTGGCGGCTCCACGGCCCAGCGCGGCCATGCCCACCTGACAAGCGCGGGTGTCGCGTAGCAGGGCGGTGCTGTCGTGGGGGCTGCTGTCTGGGCCAACCTCGTAGCCGGAGGAATACAGGATGTTGTCAAGCGGCGGCATCGACGGGAAGGCAACCGCCAGAGCGTCACGCCCCCGTTCCAGTTCGAGGCGCAACTCGGGGAAAATGCAGGCCAATTCGCGGAAGGAATCGGATTTTTGCGCACCTTGGCCGGGGAAAAGCAGCGCCAGCCGGGTTTTTCGCGGACGATTTGCCGCCCGGACCCCGCCTGCGGCATGCCAACTGGCGCCGGAGCGGAGTGCCGCCACAGCGGCGTTGATGGAGGCGGTGAAGGCTGCGTCGGTTTCGTCGCCACGGGCTGCCACCAGACGGCAGGGAGCGGCGGGGCTGAACGACCGCCGGCTTTCGCGGGCATACCAGCTATAAGATGGATCGGATAGGAGGGGAATGGCACTTGCCTGCAGCGCCAGGGCTTCGGGGCTGTCGGCTGACAGTGCCAGGATTTGCACCGAGCCATCCCAGGCAGGGCTATCGCAGGCGACTGGCGATTCCTCAAGAACAGCATGGAAGTTCGAGCCACCAAAGCCAAAGGCGCTCACTCCGGCGCGGCGTGGCAAACCGCTGACAGGCCTGAACCAGGGGCGGGCGCGTGAGGGCAGATGGAAAGGTGAGCCCGGCTCAAGCAGGGCAGCCTGGGGCTTTTGGGCTTTGAGCGTGGGCGGGATTACGCCATGGCGCAAAGCCAGGGCAGCTTTCAGCAGACCGGCAGCGCCAGCGGCACCCTTGGCGTGACCTATTTGCGATTTTACCGATCCGAGGGCACACCACGGGCCGGTTTCCGGCTTGCCGAAAACCTCCAGCAAAGCCGCCAACTCTACCTGATCGCCTGCCCGTGTGCCGGTGCCATGAGCCTCGACCAAACCGATTGAGGCAGGCGTGAAGCCAGACTGTTCCAGGGCGCGGCGGATGGTGCGAACCTGCCCCTCCTTGCGAGGGGCGTAGATGGCGCCGGCGCGCCCGTCGGAAGCGCTGCCCAGCCCCTTTAGTACTGCGATGATGCGGTCGCCGTCGCGTTGCGCATCAGCCAGGCGCTTTAGCACCGTCAGGCCAATGCCCTCACCCAGGATGGTGCCATCGGCGTCAGCAGAGAAAGGCCTGGCATCGCCCGCCTTAGACAGTGCGGGGGTTTTGCTGAAGCAGGCAAACATGAAGACATCGCTGAATGTGTCGACACCTCCGGTGATGACCACATCGGAGCGCCCGGCGTGCAATTCCATAGCGGCCAGATGCAATGCCCCCAGGCTGGAGGCGCAGGCGGCATCGACCACGCAGTTGGTGCCGCCCAGGTCAAAACGGTGCGCAATGCGCCCGGCCACCACATTCCCCAGCAAACCGGGGAACGAGTCCTCGGTCCACTCGGGGTAGCTTTGGCCGATGCGGGACAGGGCGTCGTCGATGCGGTCGGCGGGAACACCGGCTTCGGTCATGGCGCGACGCCAACGCGGGTGATCAAGCCGGGCACCCAGGGGAATGAGCAGTTCCAGCGCGCTGGTCACACCCACCAGCACCGAGGTACGCTCGCGCGGGAAGGGCCGGCCGGGTTCGTCGGGTGTGGCGGCATAGCCGGCGTCGCGCAAAGCCTCGCGGGCCACGAACATACCCAAAAGCTGGGCAGTATCTGTGGCTTCAAGGCTGTTGGGGGCAATGCCGAATTCAGCAGGGTGGAACGGCACCGGGTCCAGGAAAGCGCCACGACGGGCGTAAACCATGTCGGGGGCTTTGGGATCCGCATTGTAGTGGTCTTCGGGGCGCCAGCGTCCGGGTGGGATCTCCCGAATGCGGTCCACGCCTTGCAACAGCGTGTTCCAGTAGCCCCGGTTGCCGGCTTTGCCAGGGAACAGGCAAGCCATGCCCACCAGGGCAAGCGGCTCGAAAGAACTGGATCGGGCGGAATTCTGGTTGGGGCTCATGCTGGAACCCTCGCACTGGCCTGGGTTGCGTAGCCAGCTTCTGGTGACTGGAAGCCGGCAGGGAGCAGGTTGCCCATGCGCTCAAAAGATACGGGCACGGGGCTGACAGCAGCACTGCCGATCCCCAGCATACGGGCGAATTCGGCCCGTTTGAGAGCGGCGGCGCCACGGAGCAGGTTGAATGCGACCAGAGGCAAGGAGCGGTTGGCCGGATCTTGCAGCAGACTGCCATGCGCCCATTCGTTGAAAGCACCCATACTGGGACCGCACCAGATCTGGAAATCGGCCTGACGATCGGTCACGCCACGGGTGGCCCAGCGGCTGGCGGTGGCCAGATACCAACGAAAAACCAGCGCCATCTGATGGCGGGGATCTGCCTGGGCCCGGCTGATCTGCCCGGGATCACGCGTCAGGAAGTAGGCCACACAATCTTCCCATACCTGAGCAAAGGGACGGCGCAGCACCTGCGTCTCCACGGTCTGGCGGTCCGCCGGCGGCACTGCATCGAACGACGGATATGCACGATAAATATCATATAGCTTTTGCGCCCGCATGGCGAACAGAGTCCCGCGTTTGAGAACCTGCACTTTCACACCCATTTCAAACATGTCGGCGGCTGGCGCCATGGCGGTGTCGGCCTGACCTGTTGCGGCCAAAAGCGTCCGGGCCGCATCGGAAGTGCCAGACTCCACGCAGGCTTGGTGAACTGTGCCCACCAGGACATAGGCGGCACCCATGGCAAAGGCGGCGGCTACAGCGTGTGGGGTGGCGATGCCACCTCCCAGACCCACCCGGGCAGGTTGGTGCCAACCCCGCCTGGCAGCTTCGCCGGCCAGGCGGTCGCGCAGGGCAATGAGGGTGGGCAGCAGGGTGATGGCAGGCCGGTTGTCGGTGTGGCCACCCGAGTCTGCCTCGGCAGTGATTTCGTCGGCGAGCGGGAGGCGGGTAGCGGCTTGCGCCTGTTGTTCCGTGATCTCGCCACGGCTCAGAAGTTCTCCCACCAGGCGGGGTGGGGTGGGGGAGAGAAACTTCTGGGCCACCTCTACCCGGGAAACCTTGGCTACCACCCGATTGACGGGGATTGGCTCGCCATTGGGGCCCACCCGCAGGCCTGTCAGCCGGTAGCGGGCCAGGGCCAGACTCATGTCGAGATAGGCGGATGCTTCCACCAGGCGCACACCATAACGCAGATAAAGCCTGGCGTGGGCATCCTCTAGCCCTTGCTCCTGCGGGCTATACAGTAGATTGAATCCGAAGGGTTTCGCACCCAGAGAACCCTGGAGACGCTGAATGGCCGATTCCACCCGTTCGGGCGGCTGACCGGCTGCACCATAGAAACCCAGGCAGCCAGCCCGGGCAGCGCTTTCCACCAACTCTTCCGATGCGATGCCATGAGCCATCGAACCAGCCACATAAGCCAGTCCCAGGCGGTGGTCCCGGCGAAATGCAGCATCACCCAGGTCTTCGGGCCGCACTGGGGGTATCCGTACCCATCCCGCTGGCAGGGATTCGCCGGGGGCTGCCCAATCGGCGGAGTCGGATTCATCGAGAAAGCGCACGGAAATGCTCCCATCCACCCTGGCGTGTAAAGCCAGGGGACGATGAACCTGCTCAAGTGCTTCCTTCAAATCAGAGGGCATCGGCCTGTCGGTTCTGCCATTTTCCCAGTGAATTTCCCAGTTAACAGGATACAGGAAGAGGCCTGGTCCGTCGCCGAAACCGGTCTCCCCAATCCCTCTGGGCATGTTAGGGAAAGCCGGAGGGGCATCCAGCCTTGGACTAGGGTAATCGGCAGGATGGCTGCGCTCCGGGGTGGGATTATTCAGCCTGGATTGGTTTGGGACTGGCGGGCCGAAATCATTAAAGCCTCGGTAGAACCAGTTCCCAGGCGTGTCGCACCCGCCTCCAGGAACGCCAGCGCCTGATCCAGGGTGCGGATGCCACCCGATGCTTTCACTTGCACACTTGCCGGGCTATAAAGGCGTAGCAGGCGCACATCTTCCAGGGTGGCTCCGCCATCACCATAGCCTGTCGATGTCTTGACAAAGTCAACTGCCAGACTGCCGATATGTTGGCACAGTTTTATTTTGATGTCTTCTGGTAGCTTGGCGGTTTCCAGAATGACCTTCAAAATGGCCCCCTGACTGCGGGTCAGCCGCAAAATAGGCTCCACTTCGTCCACTACGCGGCTGTATTGGGCATCGAGCGCCCACCCCAGGTTGATAACCATATCCAGTTCCGTGGCGCCATCAGCAAGGGCCTGGGCTGATTCAGCCAGCTTGATGGCAGAGTGGTGGCCACCCTGGGGGAAGCCGATCACGGTGCCCACCTCCACCGTGGAGCCAGCCAGCAGTTGCCGGGCCCGGCTGACGGAGCAGGGCCTGACACAAACGCTTGCCACCCCCTCCCGATGGGCCAGGGCGCAGCCGGTCTCGAGTTCGGCTTCGCGCAGCGTGGGGCTGAGCAGGGCATGGTCGATGGTGCGAGCCAATGCGGCTAGGCCGGGTCGGGCAGAAAAGTGACTAAACAAGGTCAGGCTCCTCACAGCAATGGATGGCCCCAGATTAGCGGAATATCCGGGAAAAAGAGCCTCAAGCACGGGTTTCACCCTACCGGGACAAAATGGAATAGGTAGTCTGGGGTGTTTTCTTGCCAGGCGGATGCCTATCGGCCTTGATTCTACTCCTTAACATGGTTACCCATCGCCGAAATATAGAAGGTATGAAGGTTTGCACGCTTGGCTCGCAGGGTTTTGGCGCTGCGAATCCAGGCGGTGGGCAGGTGGCATCGGTACTCCAGACGGTTCGACACAGGGAGCCAGGGCAGGCATGACGCGGTGGTTTGTCCCATCCTTGAAATTGTGGCGCAGTGGCCTGATAGCCATCTGCCTGGCCTTGCCTGGCGCGTCCGCAGCCTGGGCCCAGGGAATTTACAGCACCACCATCACCCAGCCGACAGCCGAGGTGCGTTCCGGCCCTTCCACCGATGCCAAAATGTATGTGACCAATCGGCTGCGCCAAGGTGAAGCGGTGGTGGTGCTGGAGGACCGGCCAGATGGCTGGCTGGCGATTCGCCCACCACGCGGCTCCTTCACCTGGGTGTTGGCATCGCATCTGAAGCAGGTAGCGGTTGGGCAACCCAACTGGGTGGTGGTGACTGCCCCGGGCACCAAGGTTTCCGCCATGGTGGGTAGTTCGGTGGATCCCACCGTCCGCCCGACGGTGGAGGGTGCGGCTTTGGTGCAAGGCACGCAGGTACGGGCCCTGGGGGAACCCGCCGGACCGGAGGGTGCCCGGTGGTTGCCCATTGAGCCTCCCGAGGCCGAGCGGCGCTATGTCTTCCGGGATTCGGTGGCGCGGCCAGTCGGGGCACCGGTGGGTGTGGTGACGGGTGGAGCGAGCCCGGTCTACGCCCCCAATCCGCTGGCCTCCGCGGCGCCAATCACCGGATCGATGGCCAGCATGGCCGGAGCGCCGGCCTCATCCAATCTGGGTATGGCCACCAAGACTTGCGGACAGCAAATGTACGATCCGGCCATTCGCTGGAACGAGGCATTTTCAGCGGAGCAGGCCCAGCAACTGCCGGAAGCCATCAGCCTGTACCTGCAACTGTCGCAGGATTTTGCCGCCACTCAGCCAGAGCTGGTGGCTCAGGCTTCCAACCGAGTGGCGCGGCTGCGTGGTGTCATGCAGGTTCCTGGCACGCCGATGCCGTATCCCGACCAACCGTATATCAGGCCTTTCCAGGGGAATTATGCCGGCCAGCCCCTTGCTGCGCCTGGCCAGACGGCTTCCAGTGTCAGACTGTCTGCTCCTTTCCTGCCTCAGGGGAACACTGTTTCTGGCCCACCCAATCCGGGGCAGCCCATGCCCATCAGCCCCCCCGTTGCCACCGGCAGCACCGCCTTCGGCGCCACGGGGGGCACGGGTGTGCTACGGCGTAGTGGCCGCAACCTGGACAACCGGCAAATGTACCTGCTTGAGAGCAACAACAAGCTCCTGGGCTATGTGGTGCCGGTGCCGCCGCTGAGTCTGGAAGCCTGGGTGGACAAGCCGGTGGAAGTGCGCGGCGGCATGCGATATGTTTCCAGTATCCGTGCCAATGTCCTGTTCGCCACTTCAGGCTCCGCCACGCACTGAGCGCGTCTTTTCAGAATTGCCTGGCCTAAGCGACGCACTGAGGATCCCTGCCTGGGTGGGGAAGACGAGGTGGCAAAGCCAGGGGCTTGACGCGTCAGGGTGCTGCCACCGATTAAGGAAGTGGGAGCTCGAGGACTTTGGTAATAAAACCAGTTAATTCGGGGTTTGTCATTATCCACCTGGCACAAGTCAATGGAACAAGATCGAACAGAGGCTCCCCTGCACTGTGATAGGTAATTGGCGAGCCAGGCATTGACGAAATGAGAAATGCTTGTATTGTAGGCCGGCGCAATGACTTCCGGTTTCAGTATCACCAAAAAAATCTGAATTTGGAAGGGCTGATTGCGTCTTGTGTGGATTGGCGGCAAAAACCGGAGGTGCATGATGTCTAGGGTAACTCGGCGGCAGGCGATCACGACTGGGACGGTCGGCGGTGCAGCAACACTGATGGGTGCGTCCCGGTTAGAAGCTCAAGAGAAGGCTACGGCTGACAACGACGAAGCAAAGAAGTTTGTCGGGAAGTGGAAAGGAACGATGAAGGTTCCAGAGATTAATTATTTGCCGGTCGAAATTGAGATCACGGAGTTTGTATTCGGCAAGTGGTGCGGAGAACTGAAACATGCGGCCCCGCTGGACGCGGATGGGAAAATGCTGGGCATCAAGGTTGAGGGCAAGACGATGACTTTGGCACAAACCGTATTTCGCGGACGCGGGCGGTGTCTGGATGGGATAAATGTGCTAACACTCATCGACGATGACACATTGGAGCGGGTCTGGGTGGACCCGGACACGGGCAAGGCTCGTGACAAAGGCACGCTCAAGCGGCAGGCGAAGTAGTCCCGTCGTATCAGGCCCCGCACCTGATTGCCAGCAGTATTCTCCGTGATTTTAGCATGTTAGAGCAAGTTTCACATTTGTGGAGTTACTCTGGAATGAAAAAATGGCAAAACATAAAGTGTTTTTTGGCAAATCTCTGTGCACCTTCATAAGAAGTTTGCTCTAAAAGGGTAGATTGGCGGTTCTACCCTTCCTATCTTCCCTTCGTGGGCAAACAAAAATGCTTGCCGTAAAGCTACGGTGTCAGAAATGGAACCACATTATTTCAGGGATGCCAGTAACCGCCTGACGCACGACAGAGCGGATATTGATTCGCATTCTTATTCCGACGTGTGCAGGCAGGTTACTGACCACTTCAACCTGAAGCCGTCATCGGAATTGGTCATCGGGCTTGACCAAATGTTTTGGGATTTTACGAACGGCACTTTGACCGTTGAACTTGCATGGGACATTTGGTTTTGTTTCACAGTTACGGCAAAGGAGCCTGATGCAGAACTGCTCGTCCGGCAAATCGCACTTTTCCTTTCCAAACTTCTACCGTTCAAGTTGGATTTATAACGGTGAAGCGGCTGCGACATGCTCAATGCTGGGAATCCACCCATCGGGAACCCCGAAGTATCCCACAGAGCGGCGAACCCGGTTCAACGGGAAGTAACCTTGAATGAGTTCATGGAGTTCAAGGGCGTACTCTTCCGCTCCCGGCTGTTGTAGCCCATCAGCGATCCTGCCAGTTTTTTATTCAGGGGCTGGATTCCGTGGGAAATGGTTCCCCGGAAAAGGGGTTGGTGGTTTCCGGATTCGGTCCGCTCAATCGTTTGGGGAAGTCCATGCGCTTTTATGGTGGCAGGCAGGCATTTTTCCCATAGAATAGAAGCTATATTTCATGGTCCCAAGGGGTCTGCCATGCCAAGTTCTCCTGCTGAAGACTGGAGCTTTTTGCGTCCCCCTCTGGTGCCGGGCGATCTGGCTTCGCTGGGTGGCTACCGGATCCTTTCCCTTCTGGGGCAGGGTGCCATGGGCTATGTTTTCAAGGCGGAAGACACCAACCTGCACCGCGTGATCGCCCTGAAAGTCATGCGGCCGGCCATAGCCGCCACGCCCACTTCACGCGACCGGCTGTTGCGCGAAGCCCGGGCTGCCGCCGGGCTGCAAAGCGAGTTTATTGTCACCATCCACCAGGTGGGTGAGGACCGTGGCATCCCTTACATCGCCATGGAACATCTCGAAGGGATGACCCTGGAGGATTGGCAAAACCGGGCCAGGAAACCGGTGCCTGTGGCTGCCGTCTGTCGTGTGGCCCGGGACCTCCTGCGCGGCCTGGCTATTGCTCATGAAAGCGGGTTGGTGCACCGGGACATCAAACCCGCGAACCTGTGGGTCGAGCAGAAATCGGGGCGGGTGAAAATTCTGGATTTCGGCCTCACACGCGGGAACGAATCAGCAGAAAAGCTGACTCTGGACGGGGCCATTGTTGGTACGCCCGCCTACATGGCTCCCGAGCAGGCCAATGGGCAAAGCCCAGACTGCCGCGCTGATCTCTTCAGTGCCGGCACCGTCCTCTACCATCTGGTGAGTGATTCCTGCCCATTCCAGCGCGGCAGCTTGCTAGCCACGCTGTCGGCGGTTTGCAATCATCAGCCATTGTCCGTCAATTCTATGCGCCCCGACATTCCGGCGGAGTTGGGGCAGTTCATTGAACAACTGATGCGGAAAAAGCCAGGGGAACGCCCCGCCAGCGGTCAGGCAGCCCTGACTCGGTGGATTGAGGTGGAGAAGGTGATTCGCACCGTTGCGGACAAACCTGCCAGCGGTATTGCCACCGGTCAATCGAGTACTTCCAAAACAAAAGTCCATGACAGCAACCTGTTGGCACTGCCTGAATCCAATATTGTCAGCACTGCCGGGGCTGCATCCAGGCGGCGAAAAAAGCAGTCCAGCCCCCTGTTGGCGATTGTGGGAACGGGCGCTGTAGTGCTGGCTGCGGTGACTGGTGGCTGGTTTTTGCGGCCTGGGCCAGGAAAAGCTCCCCCTGAAGTTCCCAGCCAGTCGGTGGATCGCCCGGAAACACGGATCGGGAATGCCGGGAACAATTCCTCCGGAAAAGGAACCCAGACCGTGGCGGTCACCAATCCGGGAATACCCGGGCTGAAACCCATGGTCCCCCCGGTGGAGTTGCCTGGGAATCCTGCCCCGCAGACAGTCCCCCCTTCACCTGGCCCGGGGCCAGGCAAAACCCCCGATACCTACACCAATACTCTGGGAATGGAAATGGTTCTGGTGCGCCCCGGGAAATTCCATCTGGGGGGGACTGGCGGCAACCGCTCGCGTGGCGAGGTGGAGGTCCGGGGGGAATACTACATTGCCAGGCACGAGGTTACCCAGGGGCAGTGGCAAAAGATCACCGGCGAACAGTCCAGCCATTTCAGCCGCATGAAAGATGGAGCCGCTGCTGTGAAAGGTATTGCGGATGGTGAATTGGCCCTGTTTCCCGCGGAGATGGTTTCGTGGGATGATGCCAAAGCATTCGCCACCCGGCTGAACACCATGGAGTCCAACCCGGTCTGGGAATACCGCCTGCCCACCGAGATGGAGTGGGAATACGCCTGCCGTGGTGGTCACCTGATGGCACCGGGAGATGATTTGATGGACTACTTCGCCTTCAAGGCTTCACCTACCATAGGTGTAGGTCAGCTCAATGCCGAATCACCGCTGAAGCGACCGGTCAAGGTGGGCTGTTACAGCCCCAATCGCCTGGGACTTTTTGACATGCATGGCAATGTGGCGGAGTGGTGCGCTGACCTGTATGTGCCGAAAAACAAGCCCGGAGCCCCGCCAGAACGCATCATGAAAGGCGGCAGTTGGGCCTCGCCGATCGAGCATGCCAGGGCGGGGGCCACCTTCACAACCGCCCAACCGGCTTCAACCTGGGCCCTGGGTTTTCGGCTGGTGCAGGCCCGCAAGACTGATTGATGGCTTTTTTCCGCGCCTGGTGATCGGCACCAAGGACCGGTTTTGCCAGGCAGACCGCAGGATCTGGTTTCACCCTGTCTGGCCGCTATCCAGGCCACCTGCATTTTCTCCACCTGGGTGGCCCCAGGTGGATGAGTTTTTCTACCCTTGTGACATTTCTCGCTGGCGTTTCATCAGAAAAAACGCCCGGGCGTGGGCTTTGTGGCGTGCTTTGTCGAAAAACTGCCGTTGCGTTGGCGGTTGGGGAAACCCTATCTGCCGCAACGGGGAGAGGTGCGCCTTTCGGGTACCTGCCGCCGCGGAGAGCGGAACCATGAACTGGCGAAAGAAGACGGTTGCTGTGTGGCTATTGGCGGGCGCCGGGCTGGTTGCCCCGGCCCAGGATGTTGCTCCGCCACCAGCGATGAAGGAATTGGTTCCCAACCCGCCTGTGGAGTTGACCGACAAAGTGGGCGGCAGGGAGGATGAGCTGACCCCCGCCTGGAAGTTCTGGACGGGGATAGAGGCCCTGGGCTGGGGTATCAGTGGACAATCGATGCCGGCGCTGGTGACCGGTTCACTGGCCGGCACGCCACGCGAAATGGCCGGGCTGCTGGGCGCGCCGGGCACGCGCATCCTGTACGGGGATGACACCATGAGCGGGGGCATGCAGCCCGGCCTGCGGATTTCCAGTGGCATCTTTTTGAACCAGGAAAAAACCTGGGCGGTGGATGGTTCGTTTTACACCCTGTACGGGGGCGATTCGGCCTACATGTCGCCGGATGGGCCGATTATTGCCCGCCCCTTCGTGGATGCGACCACCGGTGAAGCCAACGCCGCCCTGATCGCTTTTCCCGGGGTGATGGAGGGGAATGTGTCGGTGGAAACGGGGCAGCTTTTCTACGGGCTGGATGTGAACTTTCGGCGGAATCTGGTGTCGTCCGGCGATGCTCGGCTGGATCTGGTGGCTGGCTACCGGAACATGGGATTCAACGAGGGTTTGGGGATCTATGAATTTTTGACCAGGCCGGATGGGAATATCGGCTATTATGTTGGCGATGTATTCAACACGACCAATTTCTACAACGGCGGGCAACTGGGTTTGGCCTACGCGGGCAGGCGGGGAAAATGGATGCTCGATGCGAAGGTGCTGCTGGGTATTGGCGGCACCAGCAGCACCGTGAACATTGATGGCAGCACCAGTTACCTGTACAGTGGCGGCACCTATTACACCGCCCCGGGCGGCGTGCTGGCGCAAAATACCAATTCAGGTGATTATAACAAGCAGACCTTCAGTTTTGTGCCAGAGGTGGGTATTCGGGCTGGGTATCAGCTCACCCGCCATATCACCCTCACGGCGGGTTACACCTTCATCTACTGGACCGGCGTGGCCCGGCCGGGTGACCAGATCGACACTACGGTGAACCTGCACCAAACCACCCTCGGAGAGACTCCAGGAACCGCCAGGCCGGCATTTCAAGGAGTGCAGACTTCGGACATCTGGATTCAGGGGGTGTCCGCAGGGATGGAGTTGAAGTTTTGACGGAAGATCGGGATTGGTTTTGCAGAGAAACCGAACCTGCCTGGGTGACAAAAATCCGGCAGAACCGTGCACCGCTCGACACCTTTCTGGCGGATAAATCTTCTCGTCGACTCCTCGAACCGCAGCCCGTTGGCGCGGTACCAGGCGATCTTCCCTTCGGGACACGCAAGCACCGGTCGTCAAGGATGCGGCGTCACTGGGTGGCATGACAACTGAGTAGCATGACGCTTGTGGCCTGGAAACGAGCCGCTTGATTTTTAGCCTGTGCCCGCCTGGCTGGGCGAACGCTTCTCATTGAATTTTCATCCGGATCTCCTATTCAAACCGCTGTAGATTTGTCTGGAAAGGCGTGATGAAATTAAACTCAAAAACGCTATTATCTGCATTTTTTTCGGCAGGAAAAGCGCCAGAGCAGCGGTAAAGGAACCTCGACCATGATTCGACTGGCTCGCCTGAACGGGATGAAAAGAGTTGGGCTCACGGTAGCTGCCTTCTTTCTGGCCCCCATTGCCGAGAACACCCAGGCGGGTGACTGGCCCCACTGGAATGGAGTCAACCGCAATGGTACTGCTGACGAGAAGGGGTTGTTGCAAAAATGGCCAGAAGGTGGCCCGGCCCTGAAATGGCGGGTGGAAAGCCTGGGAGGCGGGGATAGCGCCCCCTCTATCGCCAAAGGAAAAATCTACGGCATGGGCAGCCGGGACGGGAAGGACATCGTTTGGGCCCTTTCGGAAAAGGATGGTAAGGTACTGTGGACAACGCCGGTGGGGGAAACCCATACCCAACGGGTGCCCCAATCCAAAGAGGGGCCCGGCTGTACCCCGACGGTGGATGGCGACAGGGTTTATATTTTGTGCATGGGCGGTAACCTGGCTTGCCTGAACAACGAGAGTGGCAAAATCCTCTGGCAAAGGAACCTCGTCAAGGATTTTGGCGGCCAAATGCCCATGTGGAGCTACCGGGAGTCACCCCTGGTAGACGGGGACAAGGTGATCTGCACTCCCGGGGGTCCCAAGGCGACAATGGCTGCCCTCAACAAGCTTTCGGGCGCGACGATCTGGGAAAGCAAGCTGGAGGAGGCCACCACCCCCACTCCGGCCCCCACGCCTCCTGCCGGGCGGGGAGGGTTCGGCCGATTCGGCGCCGGTTCACCCGCTGGCTATTCCTCAGCGATTCCTGTGGATTTTGATGGTGAGCGGCAATATGTGCAACTGACGGCAAAAGCCCTGATTGGGGTCTCAGCCAAGGACGGAACGGTTTTGTGGCGCTACAACGCACCGGCAAACCGCATGGGCATCGCCTGTTCGTCGCCGATTTTCCAGGATGGAATGGTTTTCGCCGCCTCTGCCTATGGGGCCGGTGGCGGGTTGGCGAAGCTGACCAGGGAAGCGGATGGAAAAATCAGCGCCCGGGAAGTGTACTTCTCCAGCAAAATGCAGAATCACCATGGTGGCATGGTGATCTCGGATGGCTGCTTGTACGGGGCCAACGGAGGAAACGAGGGGGGCGCTTTGGTTTGTCTGGACTTCCAGACCGGCAAGGTTCTTTGGGACAAGCGCGGCGACAAGAAGGTGGCAAAGGGATCGATCGCTTTGGCGGACGGGCGTATCTACTACCGCCAGGAAAGCGGTACGGTGGTGTTGGTCGAGCCCAGCAAGGAAAAATACATCGAGCAGGGCCGCTTCGAGCAACCGGACCGGACCAATTCAACCGCCTGGGCGCATCCTGTCATCGCGAACGGCAAACTGTACATCCGGGACCAGGGCCTGCTTCTCTGCTACAACATTCAGGGTAAATAAAGCATAACCAGTTGAGCAACCCCCTTGCGGCCCTGATAAGCCGAAAGGGGGTTATCTTTTGAATGGGCTCCCGTATCGCTGGACGGGATATGCGAGATGCAATCCCTTCCAAATGGGCCCGGTTCTGTTAGCGATACCCTCCAGCGGGTTTTGCCGCGAATAGCTTCCAGCTTTGCCGGAATTGATGAGGTAGGGAACGGGATTCGCCGTGCCACGGCAACGCCACCCTGAAACCGAGGGAGGCAGAAAGCAATTGCCCTGGTGGTAGTCCAAAAAGAGCTGACAGCGGGTTCTGCCCTTGTCGGGGTTAGTGGTCTGAGACTCTAACAATTTAGGGTTGTTTGCAGATGTATTACAGGCAAGAATGGTTTCAACCACCGAGGGTTGTGCCATGCTGAAGAAGTATATTGTCAAGTTGAGTGATGCGGAACGCGAGACGCTCACCGAAATCGTTCGCAAGCTAAAGGGTTCGTCGCAACTGGTCTGCCGGGCTCAGGTGTTGCTGAAGGCCGATGCGGACGGGCCGGCATGGACCGATGCGAAGATCGCGGAGGCCTTTGGTTGCCGCACCAAGACGGTTGAGAATATCCGTGAACGGCTGGTGACCGAAGGGTTTGATGTGACGCTCCAGGGTAAGCCGCATGCTCGCCGGCCGAAGTTGCTCACGGGCGATCAGGAGGCGAAGTTGATCGCAACGCGGCTCAGTTCTCCGCCGAAGGGCTACGCGAACTGGACGCTGCAACTGCTAGCGGATCGCATAGTGGAACTGCGGATCGTACCGGCGATCAGCAAACAGACTGTGCGTCGCACACTAAAAAAACGACATGACCAACCGCAAGATTGAATATTGGGTGATCCCGCCAGAGGGCGATGCGGAGTTCTTTGCGGGAATGGAAGCGGTGCTGGATCTGTATGAAAAACCGTACGATACCCGGTTTCCTGTCGAGGCGATGGATGAGCAACCGTTGCAGTTGCTGAAAGAAACTTGACAACTGATTTCGGGGTCGCGTATGTCAAGTTGCGCACATTTGTTTTGTGACCCCGTGAAGTCAGGGACATTCTGAATGATCAGGGCCTATCCAGCCCCGACCACCTCAAGAGATTTCTTTCTTGGTTTTTGGTTTTGAAGTTTGTCCATTTCCAGATAACGCCTCGATCCCCACTGTGTCGCCGCGACATGCCTGAGTCTAGCCGACACCAGCATCAAAGCCGATCGACCGTCCGGGAAGTTGCCAACCACCCAGGTCCTTCTCCTGATCTCCCGGTTCATCCTTTCCAAAACATTGTTGGTTCGGATACGGGTCCAGTGGTTCCTTGGGAAGGCCATGTAGGTCAACGATTCGTCGATTCCTTCCTTCAAGGTTTGGGCAGCCGTCCGCTAGCGCAGGGCCAACAGCTTGGCTATCACCTTCTCGGCCTTTTCCTTGGCCGCTTTCTTGCTTTCTTGGGCTTGGATGGCATTGAGCATCAGGGTGTACAGTATGGCGGCAGTCGGGCCGGCAGTCTCCCTGCCGAGAAAAAGATAATTCTTTCGCCCAGTGGCAATTGCCTTGAAACTCCGTTCCAGCAGTGTGTTGTCCATGGGGATGCGGCCGTCCCTGAGGAAGACATTCAGCTCCTCCCAGCGATTCAGGGTGTATTGGGCCGCCTTACACAGCGGCGATCAAGAATATTTTTCTTGACAAGGGTTTTCCTGTGGCGATGCTGAGGGGATTCCCTTCCCGTACCTCTCGGAGATCCCCGATGTTTCCGTCCCTGCGCGGGCTGTACATCTGGGACCGTATTCTGGCGGCAGGGAGGGGTAGGCCCTCCAGGGTTTTCGCCCGCCCCATCCTCGACCGTCTGGAAGAACGGCTCTCCCCGGCAGCTAACCTGTTCGCTATCGGGTCCCCCGCAGGTTCGGCTCCCCTCATCAGCCTCTTCGACAGTGACACCGGGGCGCAGGTCGACCAGATCCGCCCCTTCCAGCCCTCCTACACCGGCGGGGTGAACGTCACCCTGGCCGACCTCGACCGGGACGGTTCCCCTGAGATCATCGCGTCAGCCGCCTCGGGCTCCCCGAATGTCGTGGTGTTCGATGGGGCCAACCCATGACCTATCTCAAGCTGTCCACGAAGTCCACCGGCGATGCCGGCGACCAATACACCGGCCTGGATCGGTTCGGCAGAATTGCCGATCAGCGCTGGATCAACGGCTCCAACACCGATGTCGATCGCTACCAGTACGGGTATGACCGCGATGGTAACCGGCTCTACAAGGACAACAAGGTACTTGCTTCGCTGAGCGAGGTCTACACCTACGACTTGCTGAATCAGCTTGCCACTTACAAATTGGGAACGCTGAACGGTACGAAAACGGATGTCACCGGTTCCCCATCAAACAGCCAGTCCTGGGACTATGACGCCGTCGGCAATTGGGACTCCATCACCACCAACAGCACCACCCAAACCCGCACGACCAACAAGCAAAACGAAATCACCGCTGTCAGCGGCGCCACCACACCGACCTACGACAGTAACGGCAACCTGACCACCGACGAGAACAACTACCGCTTCGTCTACGACGCCTGGAACAAAGTGGTCCAGGTCAAGAACTCCTCGAATGTGGTGATCGTCACCTACGGTCGTGACGCCCTTTACCGGCATGTGACCGATACCGTCGGTTCTACGGTTACGGATCGCATCTTCAGCAGTGATTGGCAGTTGTTGGAGACCAAGGTTGGCTCGAATACGGTGACCCGGAATGTCTCTTGGTGTCCTACTTCCGTTGAGCGCTCGGTCGGTCTATCCACTCCGCCAATGACCAGACATGATCCGTCAATCCTGCCGCC
>QWOS01000106.1 GCA_003669555.1 Planctomycetota bacterium
AACCGGATGTGCCTGGAAGCCGTGCAGAGTGTGCTGGATGAGGACCAGCTCGACCTGTTTGGCATCCCGAAAAGCCATCACGCCTGGATCCGCCAAAGCTGGGAAACCCAGGAAAACACCATTTATGGCCGGTTCGACCTGGCCTATCACCCGGGCCGGGCCCCCAAGTTGCTGGAATACAACGCTGATACGCCCACCTCCCTGCTGGAGGCGGCCGTCATCCAGTGGCACTGGCTGAAAGATACCCAGCCGGGACGCGACCAGTTCAACTCCATCCATGAACGGCTGATCGAGGCGTGGAAACAACTGGGGACCGGATTGGGCCAGAACGGGATCCATTTCGCCAACGCGGGCGACAGCGTCGAAGACTTCATGACCGTCAACTACCTGCGCGACACGGCGGTGCAGGCAGGGTTGCCCACCGCGCATATCCCCATGAAGAGCATTGGCTGGAATGCCCGCCAGGGCCGTTTTCTCGACCCGGCAGGGCGGGCCATCAGCACAGCCTTCAAGCTCTATCCCTGGGAGTGGATGTTCCACGAGGCTTTCGCGGCCAACCTGCTGCGCGCCCCGACCCGCTGGCTGGAGGCCCCCTGGAAGGCGATCCTCAGCAGCAAAGCCATCCTGGTGACGCTGTGGGAGCTTTTTCCCAATAGCCCCTATTTACTCCGCGCCGAAAGAGAGCCTTTCGGGCTGTCCTTTATCCAGAAACCGCTGCTGGGCCGCGAGGGAGCCAATATGGCCCTGGTGCTCAATGGCGAAATCGTGCAACAGACCGATGGCCCCTACGGCAAACAACCCAGCATCTACCAGCAGGCCTGCCCGCTACCGGTGCATGGCGGGAACCACGCCCTGGTGGGAAGCTGGATGGTGAACGGCAACGCCTGTGGCATGGGCATCCGCGAAGATGACCAACCCATCACCGGCAACACCAGCCGCTTCGTGCCGCACTGCATGGATTGATTCTTTTCACACGGCGTTTTTCTCAGGGCTGGCCACCGTAACGCACGGTCAACAGCCGATCGATGGCGATATTCTGCAAGGCCTGACGCTTGCCGTCTGGCCAGAATATCTCGATGCCGACTGCCAGGGTGTGGTCACCCAGCCCGAAATGAAGGACATGATCGTTCTGGTTTCCCTCGCCGGTTCCCGCCTCCACCTGGCGGGTGAGTATGCCTTTGGGAAGGGAGATCCTTACCTGTGCCCCAATGGCGGAACGGTTGACCGATTTTCCGTCCCCTTCCAGCCGAATCTCCAGCCAGTGTTTTTTGGGGGCCACATTCTCGAACAACTGGCCGGCGGTGACCAGATCGAGGTCGCCGTCGTGGTCGAAATCAGCCCAGGCAGCCTGGTAGGTTGATGGCAAAGAGGTCAGGCCAGCCAGCGGCGTTGCGTCCACGAACGCAAAACCGCCGTCATTGCGAAACAACACCGGATTGTTTTTGCGACCAAACGAAGCCGTCTCGTAAACCGTGGTGAAGAACAGGTCGAGATCCCCATCGTTGTCGTAATCGCCGGCGCCCGGACTGGCATAAGACTCCTGATAATAGACCCCGCACGGGCCCTTATCCTCGAAGGTGTGTCCTTTCGCCGCTCCCAGATTACGGAGAAAACGGGACTTGGGCTGGTCACCACGGTCATCCACATGCGCAAAGTTGCCTACAAAGAGGTCAAATTTTCCATCGTTATCGAAATCACCCCATGTCGCGCCAATGGAATGCCCGCCCGCAAACCCCGGCGAGGCGCCGAGCGCGTTGCGGCCGGCGGCCATATCCTTGAACTTGCCTTTGCCTTCATTGACCCAGAGCACATTGGGTTGCAGACGGTAGTTCGAGACATACACATCCAGATCCCCATCCTGGTCAAAGTCGCAGGCGGTCACACCCCGGGCCCGGAACCGGGCATCGGTCATGTCGAGGCTGAAAGATTTCCCACCCTGATTGAGCAGGACCATGCTCGGAAAAGTGATGCCCGCGTCCCAGTCTTCGTAGCCACCCACATACACATCGGCAAAACCATCCCCGTTAAAATCACCCCAGCAGGCCCCGCGGGAGACGCACCTGGGCAGCTTTGGCAGCGTGACCGGCTCGAAGCGCTTCCCGGCAATATTCCGGTAAAGCCGTAACGCGGACCACGAAAACAGGTCGACAAAACCGTCGTTGTCAAAGTCGGCGGCGACAACCTCGCCAAGTCCTTCGGCCAGCCTGGAAAAATTCTTGCCGGCGTTGTTCCGCCACACCTCACCCCCGGCGCAAAGATCGGCCCAGCCATCGTTGTCGACATCCACCCAGCAGGCCTGAGAGTTGGCAATCTTCAGACCGGATTCGGATGATCGCGACTTGAAGCCGGGTTTGGGCCCCTGGGCCCGCGCGCCCTGAGCACCTGCCAGCAGCAGGCCGATCCACAGGCACCCGCCAGCCAGACCATGGAGGGATAACCGGTCGTGGCGTGGCAAGAGCGACATGACGCACAGCCTTTCTGACGGAAACTCCAACGCATTTTACCCAGGGGCACCCGGGGCGGTGACCTCAGGCCCCCGATCTCCGGGCAACTTGTCCTGGCAAAAGACGGCCATTCTGGTGAAGCCTGCCCACAGGGTACCCGATCCGTGGCGGGCAGGACAGTTTGTCTGTCGGTGAACGGCGGGCCTGGGAGCTGTATCGCCGCGCCTGCCGGCGCGGCCATTGGTTCAACAACCTCCAAGCCGTTGGCCCATTATGGAAGCGCCCGCAGCAGGGCCGCTTCCAGACGCGCTACCGTCTCGGCGGGTGGCTGATGCTGATGACGGGCATGGCCGTCGGTCCATAGCACCTGGCCCGTGGAGTCGAGCAGAAGCAGCAAGGGCTTGATCTCCAGCCCCATCACCGGCGTGGAACCGTCGATGGCACCCATGGCCGACAAATCTTCCAGGCCCACACCATGCCCCACGGGCCAGCGGATGCCCACTTTCTCCACCGAGTTGGCCAGGCCCTTGCCACCTATGGTGGTGTAGCTGACGAACTGTACCGGTTTACCGCCAAGCCTGGCCGCGAGCTGAACCAGCCCCGGGGCGGTGCTTTCGCAGAATGGTCACCACAGGGCGGTGATATCGACCACTGTCAGGCCTGGCCCGAGCAAGGGTGTCCTGGTGGGCGGGTTGACCCAGCCTTGTGCTGTCGGCAAGGTGATTCGGTCCCCCACCTGGATGTTGCGGTTGGCCACCATCGCCTGACGCACCCTGGTGGCGTAGCCTTCGCCAGGATCGGGCGCTTTTGCCGCAGGCCGGCCATTCCACCAAACCACACCGGCCACGGCTGGCAGGCTGATCAAAACAGCCAATGCCACCAGGCGCAGGACCGGGCGACTTGCCTGGGGCGGGGTTATCAAGGCAACCATGCGCTTGCATGCTCCGGCAAGGGGGGCGAGACTGGACTGGCTGGTTTCTGTATCTTCGCACACCCATGGTAAAGGATTTTGTCATGGACCGCCGCCATTTTTTCCACGGTTGTCTGGCACTTGGCGCAACGCCAGCACTTTTTGCCGGGGCAAACCACCCCACCGTGGCTGAACTCAGCCGCGTGCGCGCCGGGTGGCTGAAGCTGCTGGGGCCATTCCCCACCCGGAAACCGGCCCTCGACGCCCAGGTGCGTCAGGTGGCTGAGACAGCCGATCATGTCCGCCATCAGGTGAGTTTTGCCAGCGAGGGGAACGACCGTGTCACCGCCTGGCTACTCCTGCCAAAAACGCCGAAAAAAAACCCGGGGATGGGTGTCATTGCCGTCCATCCTACCACCGGCGGCACCGGCAAGGACCGCTCGGCGGGGCTTGCCGGCCTGCACCCGGGTGAAAAAGGCAACCCGGCCGACCTCAGCCGTGCCTATGGACTCGAACTGGTCCGCCGCGGCCATGCGGTGCTGTGCATCGACCTGCTGACGGATGGGGAGCGGGTGGCACCCGGCCTGGGCCCGTATGACAGCCGGGCCTTCTACCAGCGGCACCCCGACTGGAGCATGGTGGGCAAGAACACCTGGGATATCATGCGTTCGGTGGACTTCCTCCTCACCCGCCCCGAGGTGGATGCCCGGCGGATCGCCTGTGTGGGGCACTCGCTGGGAGGGCATTCGAGCCTGTTCGCGGCGGCGCTGGACCCACGCATTGGCGGTTGTGTGGCCAACGGCGGGGTGCTGGGCTGGATGCGGCCTGCCGATCACTGGGCGCGAGCAGGTGGCATGTCGCCGCCACCCGCGCCGGGGGAAAAACCACCAGCCGGCGTGGGTCGCTACACCTACATCAAGAATGCCGGCCCCTACCTGGCCGATGCCACCCGGGCTTTCCCGGTGGATTTCTCCGACCTGATGCTGCTGGTCGCGCCGCGCCCGCTCTGGGTGGGGGAGAGCCAGGAAGAGGCACGCGACTACGGCCTGGGGGCCATGGCGTCCCGGGTGCGGCAAGCCTACCTGGGTGCCACGCTTAGGCATGCGGCCTGGCCGCTGTTCGATACAGCCACCTACCCAGGTGGCCATGGTTTTCCCGATGACGCCCGCACCCATGCTTGGGGTTGGCTTGAAACCTGGGTATAGCTAGACTCTATTTTCCTTTCCACGAAGCATTTTTAATGTCTGGAGTGCAATTGATGAAGACCCTGTGTGCGCTGCTGCTTGCCCTGATAGTGGTGCCGCTGTCGGCGGTATTGGCCGATGATCCCACCCCCGCCAACCTGAAAGGTTCGTGGAGCCGCGAGAGCGAAGGCATCAAGCTGAAGTTCACCTTCACCGAAAAGGTGGCGGAAGTGCTGCTCGAAAGGGATGGCGGCAAGCTCATCATCGATTGCGACTTTGCCATTGGGCGCGACCGCTCGGTCTTTTTCCGGGTGCAGGAGGTGAAGTCTGAAGGTGGCCAGAACACCGATATGGTGAAAGGCGACACCTTTTCGTTCCAGTTCGATGTGAGCGGCGACAAGGCCGTCATGATGGAACTGAAGACCAAGAGCGCTGACAGCGACATCGGCCGCAAGGTACGGATGATTGTCGAGGGCGACTACACCAAGGCGAAATGACCGCCAGCCGTCCTGTAACACCAGCGAGGCCGGGTGGTGCCACCCGGCCTTTGGCTTTGGGTCGATCTCCCCGGTCCCTTACGGTTTTTCCGCGCCGACACAGAACAGCTCTTTGTCGGTGCGGATGAACAGGCGGCCCTGGGCCATGGCGATGGAAGACTGAACCTGATCTCCCAACGGGTTTTTCGCCAGCACCCTGAATTTTGGTCCGGCGTCGAGGATGGTGGTTTCGCCGTTGTTGTCGAGCAGGTAGATGCGCCCGGCCGCGCTGACGGGTGAAGCGGAGAAGCTACCGCCTAGCCGTTCCTGCCAGACCACCTCACCGGTTGAGGCATCCAGGCAACTGGCGATGCCGGTGTCCTGGATGGTGAAAAGGTGAGGCCCCACCTGGATCATGGAAGGCACCTTGGGATTACCTTTTTTTTGTTCCCAGATCAGGTTGGTCTCTTTCAGGTCGCCCTTGCCGCCCAACTTGAAAGCCTTGATGGATTCCCGGCCCCGGAAGCCGCCCGAGGTGAAGACCATGCCGTTGCCCACCACGGTGGAAGGCACTTTGCCCTCGCCTTGCACTTCGCTGGTCCACAATCGCTCGCCAGAATCACGATCAAAACCCTGAACCACATCGCCCGCCTCGCTGACCACCTGGATTTTGCCATCGGGACCAGTCCAGATAACGGGGCTGCCGTGTGAAATCCGCGAGGTGCCCCGCATGGTCTTCCAGCGCTGCTTGCCGGTCTGGGTGTCCAGCGCCAGGACATACGACTTGTCCCAGGGGGTCTGCCAGCCCACCAGTTTGTCTTCGCCTTCGCTGCTGCCATCCATGGTCATGATGAGCAGATTGCCACTGAGAATGGGCGAGGCCCCCAGGCCGTGCTGGCTGTAAAAAGGGTAATCGCGGTTGGTCCAGAGCAGTTCACCGGCAAAATCCACCGCGACGAAACTGCCATCGCCAAAGCAGGCATACACCCGCTTGCCATCGGTTGCCGGGGAGGGGGTGGCGTAGCTGTTGCGTGTCTCTTTTTTGCGCGGCACTTGC
Source organism: Planctomycetota bacterium (assembly GCA_003669555.1). Lineage (GTDB taxonomy): Bacteria > Planctomycetota > Planctomycetia > Gemmatales > Gemmataceae > UBA6894. Next base: position 6,072 of record QWOS01000106.1, read on the forward strand.
CGGAAGACCTCTTTGTTCCACAGCAATTTGCCAGATTGGGCCTCTAGCGACAAGATACGGCACGATTGGCCCTGATCGGTGGCGGTTGTGACAAAAACCTGATCCCCCCAGACAATGGGAGTGGACCATGATTGCCCTGGGACCGCCACCTTCCACCGGATGTTTTCCTGGGGGCCCCACTTCAGGGGCAGGTTTTTTTCGGCGGAAATCCCCTGGTGGCCGGGCCCCCGGAATTCGGGCCAGTTGTCCGCCCGCGCAGTCCAGGCCAACGCTGATACGGCGCCAATACATGCCAAACGCGCAAGAAATTTCATGGAATACGGCCCCGGAAGAGCACAGGACCTGAGGTGGCCTGTTTTCTGGTTGAGTGCTGGAGAGAGACGAACGCAGTCGGGCCATTTTAACCTTCATGGCCACGCAAAACCAGAGTGCCACAAAAAAGGCGGCGGAACACCCGCTCCGGCCGCATTTTGCCGCCATCTTGCGGGAATCGGTAGGGACCGGACGCCATGCCGCAATCCAGCGGAGGCCTTGCGGAGCCCGTCCGGCCGGCGTCACCCGGCAGCTCCCCGCCCCACCCGCCGGTCGTGGGCGGAACCCTGGAAAGTGAAGGTGGTGGAACCGCTGCGGATGACCAGCCACGCCGAGAGGCTCACGGCCATCCGTAAAGCAGGCTACAACACTTTCCTGCTGCGCTCGGATGATGTGTACATCGACCTGCTGACCGACAGCGGCACCAGCGCCATGAGCGACTGGCAATGGGCCGGCATGATGCTGGGCGATGAAGCCTATGCCGGCAGCAAAAATTTTTACAACCTCGAGGCGGCCATCCGCCAGCATTACGGATACCGGCATGTGGTGCCGGTACACCAGGGTCGCGGTGCTGAAAATATCCTGTCGAAAGTCCTCATCAAGCGGGGCGACACGGTGCCGGGCAACATGTATTTCACCACCACCCGTCTGCATCAGGAGCTGGCGGGCGGCACCTTTGTGGATGTGATCGTGCCCGAAGCGCATGATCCCGACTGCCTTGATCCCTTCAAGGGGAATATCGACCTGGTCGCCCTGGAGAAGCTGATCCACCAGGTGGGGCCTGCCAAAATCCCCTACATCACCATCGGTGCCACCGTGAACATGGCGGGTGGTCAGCCAATCTCGATGGCCAATATCCGAAAGGTAGCTAATTTGGCGCGAAAGCACCAGATCCGGATAATTCTGGATGCCACCCGGGCGGTGGAGAACGCCTGGTTCATCCAGCAGCGCGAGGATGGGTATGGGGGCCTGTCGGTGGCCGAGATTTTGCTGGAGTTTTGCTCGCATAGCGACGGCTGCACCATGAGCGGCAAGAAAGATTCCCTGGTGAACATGGGCGGCTGGCTGGCGATCAACGACCAGGCCATCTACGGGGAAGCCAGCAACCTGGTGGTGGTTTATGAAGGATTGCACACCTATGGCGGCATGTCGGGGCGGGATATGGAAGCTATGGCCCGTGGCATTGCCGAGAGTGTGCAGGATGACCACATGCGGGCGCGTGTGGATCAGGTGGAATACCTGGGCCAGAAGCTGATTGACTGGGGAGTGCCTGTGGTTGCCCCATTGGCGGCCACGCGGTGTATCTCGACGCCAGGGCCTTCTACCCCCACCTGAACCAGGACCAGTTCCCCGCCCAGACACTGGCGGCGGAGCTTTATGCCGATTCCGGGGTGCGGGCCATGGAAAGGGGCATTGTCTCCGCTGGCCGCGACAAGGTCACCGGCGACCACTACTATCCCAAACTCGAGCTGGTGCGCCTGACCATTCCGCGACGGGTCTACACCCAGGCGCACATGGATGTGACGGCCGAAAGTGTGCTGGCGGTGTGGGACGCCCGCCAGCAGGCCCGGGGCCTGAATATGGTGCACGAACCCAAATACCTGCGCTTCTTCCAGGCGCGTTTTGAGCCTCTCAGTCTAAGCCCCTCGGAATGACGCTGCAAGGGCCGGCGCAGCAGCTCGCTCCAGGTTCCCCATTCTTCCTGGACAGGGCGCCAGCGATTTATCTTCACCAACTCCTCATCTTTTCTTCCCGAACAATTCATCTTCATGCGGTTCCCTTCCGGCATGATCAACTTAGTGATCAGGTTGCGTTAATCAGTCAGGGAGTCCAGTCATGAAGAATCGTCAGGTTGGCCACAGGTGGCGTCGGGGTTTCACGCTGATTGAATTGCTGGTGGTGATTGCCATCATCGCCGTGCTGGTGGGGTTGCTGGTGCCGGCGGTGCAGAAGGTTCGCGAAGCAGCCAACCGCATGAGCTGTAGCAACAACCTGAAGCAGCTTGGTCTGGCAATGCACAATTTTGAGGGGTCCAATGGATTTTTCCCCGCCTCGTCCTACACGACAGGATCGCCAGCGCCCGGGAATCCGAGTGGCACCTTCCACAGTTGGCGGGTCTTTGCCATCGATTTCATCGAGCAGGGCAGCATCGGCAAAATGTATGATAAAAACCTCAGCTGGTTCGACCCTGCCAATATTCCGGCGGTGTCCACCACGGTCAAAACCTACATCTGCCCCTCCACCCCCGGCCGCGCCCAGCTCGGCTCGGTGACGAAGAAATTTGGCAGCAAGACAGTCACCCTCAACTCCGCCCTGTTTGGGGCCAACGATTACGACACCATGAACACCGTCAAGGCTGGCCAGTATTCCGGCATTATGGGTCTGTCTTACCTGGCGGGCCCCCAACTGATCAACAGTGTCATGTACAAGGATGCGGTCTCTTACATGAGCGAGATCACCGATGGCACCTCCAACACTGGCATGATCTGGGAATGTTCCGCCCGGCCCGATCTTTACCTGAATGGCAAAAAAATCGCCTCGGGAGTCAATGACCAGGGCTTCTGCTGGGCTGACAGCGATGGTCCCTTCAGCGTCGATATGACCAACCCATCCGCCACCGCTGCCGACTACACTTCCCTGGTTCTTCCGGCGGCAGCCGGGGTGAATGTGTTCTGGAAGAAAAACGATATCAACCCCGCCAACCTGGGCAAGTTCAGCCAATTCATGAACGCCACCAACGACAATGAGGTTTTCAGCTTCCACAGCAGCGGCTCGAATGTCGGTTTTGCTGACGGTTCTGTGCGTTTCATCAGCCAGACCACCGAAGCCAGAACCCTGGCGGCCATTACCACGGCGCATGGCGGCGAAGTCTTCAACATGCCCTGAACCGGGACACTCTGAATCTCAAGCTGAATTTCAAAAAAGCCATGGTCCGGTCCCCGGACCATGGCTTTTTTCATGGCCATTGCACGCTGGCAACCCAGGCAGACAGGGTTGCCGCAATGAGGCTTATCAACATTCGGGCGACCTGCCATGATGAGGGTTCTGTCTCTTCTTCCCCTGATTACGGTGCCCCATGAAAACAGCCTTATTATGCAGCGTACTGGCCGGTTGCTTCATCGCCGACGAAGCCGGTGACAAGGCCATTACCAAGGATCAGAAACAGATCGAGGGAACCTGGCAGGTGACCCGTCTGGTGATTGGGGGCGACAAGGCCCCGGCCAGCGACATCACCAAAATGAAGGTGATCAATGGCGCCGACGGCATCTGGGCCCTGCAGGTCGATGGCAAGGAAATTGCCAAGGGGACCAGCAGCATCGACCCCAGCCAAAAAACCAGAACGATCGACTTCACCATCACGGAAGGGGACGGCAAAGGCGAGCACCACCTGGGTATTTATGAACTGGGGAAAAACGCCCGCAAGCTCTGTTTCGCCCCCCAGGCCAAGGGCCGCCCCGCCGGATTCACCTCCACCCAGGCCGCCGGCAGCATCCTGGTGGAATTCGAGCGGGACAAAGCACGATGATTGGGTCCACCACTCCTTGGCTGCCACCGTGGCTCTCACGCCCAGCCCCCCTGATTGCGCCCCTTCAGGGCTGAAAGCAATTGAAACCCTTGAACCCAGTGCGGCGCTTCCCTCTGCTCTGGGCTAACTGAGGCCGCACCTTTGGCGCTCAAGACAATTCACCCCGCCCCAGACCTGGGAATCAACCCCGTGCCCCCTCGCGCCCAACTGGGTACCCAATCAACCCCTACGAAGCCCCAACGGGGCGGAATGAGATAGCCCAGGGTAGAGCGAAGCGCCACCCTGGGTCAGGGCCACCCCTAAAGCCCCAGCCCTGTAGGGGCGCAACCCGGACGCCTCGCTGGTTTTCGATGATTGAGTCCATCATTCCTTGCCTGCCATCGTGGCTCTCACGCCCAGCAACCGGGGGGCTTCCCACCTTCTCTGGATGACGAGGCACCCGGCAGGGGGGGGCCTCGTTGTGCGACGCCTGGATTGCGGGTATCATGGCATTCTCGCCATCCTGTGTCCGGGGATCCAGCATGCCATCCTTCTGGGGCCTTGCCGCGCTTTTTCTGGGTTGCGCCGCCCACGCTGCCGAGCGCGATGATTTCTTCGAGACCGCCGTCAGGCCCATGCTGGTGGAGCACTGCATCGGTTGCCACGGGCCCAAAAAACAGTCGGGGGGTTTGCGGCTTGACTCCCGCGAGGCTATTTTGAAAGGCGGGGAAAGCGGCTCGGCGCTGGTTCCTGGCCAGCCGGCCCAAAGCCTGCTGATCCGGGCGATTGGCCACACCGGCGAGTTGCGCATGCCTCCCAAAGGGAAGCTGCCCCCAGCCGTGGCCGGCAAATTAACCCGCTGGGTGGCCGACGGGGCCGTGTGGCCCCAATCAGACACCGCCGCTACCGCCACTTTCCAGATCAGCGAGGCCCAGCGCCGCTGGTGGGCCTACCAGCCGGTGCGGCCCGCCCTGCCGCCGGTGGTGAAAAACCAGCAATGGCCCCGCTCTGACCTCGACCGGTTCATTCTGGCTGAACTCGAAAACCATGGTATGGCCCCGGCGCAGCCCGCCGACCGCCGGGTGCTGCTGCGCCGGGTGACCTTCGACCTGACCGGCCTGCCACCCACCCCGGTAGAGATGGCCGCCTTCCTCCAGGACACATCACCCGCGGCCTTCGCCACGGTAGTCGACCGGCTGCTGGCCTCGCCCACACACGGACAGCGCTGGGCCCGCCACTGGCTCGATGTGGTACGCTACGCCGACTTCCATGACGGCAACCCCAAGGCCCGCAACCCCGTTTGCGAGCCTCTCGAGGCCTGGCGCTACCGCGACTGGGTGGTCCGGGCCCTCAATCAGGACATGCCCTTCGACCGCTTCATCGTCCATCAGATCGCCGGCGATCTGATGCCAGCCCCCAATGGCCAGGCTCCCTATGCGGATGGTCTGGTGGCCACCACTTTCCTCGTGAACGGCGCCTGGGATCGTGGCGACGCCGACAAGGAGAAGATGCTCAGCGACATGGTCGATGACCAGATCGACACGGTGGGCAAGGCATTCATGGGGCTCACCCTGGGCTGCGCCCGCTGCCACGATCACAAATTCGACCCACTGACCCAGACCGATTATTACGCGCTGGCTGGTATTTTTTACAGCACCCGCATGCTGCAGGAACTGGGCACCAAAGGGGGCGAAATCACCCTGCAAAGGCGTCCCCTGGCCCCGGCTGAACAGGTCGACAGGCGCGCCGCCCTGGTGCGGCAGGTTGATGCACTCAATGCCCGCGTGGCTGATCTGGATAAAAAAACGCCGAAAACTCCGGCGGATGATCCCGCCCGGCTCCAACTGCTCGCCGAGCGCGACCGGCTCAAGGCCACCCTGCCGCCGGAGATACCCATGGCCATGGCGGTGAGCGAGGGGGGCGTGCCTGGCAGCCTGTTCCCGGGGGTGCAAAATGTGCCGGTGCATATCCGGGGCAGTTACACCCGCCTGGGGCCGGTAGTGCCGCGTCGCATGCCCGGCTTTCTGGCGGCTGCCAGTCAGCCGCCCATCACCACCGGCAGCGGACGACGCGAATTGGCCGACTGGGTGGCTTCCGCCAATAACCCGCTCACCGCCCGGGTTATCGTCAACCGGGTCTGGCAGTGGCACTTTGGCGCCGGCCTGGTGGATACACCGAACAACTTTGGCATGCTCTCGCAGCCTCCATCGCACCCCGCCCTGCTCGACTGGCTCACCGCCCGCTTTGTGGCGGATGGGTGGTCGCTGCGCAAGCTGCACCGGCGCATCGTTCTCTCCGCCACTTACCAGCAATCGGGCGCGGCGCCACCGGAGCAACGGATCAAAGATCCCGACAACCGCTGGCTGGGCCGCTTCGCCCCGCGCCGGCTCGAGGCCGAGGCCATCCGCGATGCCATGCTGCTGGTAGCCGGCCGGCTGGACCTGTCGCCTGATGGCCCGGCAACCGACGATCTGGCGGTGCCGCGCCGCTCTCTTTATGTGCAGACGGCCCGCTGGGACCGTTCCAGCTTCGCCACGCTGTTTGATGCCGCCAATCCCGATGCCTCAGGCGAAGGGCGCGGCGTCAGCACTGTGGCCCCCCAGGCGCTTTTTCTGCTCAATCATGGCTTTGTCCTGGCTCAGGCAGGGCACCTGGCCGAACGGTTGGCCCGCGAGGAACCGCTAGACCCGGCGGCCCGCATCCGTCGCGCCTTCCTGCTGCTGTATGGCCGGCCCCCCGACGCGGCGGAAATGGCGCTGGCCCGCACCATCGGGGCTGGCTCGCCCTCTGCCCCGGCCGCTGACAAGGCAGCCTGGCGCGACCTGGCCCATGTGCTGCTCTGCGCCAACGAGTTCATCTACCTCGACTGAACCCCTTTTTGGGTGCCTGCCCATGCTGAACTGTTCACGACGCCAGATGCTTGCCAACACCGGCACCGGCTTTGGCCTGCTGGCCTTGACCGACCTGATGGCCCAGGCCGAATCCGTGGCGTCGCCCTCGGTGCTGGCGCCGTTGGCGGCGCGCTGGCCGCACCACATGGCCAAGGCCAAACGGGTGATTTTCCTGTACATGCCTGGTGGCCCATCGCATGTCGACCTGTTCGATCCCAAGCCGCGCCTGGCCACCGACAACGGCAAACCGCTCCCGTTTGCCAAGCCGAAGCTGGAGCGCACCAAAACCGGCAATCTGCTGGCTTCGCCCTGGAAATTCAGCAAGCATGGCCAATCGGGAACCGCGGTGAGCGAGTTGCTGCCCTGCCTGGCCGCGCGCATCGACGATATCTGTGTTATCCGTTCCATGCGGGCCGACAACATCAACCATACGGGCGCGGCATTGCAGATGTGCACGGGCGAGCAGGCTTTTTCCCGGCCCAGCATGGGTTCGTGGCTGACTTATGGTTTGGGGACCGAGAACCAGAACCTGCCAGGGTTTGTGGTGGTCAGCCCGGCGGAGGTCTTCCAGGGGGCGCAACTGTGGGCCTCGAGTTTCTTGCCCAGTTCCTACCAGGGCACACTGGTGCGCGACCTGAAAAACCCCATCGCCAACCTGCACACCGGCCCGGACCAGGAACGGGGCCGCCTGCGTCAGAAGCTCGATGCCCTCCGCCAGTTCAACGACATCCACAAGCGTGACCGCCCCAACGAGAGTCAGCTCGATGCCCGTATCGGCGCCTTTGAACTGGCTTTCCGCATGCAGCGTGAGGCACCCGAGGTGTTTGACCTGTCGCGCGAGGACCTTCGCACCAGACAGCTCTACGGTGTCGACAACCCAGCCACCGACATGTTTGGTCGGCAGTGCCTGATGGCCCGCCGGCTGATGGAGCGCGGCGTGCGCTTTGTGCAGTTGTTCGACGCCCCGGCCAACAATGCCTGGGACCACCATGGCGGCCTGCGCGAAACCCTGCCCAAGCGCTGCCTGGCGGTGGATCAGCCCATCGCCGCCCTGCTGACCGACCTGAAATCACGGGGCCTGCTCGACGAAACCCTGGTGCTGTGGGGCGGCGAATTTGGCCGCACCCCCACCGCCGAGGGAACCAACGGCCGCGAACACCACCCCTTCGGCTTCACCATGTGGATGGCCGGCGGCGGCATTCGGGGCGGCATGGTGCATGGCGCCACCGACGAGTTCGGCTGGCACGCCGAGGTCGACAAGGTGCATGTCCACGACCTGCACGCCACCATCCTGCACCTGATGGGCCTGAACCACCTCAAACTGACCTACCGCCATGGCGGCCGCGATTACCGCCTCACCGATGTCCACGGCGAAGTGGTGAACAAGATCCTGGCGTGAGGGAAGGGGAGGCTCCATGCCTCCAACACTCATTGCAGTGGATAAAGATTTCCAAAAATCGACACCCTCAATGGTTTCATGGATTTTTTTGCGCGTAGAGAATATTTTCTGCCTGTTTTTCGCATGATAATATCCTGAAATCTACACTCACATAATAACCTGTGAGCATTTTAAACCTCCTCTTTGGAATTTACACCAAGTTTTTTACAAAGGCAGGAAGAACTGTTTATATTAGAACCATGAATACCAACCTCGCCATCCATGGGTACCAGCTCCAGCGACCCAAAACGACTAATGAATATCAATTAATATCTAAGTATAATTATATATACAAATAAACAACACATACGCCACCCGGGAGATATCCTCCAGACATCTGCAGGATTAAGCGGTGCCCACTCTTCTTGCCATTATTTTACTATAGGAAATAAGCCAAATGAGTAGCGAAATAGAGAACCTATCAAAGGTCAAGTCATGGTATCTGGAAAATGCAAAACCTTTCCTCCTCAAGTTGCAGCCAGAAAAAGTAGCAGATTTCGATAAGGATTTGGCTAATTTAATGGCCAAGGCAGAGAAAATACCCAAGGATTTTTCGGCTTGCGTTCTCGGAAACAGTGGTGTCGGAAAAAGTACTCTGATCAACTCCATAGTAGATGGAACCACCACAGTTCTCCCTTCTGGCGGTATCGGGCCGCTAACCGCACAGGCTTTAACCGTCAAGCATAGCCATGAACCAAAGTTTGAGGTTGAATACCATCTTTTGGGTAATTTTTGGCGGCTGTTATTTGGTTTCGAAAAGGCATACCAGTCAGAGCTGCGTGATAAAGACTCCATATTTACTCCATTGAACCCGGAAGCAGAAGAGACAGAAGTCCCTTCACCCAGCCGATCTTCAGCCATTTCGGAAGAGGCCGCTGAAAATCGGCTGGAGCGTCGGAAAACAATTCAGCTGATGATTACAGGCAACCAGGACAAAGAAACACCTATACATTATCTCGTTGATTGTATGCGTCAAGTATCTGGCAGGCCGCGTATCATGGGGACCATAGTTGATGAAGGCGATGCAGCCCGGATCAAACGAATAACGGAAGCCCTAAAATTCGCCAAACAAAAGATATCAAAAAATTTCGCCGTTGTAGATTCAAAAAAAGGTGAATTCCTGGAAGAACTGCGCTACCATGCCTCAGGATTTTTGGCGCCACTGATCAAAAATTTGACGGTTTATTGGCCTTCCGAAGTTCTGCAGAACGGCGTTACGCTTGTTGACCTTCCCGGTGTTGGGATTTCTGGGGATGTTTATCGCGAGGTTACTCGCAAATGGATTCGCGAAAAATCCCAAGCCATTGTATTGGTGGTGGACCACCGGGGAATTACGGACGCAGTTGCACAATTGTTGCGAAGTAGTGAGTTTCTCACCCGACTCATATACACGGCCGATGACCCAATAGAAGACCCAGTTCTAGTTGTAGCTGTCACGAAAATCGATGACATCGCCCATAGTGCCCGTGATGATGAGAAGCAAAAGCTGGCTGGACAAGGTATCAAACCGAAACCTCTTCGCGACCACTTTCTTTTTGAATGCACCAAAGCAATCAGCATGATAAAAAGCCAAGTAAGACAGCAACTGGAAAGCATGGCTTCCACTGACCCGGAAATTGGTTCCACCCAAAGACAAGTGATCGAAAACATTCTTAACACCCTGCAAGTTTTTCCAGTTTCCGCTCTTCAGTATCGAAAATTTCTTGCCAACGACGAGGAAGACCAATCATTTATTAACTCAGAAGAGCAAAGTAATATCCCGGCAATACAAGTGTCATTACAGAACCTGGCTAAAAAACGAAAAAGCGATGCTTTGTCTAATCTCGATGAGAATCGCCAGCTTTTTTTGACAAGAACTTCGGCCTTGGTTGGTATCATCAGGGAAAAATGGGTTGAGGAAACCCGAGCAAAAGAGGAGGCGGAAGAACTTCGAGAAAAATTGAGGATTTTTATGGAGCCCCTGCGTACAACTCTGGCAATCCGCCAGGGGGAATTCAGGGGCTTTCTTAACAATGCCATTCCTACGCGCATTGAAGACTTGGTGGCGGCTGCCCTTCTTCAAGCGGAAAAAGAAATTACCGCCTATTTAACAAAACTCAAAGATGCCCATTGGGGCACCCTTAAGGCATCGGTAAAAAGGAGAGGTGTTTTCAATGGCGCAACAGCCATTGATTTGCCCAGAGAATTTGCATTCAGAATAGAAGAACCTATCGCTGATGCCTGGGGAAAAAAAATCCTGAAAGATATCAGGACGAAAACCAAGGAGTATGGTGAAAACTGTTTAACTCTTGTTAAACAAATTGTTGAATGGGCTATGAAACAAGGCAACCGTGTACCAGTCAAGCTCGTTCAGGCACAATACGAATCGATTAAAACTGATGTCACTAAACTTAATTCAGTTGGCAAAGACCTTATCGCCGAATTGCGCGACAAAGTGAAAACCCAATTGATCGAAACTATTGAACCCCCCCTCAGAGCGGGGTGCGAGGCATTCGTTGAGAAAAACGACCACATTGGAACCGGTGTAAAAAACCGGATATTGGAATTATATTCTTTGATGGCCAAGGAAGTGCCTGACATCGTCAAGGAAGATGCAAAAAATATTCTTACCACTCTTTTCATCGAAGTTCGTAAGGAAATACTTAGCGTTTTCGAAAACCATCAGGATCCCCTTCAAGACGCCGCCAATGCGATAGTTGCAACTCGAGAGGAGTATCTCAACCGCAGTAATAGCCAAAGGAAAAAAGCTGTTCTATTAGAAGGAAAAAGCGTGATGGAAAAATATCATGCCATTGGTATTTCATCCTGACAAATCCAATTTTTCAAATGGTGGTGCATGGCTCAAATCTACTCAAGGAACGGTTATCCCCATACCTTGGCTTTCCTTCGCGAACATATGGATTTTGGGCTGACCTCCTACGATCTTGTGAACCCGCCCCGTCGCTTTTGGTCCACTCAACAAAATACCTATGCTTTAGTCGAACAGGGAGTTGATTCTGCCCGGGTTCAACTTGCCCAAACTCCTGCGCAACTCTTGCTGGCTTTGCACACGGATGAAAACCCCGCTGCGCATTCCCGCCGAAGCCTTGCCCGTTTATTTTCTTTTTTCCTTGTTTGCGAGGATCCACAACGCAAACTGGACGCCAGAAATGTGGAAACTTTGGCCCACCAAGTTAGCCTTGTTCAGCATATTTTGGAAAATGACAACCTCAAAAAAGTTCTTATTGCCGATGAGGTTGGCCTGGGAAAAACCATTGAGGTCGGGTTACTGATCAGCGAACTTGCCAAGCGGGAGCCAGGCCTTCGCATCCTTTATCTGGCTCCGGCACGGCTGGTTACGAATGTCCGCCGTGAATTTGACCGAATGGGCCTCAACTTCCGGCAGTGGACAGCACTTAATGGCGATGCACGCCTCACAGATACGAAGATTCTGGCCAGCCTGCAGCGTGCTGTCCACAAAGGGAATTTCGAGGATGTGATAAAAACAGGTGCCTGGGATGTCATCGTCGTAGACGAGTGCCATCATCTTTCCGCATGGAATGTTGGTGGCACCGATCCCCGTTTATCGTATCGCTTGGTAAAAGATCTGATTGGTAATCAACAGCCTGGTGGCCGAGTTATTTTCTTAAGTGGAACTCCACATCAAGGGAATATCACCCGTTTTGAAAATTTACTGCTCTTGCTTAAAGATGAAACTGAAATACCTGAATCTTTGAGTGGGAGAGTTGTTTATCGAACTAAGGAAGATATTCGCGACTGGCACAATAACCGTTTGTTTCCTTCACGGTCGGTGAATGACCCGACCGTAATTGACCTGGGTACCGGTTATCGGGCCTGGGTCAAAAACATCCATAATTATTACAAGCCATCTCTTGATAATGAATCAAAAATTAGGCACAGAGCTGCTGGTTGGCGTTGCGCCCAAGCTCTGCAATGGGCTGTTTCAAGTCCGCAAGCCGGTCTTGGATATTTGGTGAGGCAAGCAGTACGCGCTGGCTGGAAACTGGGGAACCCGGTTTTTGAGCAAGCTCTTTCGGCTCTCCGGCCTTACCGGCTTGGATCGCCAAATGAGAATATTGCCAGTTTATTCAATCGAATTCATCGGGAAGTAGGCGACTCGATAGATATATACATGGAAGACATTGAGTTTGAAGAAGAACAAAATAAAATATATTTTCCCGACAGGAATTTGGAAAATCTTTTAACCCAA
>QWOS01000125.1 GCA_003669555.1 Planctomycetota bacterium
ATTCCGCCTGTTTCGTTTCGTGACCAGGTGATGCCCTTGCTCAGCCAGGCGGGCTGCAACAGCGGGCCTTGCCATGGCAATCTCAATGGCAAGGGTGGCTTCAAACTGTCATTGCGGGGGGAGGACCCCGCTCATGACTGGCGGGCCCTCACCCATGGCGAACTGGGCCGACGGGTCGATCCCCTCGCCCCCGTCCAAAGCCTTCTCCTGCAAAAATCCTCGGGTCAGATCCCCCACGAGGGGGGCGTCCGCTGGGCAGCCGAAGGGCCCGCCTGGAATCTGGCAAGACTGTGGATCAGTCAGGGCTGCCTCCCGGATGCGCCAGGCGCGCCCAGGGTCATTTCCCTCAGGGTTGATCCAGCCGAAGTGGTTATGCCCCCGGCCGGCGGCACCATCACCCCGCGCGTAACCGCCCAATTTGACGATGGCAGCAGCCGCCAGGTGGGCCATCTGGCCACCCTGGAACCCAGCGACCCGGCCATGCTGGCCCGGGTCGAAGCAGGCCAACCAGCCCTGTACTCCCCGGCCAGGGCTAACGGCGCGGTACTGGTGCGCTATGGCCCGGCCCAGGCGTCACTACGGGTCTGGTCAGCTCAGGGTCCTGCCATTCCCGCCCAACCGGCCAGCCATCCGGTCGACCGCATCATCCAGCAGCGTCTGGCCAGCCTGGGCATTACCCCGGTGGGCGGCGTGGACGATGGCAGATTCCTGCGGCGACTCTGGCTCGACCTGGCCGGGCAGTTGCCGCCCGCCGACCGGGTGAGGCAGTTTTTGGCCAACCCCGATCCAGCCAAACGGGCTCACGAAACCGATTATTTGCTCGCCCAACCTTCCTTTGCGGATGTATGGGCTTTGCACTGGGCCGATCTTTTGCGGGTGGAGGAGAAAACCCTCGATGCCAGGGGCGTGCGCGCCATGCATGGCTGGCTCAGGCGGGCCTTCCTCGATGGCATGCCGCTCGACCAACTGGCGCAGGAACTGGTGACGGCCCGGGGTAGCACCTATGAACACCCGCCAGCCAATTTCTACCGCGCCTTGCGCGATCCGCAGGCCCGTGCTGAAGCCGTGGCGCAGGTCTTCATGGGGGTCCGCATCGCCTGCGCCCGTTGCCACAACCACCCTTTTGATCACTGGACCACCGACGACTACAACGCCCTGTCGGCGGTTTTTGAGAACATCCACTACCGGGTGCTGGAAAACAAGCGCGGCGACGATCTGGACAAACACGAGTTCAAAGGCGAACAGGTTGTCTTTTTGTGGCCTGGCGATTCTCTCCATTCCAGCAACCCGGCCGCAGCCAAAAAAGCCACCCGCAAACCGGAACAGCCCAAAGCCCGCCTGCCGGGTGAGACAACTTCCCTTTCTCAGGTGGATCGCCCGCAAGCCATGGCCGACTGGCTGACCGCCCCCGGCAATCCGTATTTCGCCAAGGCCCAGGCCAACCGGATCTGGCGTCGCCTGATGGGCCGGGGCCTGGTGGAACCAGAGGATGATTTCCGCCTGGCCAACCCCGTCAGCCATCCCGGGCTGCTGGCCCACCTGGCCACAGAACTGGTCACAAGCGGTTACGATCTGCGAGCCCTGACTCGCCATATCGTCCTCTCTGAAGCCTATTCCCGGGGGCCGCAAACCGATCCACGGGCTACTGCTGATGACGGCCTGCTGGCAGCTACCCTGCCCAGGCAACTGGGCGCCGAGCAACTGCTGGATGCCTGGGCCAGTGTGCTGCAGGCACCCCTCAGGCATGCGGGCCACCCCGCCGGCACCCGCACCCTGGAACTGGCTGGCATGGCCTCCCAAAAACGCGGCAAGCGTGCCGACGACATGGACCGGTTCCTGCGGGCCTTCGGCAAGCCTGAAAGGTTGCTGAGTTGCGACTGCGAACGCACCTCGGAGCCCACTCTCGCGCAAACGCTGATGCTCACCAGCGGCCAACTGCCACACCGCCTGCTGACTGACAGCAGCCGTCTGGATCGCCTGGCCAATGCCGAGCCAGCCCGGGCAGTGGAGGAACTGTATCTGGCGGCCCTGACCCGGCTGCCCTCAGCTCGGGAAGCAACCGATTGTGCCCGGCTGCTGACCGATGGCCCCGACCGCCGACTGGTATTGGAAGATCTGGCCTGGGCCCTTTTAGGCTGTCGCGAATTCCTTCTCAGGTGGTGATGACCATGCTTCATACCGCGACAATGCCGCCCGCCATACAGCACCCAGGCCTCGACAGGCGCGCGGTGCTGCGTGTGGGCTTTGGCGGCCTGGGTGCCGCCCTGACGCCGGGCTTTCTGGCCGCCGCCAGCCGTGAAGCCAAGGCAAAAACCATCATTTTCCTGCACCAGTGGGGCGGGCCCAGTCACCACGACACCATCGACCCCAAGCCCGATGCGCCCGATGTGGTACGCGGCGAACTGGGGGTGATGCCATCCAGCCTGCCGGGCACCCCCATCTGCGATCGCCTGCCCCGGCTCGCCCGGTTGCTCAACCGTACTTGCCAGATCCGCTCACTCCACCACACTATGGCCAACCACAATTCCGCCGGCTATTACAGCCTCACCGGCATGGCCCCGGCCACCGATGACCAGCGGCTGCGTGACTCGCGCGACCTGTTCCCCGCCTATGGCGCTATCGCCGACCGTTTCGCCCCCAGCCCCCCCGGTGTGCCGGGCTTTGTCTCTTTCCCGCATACCATCGCCGACGGCTCCATCACCCCGGGTCAGCACGCCAGCTTCCTGGGAAAACGGCACGATCCGCTATTTGTGGGGCAGGATCCAAACCAGGCGGGCTTCAAGCTCCCGGAATTGGCTCTGCCGGCTGATATCACCCCGGAAAGGCTGGCCCGGCGGGGTGAGGCCAGGCGCATTATCGAACGGCAGCTGGGCGATCTCGAAAACGCCGCTATGGCCCGCGGCCTGGGTGAGCAGTACGACCGGGCTCATGCCCTGCTGGCCTCGAGCCAGGTGCGCGAGGCCTTTGACCTGTCGCGCGAACCCGCCCCCAGCCGTGACCGCTATGGGCGCACCACCTACGGCCAGAGTTGCCTGCTGGCGCGCCGCCTTGCCGAGGCGGGTTGCCGCTGGATCCAGGTGTACCTGCACCCCAGCATTGGCGGTGCCATGGGTGGCTGGGACACGCATGGCTTCCGGGGCGAAGCGATGTATCCCATCCTGAAAAAGCATCTTTTGCCCTTGATGGACCAAACCCTGCCCACGCTGCTGGAAGATCTGGAGGAGCGGGGCCTACTGGAAACCACCCTGGTGGTGTGGGTGGGTGAATTTGGACGCTCGCCACGCATCAACAACCTGGCCGGCCGGGACCATTGGCCCAAATGCTACCCGGCGCTTCTTGCGGGGGCGGGTGTGAAGCGGGGACATGTGTATGGCCGATCCGACAAGCTGGGCGCCTATCCGGCGGCGGATGCCTGCCGGCCTGAGGATCTCTCCGCCACCCTGTTCCACCTGCTGGGAATCAATCCCGCCACAGAAATCCGTGACCCGCTCAATCGGCCCCTGCCGCTGAGTCCGGGGCGAATCCTGGAAGGTATTTTGGCCTGAAAGCTGGTGAAGCCAGCTTTTTTCTCATCAGTCTATCATTTTCAATCGAAAATAATCGGCCTGCAGAGCCTTTTTTTAGTTATCCAGTCTGCTACTGGCGGTTGGGGAATGCTAATATTTGATGAAGGCTCTGGCGGGAAACCGATCCGTGTGAGGATACTGTCCTTTGGGTGGCACTTCGGCCCTGGCGCGATAACCGTGCTGTGGGTCGGATTATCCTGACCCCGGGGTCCCCCTCCAGGCGGGTTTCTGCTGCTTTTCGGCCCCTCCGGCATTGGGAGGTGTTTCATGCGCGCGATTCCTCTGGCATTGGTAGCCGTGTTGTTGTTTCTGCTGCTGGGTGTGGGCACCATGCCCTCTCTCGCCCAGGACGGCAAATCCAAGGGCAAGGATGTGGCAACCGCCGGTTCGGGCGAGGCAACCACCAGCCAGGCACGACTCCTACGCGAATTCAACGACTTCAAGCTGTCACTCAAACTGCTCGAACAGCGCCTGCTGCGCACCGGCAAAGCCGAAGACAAACTCCGTGCCGAAGCTATCCAGTCTGCGTTGCTGATTATCGAGCAGCAAGGCACCGATGCCAAATTTGACAGTCTGGTCCGGGCCTTGAAGCAGCAGGATGCCTTCAAAAGTACCGACAAGTTACAGTCTCTGGTAGATCGCAACAAGGATCTGGCTGGTGACCTGACCCGTCTGATCGAGACCCTCACCCGTGACCCGGAAGCCGAGTTGCGCCGTCAACGGGAGGAGGCCCGCAAGATCCTTGACAAGCTGAAGGAGGTGATCGGCAAGCAGGAGCGTGTGCGCGCCAACACCGACACCAACCGCCTCGACCAGGAGGACCTTGCCCGCGCCCAGGCCAAGGTCACCAAGGAAACCCAGGATCTGAAGGATCTGATTCAGGGAAAAAAGAGCCCGAAAACGGACAAGGACGGCAAGGACAAAGACGGAAAAGACAAGGACGGCATGGGGAAGGACGGCAAGGATAAAGACGGAAAAGACAAGGACGGCATGGGGAAAAACGGCAAGGATAAAGATGGAAAAGACAAGGACGGCATGGGGAAGGACGGCAAGGATAAAGACGGAAAAGACAAGGACGGCATGGGGAAGGACGGCAAGGATAAAGACGGAAAAGACAAGGACGGCATGGGGAAAGACGGCAAGGACAAAGACGGAAAAGACAAGGATGGCATGGGGAAGGACGGCAAGGATAAAGACGGAAAAGACAAGGATGGTATGGGGAAGGACGGCAAGGACAAAGACGGAAAAGACAAGGACGGCAAGGATTCCAAGGGAAAAGACAAGAAGGACAAGGACGGCAAGGACTCCAAGGGAAAAGATTCCAAGGGTAAGGATTCCAAGTCGGACCCCATGGAGGGAGGCGACCCTATGGAAGGGGGCGACATGCCACCGTCCAAGGACCAGCCAGAGAATGCCCAGGAGAAAGAGCAGGCCCGCAAGCGGGTTCAGGAGGGTATTGAGAATCAGAAAGAGGCCGAAAAGAAGATTGAAAAAAAGGACAACCCAGGTGCCTCCAAGGATCAGGAACAGGCTCTGGAGAAGCTGAAAGAGGCGCAAAAGCGCCTGGAAGATCTGCTGAAACAGCTCCGCGAGGAAGAAATTGAACGGGTGCTGGCACAACTGCAAGGGCGCTGCGTGGAGATGTTGCGGATGCAGATGGAAGTGCGGACAGCCACGGTGGAGCTGGGCCAGGCCGTGAGCAAACGGCCCGATGCCCGTCCCGAACGCACCGACGAACAGAAGGGACTTGAACTGTTCGACAAGGAGGAGCAGATCATCCGCAAAGCTGATGATGCGATCCGCCTCATTGAGGCGGAGGGGTCGGCGGTGGCTTTTGCCGAAGTCTTCCGGCAAGTGCGCGATGACATGGTTCTGGTGCGCGAACGGCTGAAGCGGACCGATGCCAGCGACCAGACCGTGCGGATCGAGGATGACATCATTGGTAATCTGAAGGAAATGGTCGAAAACCTGAAAAAAGCCCGGGAGGACAATAAAAACAAAAAACCCCAACCACCCCAGCCCGGTCAGCCGTCGCCGCCACCCGGCCAGCAGGATCAGCGACTGATCGACCAGATTGCCGAGCTGAAAATGATCCGTTCGATGCAGCAGCAGATCAACCGGCGCACCGAGCAATATGGCAAGCAGTTCCAGACCGAGCAACTACCCGATCCGGCATCGGTGACCGAACCGCGCCGCAAAGCCGATCTCGAGCAGGTCCGTGGCGAACTGAAAGACCTGAGCCGTCGCCAGGACAAGATTGGCAAGGTTACCAAAGACATGGCTCTTGGGCGTACCAAGGGCCAGTGAGCGGGGTTTGTCGTTTGAGTGTGTGAGTCTGACAGTTGGCAGAGGCAAAGTGCGGGTGAAAATCACCCGCCTGGGAGTGGAACCATGCGCGAGACCAACCGGAAAAGTCGCACCCCGTGGCGAGCCACCCTCGGGGCTGGCACCCTGGTGCTGGTGGGTCTTCACCCACAGGCTGGGGTCCTTTTTGCCGCCGGGCCGGACCAGACCCAGCCGAAGCCGGCGGATGCCACTGGCCTGAGCTTTGGGCAACTGCGGTCGATGGATCCGTTGCAGGCCCGCGCCCGCACCGAGGAACTGCTGGCAGCGGCTGGTAGTCAGGTAGCCAAGGCCCAGGTGGATGCGATCTGGAACAACACCCAGCAACCGTTGGCGGATCGGGTAACCGATACCCTGGCGCTGGGCATTCCTGAAGTGGCCGCACTGATGGCCCGGGCCCGTGGCATTGGTTCGCTGCCAGAGGGATTGCCAGCCTGGCTGAAAGACGACAAACAACCCGCCTTTGCGCGCGGGGCTGTGGCCCTGGCGGCCGCCCGCGCCTTGTCGCTGCGCGGCGTCCATGATGAAACCCTCGAGATGCTCAAACTGGTGCGGCCCGAGGTGTCGATCGACCCCGGCACGCAACTGTTTCTGAAAGCCGTGGCCGAGCATGGCCTGGTGAAGGGCCTGGATGCCCAGGCCACCCTGGACCGCATGCTGGCCGATGTGGCCGACCTCTCCGAGCGGCACCGCGCGGTGGGTACGCTGATGGTGGCGGAAATCAGCCGCTGGAAAGACAAGGATCTGGGCTGGATCTCGCGCAAGATGGGGCAAATCCACCACAGGCTGGAAATCGAGCGTGGTGGCCGCAAGACCCGCGATATGCAAAAAGAGGTGGTGGTCCGCCTCGACGAGATGATCAAAGAGATGGAAAACCAGCAAAAACAGGCATCCGCCTCCAACGAGGGCAACTGCCCCGACGGCGGGCCGCAAGATGGTCAGGGCAATGGCGGTGGTGCCCAACCCAGCACCCCCATGGAGGAAAGCAAACCGGCCGGTGGTTCGGGCCAGGGGGATGTGGACACTAAAAAGGCCAAGGAAATTGCCGATGTCTGGGGCAAATTGCCTGATCGCGAACGCGCCCAGGCGATGCGGGATCTGGCTTCGCGCGCACCCGCCAAATACCGGGAAACGCTGGAGATTTACTTCAAGAGACTGAACGATGCCGCCCCGGGTGGCGACCGCAGAAAGTCCCCCTGAGAATGGAAAACCGTTGATGCGCACCATGGATTGGATCAATCGCCGGGCAGTCAGCTCCACCGGGCGTCAGGCTGGGCAGGCAACCCTGCTGATTTGCCTGCTGTTCGCCACCCCTCTGGCCTCTCCGGCGGGGGAGTTGCGCCTGCTCGATGGCACCACCCGTCAGGGTGAACCCGTGTCCCTCGGCAATGGCGAACTGTCTCTCAAGGGAACCGATGGCAAGGTGATTCCCATCCCGCTGGATGCCGTCCTGCGCTGGGATCTGGCACCCGTTCCCCCGCGCCCCCCCCTCGAGAAATTCACCGACCTGGAGCTGACTGACGGCACCATGCTGCGCTGCGCCTCACTGCGTGTGCTGGAAAAATCGGTGGAAGTGATGCTGGCGGGCGGCATGAAAGTCACCCTGCCTGTTGACCGGGTGGCCAACCTGTTGATGAATGGTGCCGACGATGCCACCCGGAAGGACTGGGAAACACGCCTGGCACAACCTCGTCGCCGTGACATGCTGGGCATCATGCGGCAGGGCGCTCTCAATTCGCTGGAAGGCACGCTGGGAAGCGGTGATGGCGAAGGAAAAACCATCGGGTTCACGCCCCAGGGCATCGACCGCGAAGCCCGCGTGCCTTTGACCAGCCTGCATGGGCTGGCCTTTGAACGGGCTCCCGACCCCAACCTTGATCCCTTGCAATGCCGCCTGCTCGACACTGGCGGCAACCGCCTCGCGGCTGCCGCGGTTACCCTGGCCAACGGGGTGTGGACTGTGCGTTTATCGGGTAAGCTCGAGCTTGTTTACCCGGCGGCTGGTTCGGGTGGCCTGGTGCCCGCGCGTCTGGATTTCAGCCGGGGCAAACTGGCCTACCTCTCCGATATGGAGCCGGTGCTGGTGGTGGATCCGGTCAAGGAGGATCCCAGCCGTTTCCGGGCTGGCCCATCCCGTGACCGCAACCTTGACATGAAACCCCTGCGGATTTCGGGTGTCACCTACAACAAGGGGCTGGGGCTGTCGGCCACCACCGTTCTGGAATATGAGCTGGGCGGAGAATTTCGCGAGTTCCGCTGCCTGGCTGGTTTTGATGATACTGTGAGTGGCGCAGGTGGTACCATGCTGCTGGTGGAGGGAGATGGCCGCGAGCTGTTCCGGCGACAGTTGACACGCGACGGGTCGCGCTCTGCGACAGCCGTGGCTGTGGCGGTGAAAGATGTGAAGAAACTCCGGGTGAGTGTGCTGCCAACAGGCGACGGGTTGTCGCTAGGGTATGGTTGTCACTTGCACCTGGGCGATGCGCGGGTGAGCAAGTGAGCGACAATCATTCGAATCGTTCCGCAATTCCGCCGGGGTTACAACCGGACAGGCGCGCGGTGCTGGGTGCTCTGCTGGCGAGTCCGCTACTACCCGCCCTGGCAGTGGCCCAGCCCGATCCGCGGGTCCTGGCTGAAGAGATCCGCCGGGTGGAAGTGGTGCGCCGGGTAGGCCCCAGTGTGGTGGCGGTGGTCACCGGGGGCGGCTCGGGCGTGGTGATCCACCCCGATGGCCATGCCCTCACCAACTACCATGTGGTCCAGGGGCAGGGTGGTGCCCTGCGGTGCGGCCTGGCCGATGGTGTGCTCTACGATGCGGTGCTGGTGGGTCTCGACAAGGTTGGCGATGTGGCGCTCATACGACTGCTGCCCAAACAGGAAAAAGATGGCAAGGATATCCCCTTCCCCTTCGCCCCTATCGGTGACAGCGATACGGTGCGCGTGGGTGACTGGTCGTTGGCAATGGGCAACCCCTTTTTGCTGGCCGCCGACTTCACCCCCACGGTGACCTTTGGCCTGGTAAGCGGTGTGCAACGATACCAGTACCCTGAGCGGGGGATGTTTGAATACACCGACTGCATCCAGGTGGACACCAGTATCAACCCGGGTAACTCGGGCGGGCCGCTTTTCAACCTGGATGGCCAGTTGATTGGTATCAACGGGCGCGGCTCCTTTGACAAACGCGGGCGGGTGAACTCGGGTGTAGGCTATGCCATCACCATCAACCAGATCGCCAACTTCGTGGGCACATTGCGCAGCGGCTTGTTGGTGGATCATGCCTCGCTTGGCGCCACGGTGGGTTCTGAAAGCGATGCCGAAGAGGCGCAGCGCACCAGGGTGGTGATTGCCAACCTGATCACCAGTGACGCCGAGCGGCGGGGCCTGATGCTGGGTGACGAGATCATCCGACTGGCGGGCAGGCGCATCGGCACGGTGAACCAGTTCAAGAATGTGCTGGGACTGTTCCCCAAGGGCTGGCGGGTGCCAATCACCTACCGTCGCCAGACCGAGGGAGCCGGCACCCAGACCCGGCAGGTGCTGGTGCGCCTGATGGGTTACGAGCGACGCGAGGTCGATGAAAATGGCCAGCCGGTGCCGGGCGGCGGCCAACCTCCCAAACCAGCCAAGCCGGGTGAGGGGCGTCCGGGCGGCCCCCGGCCACCGATGCCTGGCCGGCCCCCAACGGAAGTTCCCGAAGGCCCCCCTTCACCAGCACTGAAGCTGTACGAGGAGAAAGCCGGATTCGCCAATTATCACTTCAACAAGGCCCGCAAGGATGCGGCCCTGGCAGCGATCGTCACCGGCTGGGGCGATCTGGCCAGATCATCAGGTGTGTGGACTGCCAAAGGCAAGGGACTTCTGGGAGAGAAAAAGATCGAAGGACCGGTCTCCCTCACCTGGTCGGAGTTGGCCAAGGGCAAGGCCGAGACGGTGGTGGCGCGCCTCGACGGCGTCGAGTTCATGCTGGAGCCCCTCAAACCCGATCTCACGCCCCAGGCCATGGCCGAACCCTCCGGCTCCGGCGGTATGCTTGCCTCACTTCATCTGCTCAGGCTGCTGCTTTCCCAAGGGGAAAAGGCATTTCCGGCTGGACTCAACCACGCCGGCGAGCGTCCGCTTTACCCACCCCTGGACCAGCCCCCCGAAGACTGGTTTGCTTCGCGCGCCAATGCCCAGGTGCTGGAAGGTGCCCTGGGAGGGCTGCGATTTGCCGCTTTCCTGGTAGCCGAACCAGCCAATGCCGCCACGGGGCCCGACCGCTTCCTGGCACCATCTGGCCCGCAGCGCCTGGCCTGCCTGGAGGTTTGGCTCGACCCGGACGAAGACCCGTGCGAGATCCATCTCGACCGGGTCCGGCCCCTGGCCGATGGCCGTTCCCTGCCACACCTGATCACATCCCGGCAGGGAGACCGCAATTTCATGCGGCTGGAGGTTGAATCATGGGAACTACGCTAGGCCTATTCCTGGCGGCGCTGGTGCTGGAGCAGCCCGCCCAGCCTGCTGATGCCCCTTTGGCCGATGTGGCCCGGCGGGTTGATGCCCGTCTGGTGAAACTTTATGGGGCCGGCGGCGTGAAGGGTCTGCCCGCTTATGGCACAGGCGTGGTTGTCTCCCCCACTGGGTATGTGCTCACCATCAATAACCACTTGCTTGACACCAGTTCCCTGCGTGTGCATATGGCCGATGGCACCCGGCTGGAGGCCAAACTGATCGCCGCCGAACCCGAGCTGGATCTGGCACTCCTGAAGATCGACGATCCCACCGCCCCCGACGACTTGCCCTATTTTGACATCGGCCTGGCCGCCAAGGCCCCACCACCCAGGCCCGGCACTCTGGTGCTGGGCTTTAGCAACCAGTTCCAGATCGCCACCCGCGACGAGCCGCTCACCGTGCAGCGTGGCATGGTAGCGGCGATCGCCCCCCTGGCAGCGCGCATTGGTGTTTTCCAGGTGCCTTACCGCGGCCCGGCCCTGGTGGTGGACGCCATCACCAACAATCCGGGTGCCGCCGGCGGCGCGCTCACCACCCGTCAGGGCCAACTGCTGGGCATTGTTGGCCGCGAAGTCAGCAACGAGTTGACCCAGACATGGATCAATTATGCCATCCCGGTCTGGGCCTCCTTCGAACTGACCGATGCCCAGGGCAAGTCGAGACGGGTCAGCCTGACAGAGCTGGTGGAGAAAAAGGAGGCTTACAAGCCATCCAATCCCGCCGATCGCGCCCGTGAGCGGGCCCCATCGGTGGAAACCGGGATTATTCTGGTCCCCGATGTGGTAGAACGAACACCCGCCTATGTTGATGCCGTGCGGCCCGTCTCGCCAGCCTCCAGGGCTGGTCTGCAGCCCGACGACCTCATCCTGGCTGTGGAGGGAATGGCCGTACCCAGCATCGGCGCCTGGCGCGAGATCCTTTCCGGCCGCCGCCCCGATGAACCGATGCGTTTGGAGATCCGTCGGGGCGACAAGATCGAGCAGGTGGTCATCACACCGGTCAAGCTACCCGCTACCGCGCCTCCCAAGCCAGCAAACAATCCTCCCAAGCCCGCGGCCAACCCGGCACGCTAAGCCACACGCCCCGCCGAGTCACACCATGCTGCCAACCCTGATCTTCTGCCACACCCTTTTATCCCTCGGGCAAGATCCCGCCTCGCTCCGGCAGGCGGCCATTCTCCAGGCTGTGGACCGCGTTGCCCCGGGCGTGGTGGGCATCGAAACCAGCGGTGGCACCGATGTGGTAGGACAACCCGCCGCCGGTGGCCGGCCGGCCCCGGGTGTGCGCCGCGGCACTGGCCCCACCACCGGGCTGGTGGTGGCCGCTGATGGCTGGATCATTTCCAGTGCCTTCAATCTGGCCAATCAACCGGCCAGCGTCGTTGTCACGGTGGGCAACCGCCGCTTCCTGGCGAAGATCATCGCCACCGATTCCAGCCGCATGCTCACCCTGCTGAAGATCGAAGCAACCGGGCTGAAGGTGCCCGACGCCGTTCCCCGTGACGAGATCCGTGTGGGCATGGCCGCGTTGGCGCTAGGCCGCACCCTGGCTGCGACATCCGATGCCCCGCCCTCGGTGAGCGAAGGGATCGTCAGTGCGCTGGGCCGTATCGGTGGCAAGGCCATCCAGACCGATGCCAAGGTGTCGCCTGTCAATTATGGTGGCCCACTGGTCAGCCTGGATGGGCGGGTCATGGGGGTGTTGGTACCGGCGTCGCCTGAGTCCGAAGGTGCCACAGCCGGTTTTGAGTGGTACGACTCTGGAATCGGCTTCGCCGTGCCCCTGGAAGACTTGCGGCGGGTTCTGCCCACCTTGCAGAAAGGCGTCAGCCTGGCCCGCGGGGTGCTCGGGGTGACCCTGTCGCCCGGCGACCCCTTCCGTGCGACACCCAAACTGGCCACTGTCCGCTCCGGCTCGGCTGCGGACAAAGGCGGACTCCGTGTGGGAGATATCGTCACAGCCGTGGATGGCAAGCCGGTGACAACCCAGGGCCAGTTCCAAAGGCAACTCGGCCCACGCTACCAGGGCGAAAAAATCAAGCTTTCCTACCTGCGCGATGGCAAGGAGGCTGAATCGCCTCTGGTGGAATTGCTGGCACCCGAAACAGGCAAAGCCCTGGCCATGCTGGGGATAACCCCACTGCGCGACACCACCGGTCAGGGTATGGTAATCCGCTCGGTTATCGAAGGCGGCCCGGCGCATAAGGCCGGCCTCAAGGCTGGCGATCGGCTGGTGGGCCTGCTGCGTGAGCAGGGCCCACCCATCCCTGCGCCTATTGCTGACCGTGCGGCTCTGGCCGGACTGATTGAATCCGCCGATGCCGGCCAGGTTTTGAAGCTGCTGGTGCGACGGGCCGGCACCGATGAAAAGCCCAAAGACGAAAAACCCAAAGACGAAAAACCCAAAGACGAAAAACCCAAAGACGAAAAACCCAAAGACGAAAAACCTAAAGACGAAAAGCCTAAAGACGAAAAGCCCAAGGGCCCCGAAACTGTTTCTGTCACTCTGGTGGCTCGTCCTCCCGACCTGCTGGCCAAACCCCGGGAACCTGGCTCGGCGAAAGAGGGTACTCCCCCGCCAGCCACGGAAGCCGGGGATAAAGATCCAGCCGAGAAACCGCGCGGGTTCGAACCAGGCCTGGCCCAGAAAACCATCCCCAGTGGGGATGGCAAATACTGGATGCTGGTGCCTGCCAATTACCGCGCCGATATCGCCCATGGCGTGCTGATCTGGCTCCATCCAGCCAACCGGTCCAAAGAGCCGGAGCTACGCGCTCTGCTGGAAGCCTGGGCCGAAGCGGCTGCAGCCCGTCACCTGATCCTGCTGGCACCCGTCTGCCCGGTGGAAACGGGCTGGACACCCAGCGATGCGGATATGCTCCGCGAAATGATCACCCAGGTGGCAGGCAGTCTCACGGTGGACCGCCGACGCGTTGTGGCGCATGGAGTGGACCAGGGCGCCCAGATGGCCCTTCATATGGGGCTGGTGGCCAAGGATTGGTTACCCGGGGTAGCGGTGCTGAATGCTGGCTGGAATGGTGCAGTGCGCGACCGTGTGGCAGGGAAACCCGTTTCTTTCTTCCTGGTTGTGGCAGACCGCGCGCCTTCCCGGCTGGCGGTCCAGGACCTTTTCAATCGAGTCTACCAGCGCCACTATCCAGCCATATCCAGAATAAACCAAGGATCAGCATCAAGCTATCTCGATGCAGCCCAGATTGCTGAATTGGCAGCCTGGATCGATTCTCTGGATGCGCTTTAATACCCTTGGCAGGAAGAATTCTCCTAAAATTCTGCCTAATCAGACCAACCGGCTCAAGTCACACGACCGGACCGACCGATAGATCCTGCATGATAGGCCCTTTGAAAGGGTTCTACGGTCCACTCCACAGTGGGCCAGCCTTGCGGGACCTGACGGAATTGGAGGGTTGTGGGATGAACTGGACCAAGCGATTCTGGCTGGGATTGGCGGCGGCAGCCCTGCCCGCTCTGACGGGGTGCCTGCCCTTGTCAATGGGCATTTTCACACCGATGCCCATCATGCCCTGGGTGTCGGAACGGATGGAGGAGAAATACTCCTTCAAGAATGACCATCGCACCGCAGTATTGCCTCCCATCCGGGAAGGCTTCCCCATGCCAACCTGCGATGATCCCCCCGATGAGGCCCATGTGCTGCGCATTCTGGGTCGCGTCGCCCGCGGTATTCCTTTTTTCTATGAGGAATTCCGCGATGATGTGACCGTGGTGGTGGAAAAGATGGTCGACACCATCGATCCCCCCCGTTTCTTCCCGCTGGTGGGACCAGCCCAGTTGCACCACTGCCATTTCAAATGCACCGTCTACTTCAAGGAGACCGTGCAGTCGTGCTATCCTTTCCCTTGCAAGGTCAGCAATCCCCGGGTTGAGGTGCTGTACATCGACAAGGATCACCTGCACCTCTATGTGGGCAACGATCCCGCAGTGCAAAAGCAGGTTACCAAAGACCTTGTGAATAATTGATCGGTTGTCCTCCCGCCCCGCGAAGAGCGGCCTGCAAGGCTTGCGAATCGCGGGGTGTTTCGTCAACAGGGGGAGTTCCCATGACTGGCAGAATATTGACGACACGCTTTGCAGGCACCATTCTCCGCCACCTGAAGGTCACGGCCTGCCTGGGGTTGGTACTGACCTGCATGCAGCCAGCGGTGGCCCAGTCGGTGTTGCGCAAGATAGGATTCCTCCCCGCCGCCCAGGATGTGCAGCCGGCTGGTGAGGGTACGGCAGAATCGCTTTACCTGGCCATGGAACTGGAAAGGCAGCTCCTTTCCAACCCCGAAATGGCCAGTTGCTCCCCTACCCTGGAGCGAAGCACTGACACCTGGGTACTGAAGGGACAGTTCAATTCCCGTGAGGCTCGCCGCCACGCGGTTGAGGCAATCAGTCAACTGACCGGGGCGATGCCCCGCGACAAAAGCCGCCTGGCCATTCATTCGGCTTCCCAGGCCAAACCCCTCTCTGTCACGGCCACCCGTCTCCTTGCCAACCGCCACCTTCACGAATCACACCCGCATCTGGTGGGTAGTGTCCGCTGCGAATCTTCCGCACCAGGCATGATCCAGGTGAGCGGCACAGTGGCCAGCATGGAAGACAAACTGGCCCTGATGCGAGGCCTGCACAAGCTGAAGAGCGTGGTGGCTGTGCAGGGCGATCTGGGCATCAGCCCAATGATCCATAATGGCCGCAAGGTGATTGTGGTGAATCAGCAGGGAGACCTGATGCTGGAACAGATTCCGGTTGGTTTCCCGGTGATTTCTGCCGGGTCACCTCAGATCAACACCAATACCAACACCGTCCTGCCCGCTACCTCCTTGCCTGTACCATCCCGTGGCAGTACCGCCCCGGTGCCTTTGCCTGACTTGGTGCCGGCTCCGGTAAAGCCTTCCTTTTTCCCGGACAAGATTGAAACACCCGTAAAGCCAACCCAGCCCATGCCGTCACCTGTCCCAGGTACCATCGCCAATCCGCTCGCGGCTATTCCTCCTTACCAACTGGCAAAGCCGGAAAGCGACAGCGCGCAACGGTTCACAACCCAACCGGTAGCCGCGCAACCTGCTGTCATCGAAAGGGTTGAGGCCACCACCCAGACGACCCCCCGCATGATGCCCGCCGGGCAGCTCAACCATCCCAGGGAAGTCTGGACCGGCCCGCCTGTAGTTACGGTGGGCGGTAAGCCAATTGCCACCGCCAAAGGGGCAGGAGATCTGAATCAGCATCCATGGCAAACAGCCCATCAGTCGCGGCGCGAGACACCCAGTCAGACAGATTGGCGTGCTCGTGTTTCTGGCTCATCGCCCACAGCCGTGGTCCGCTCGGTTGAAAATGGCCCCGCTGCCGCAAGCACCACCTCGCTGGCGCTATCCTCCATTGCCGCACCCGTCCCTCAACCGCGCCAGGAATCGTCACTGGGCATTCCCCCGTTGACCCAGCCCTCACTGGCTACTCCCAGTCGTGTGGCCACCAATCCTGCACCCACACCTTTTCCATCCACCCCGCCTACCGGGTATGGAATTCCCACACTCACCCTGGTAAGTCCCGGACGGCCCACACCCTTCCGGGCAACCGGGCTGGTGCTGGAAGCAGGTGATGAAACATTCGGAATCGTGGATAAAAGCAGACCCTTACAGCCTACACCCTTCCGGGCAACCGGGCTGGTGCTGGAAACAGGTGATGAAACATTCGGAATCGTGGATAAAAGCAAAGCCTTTCTGGGGGTGCTGACTGAAACCAGGACCGAACCCAAAAAGGGCGCCATTCGGGTGGAGGGTGATGCCGAGAGCCTGTTCGAGACCGGGGCGACCGCCGTCAGACCGTCATCGCCCACCCCGGACTACACCTTGGGCAAACTGGAAGACGCCGTGCGCATTGCCTGCGTTGGCCTGGCCCACCGGATTGAGGTGAAGAAAGAGGGAACCATCACCTGGGTGCGAATAATGGCCAATGACCTGGCTTCCGAACGCAAGGTACTCGAAAGCATGGTCTTGTTACCAGAGATCCACCAACCGGATGTACGGTTAGAGGTGAAGGTCACCCGCTGAGCCATCCCGCAAAGCAGTCATCCGCGTTTCAATCATTCCGCAAGGCCACCCCGGCGTCTGGTTCATTCCAATTGCCTGGCCAGTGGCATTGGGCATCGCTTGCCCAGCAGGCCATTCCACCAGGCGCTATTGGAGAGCCCATTATGAACCTTTTATCATTCTGGAGCCGGATTTTCCCCCGGTTGGGCCGTCCTGATCGGCCTGAAAAACGCCAAAAGCCGACCGCCCGTCCCACCTTGCTGCATCTGGAAGAACGGCTGACTCCGGCCGTGGCACTATTCACGACTGTCTCTGGCCAACCCACCCTCACGATTACTCTGGCCGCCAATGAAGCGTTTGATTATTTCAATGAGTACAAAAACCTGACGGGCACGCCAGTCGCCACCTCCGGTTTTTTCAAGCTGAGCAAATACAACAGCACCAGCCAGGGTTATGATCCGGTGCCCTGGGGAACGGTCACCGATACTTCCAGGACCTGGGTAAAAACCAAGGTTGGACTGGACGGCATCAGTAACGACTCGCTTCAGTTGGCCGCCGGCAAATCTATCAGCGGCATTGCCATCAAGGTGGTGGGTGGGTCCAGCTACGATGCGGCCTATTTTCGCGCCAATCCCAATCTTCCCGATGGCCAGTTCAACGCGCCACTCGAGGTGGCCAGTTCCGTCGATGACACCGTTGTGCAGGATCACCCGCTGAAAAATAGCGAAGATATTCGCCTCCTCAGCCCATCTGTCACCGCCTACGCGGATATCCTGGGTGGAAAAAATGTAACCCTGACCTCCGCCATAGGCTCATCCCCGGTCATGTATGTTGACGGCTCCCGCCTGATTAAGGCCGGTGGGCCAGGCGGCTCTGGCGGCTACGCACTCACTATCAGCTCCACCATCGAAGGGACCAATGCTTCCGGAAACAATGCGGCGATCATCGCCAATCCCGGTGGCCCGGTCACCCTCGGTAGTGGCGCAGGTGGCAACCTGCCCACCACCGTCTTGTCTGGACTCACGGTCACGGGCACCTCCATCACCACCAGGGGGTCATTCTATTACGCAGCGGATTACATGCGTTTCATGGGGCCGGTGACGCTTGACTCCAGCACTACCACGCTTTTTTCTGTGGACAACGAACTGCTGCTCGACCGGGGCATCACCTCCAGTGCCACCGCCCGGTCCGTGATCTTCGACTGCAATGGCGGTTCCACTGTCACCATCCATGCGCTCACCGGCGGAACCCCATCGGTCTTCTCCTCCGCCGAGTTCCGTCCGCTGGCCGGTTCCGACGGCGCGAAAGTGTATCTCGGTGGCGATATCCAGACCACCAGTAGCACCGGCACCATCAAGGTCAACACCCCCCTTTACCTCACCGGCAACTCCTCGTTCAAGACAACGGGTAGCGGCACGGTCCAGGTGGGTGCGACCGGCTCCATCCAGTCAGCCGACTCCGGCAAACCGGCAGCCCTGAGCATTGAATCCAGTCAACTGCAACTCACTGGCGGCCTGGGCTCGGAAAACCCCCTGGCATCCCTGGCCATCACGGGTGGCATGAAAACCCTGGCCACCACCTCCATCACCACGGTTGGCAATACCAGCCAGTCCGGCAGCACCAGCAATATCCAGATCACTGGCAGGCTCACGGTCATCAGCCAGAAAGGCGACATCTCCATCCCCAACCGGTTCCTCAGCGCCGACACCGCCAAAACTGGCGCCCTCACCCTGAAAGCCGCCGGCAAACTGGCACTCAGCCAAAGCACCACCGCCATGGAACTGGTTGCGTTCAATCTGGCTGGATCGTCCATCGACCTGGTACCGTCTCTCACCGCCAGCGGCCCGGACGGC
>QWOS01000002.1 GCA_003669555.1 Planctomycetota bacterium
AGCCACTTGAGCGAAGGACTTTTCAATTCGTTGGCGAATAAACAGCCCCTGTTGGACATCGGCTTTTTGGCCCCCAGGGCCTTGGGGCTTTTTCTGCAGCGAGAGCCATCACATTCCGAAACGCTCCGGCAGCCACCGAGTCATCCGCGTGAACGATTTGCAGGTACTGTTTCCAGGCGACATTCAGGGAATATCCCAGCCACGCATCAACCTGTGGTAGCCAACCTGCTAGAGCCTGCGGAGCTCTTCCACATCAACCAGAGGCTTCGTTCACCACCGGGATACCAGACACCTACAGGCAGGCCGCATCACCCTGAAGGCCCTGCCCATTTCTCCAGGCGAACTCCAATTTAAACTTCCCCCGGCGCAGGCGATTGCGTGTCGATCGCCTACAATGCCGTTGATGCTGAATCTTAGTGCCTTCGGGTCCGGGCGAATGGAACCCCGGAGTGCATCCAGTCATCGTAGCGTTAGCTGAAGCGACCGCGATGCGATCGATAAGGTGCACGCGGCACACCCCGAGACCCTGTTCAAAAGGTTCCGATGAAAATCAAGCAGCTATTTTTGGTTCTCTCATTCCTTGCCGTGTCGGTGATTGCCCTGCTCTATGGTATTTCACCCCTCTGGTTCGCCAGAACTTTTCTGGATGTGCCACAATTATCAGTGGATTTTGCCCATATCCTCCGGGCAGTCATGACCCTGTATCTGTCACTGGGCCTTTTTTGGCTGTTCGCTGCTTTCAACCAGAAGTATCGCAATTCGGCGGTGTTGACCACTGCGATTTTTCCGGGCGGACTCGTCCTTGGCAGAATATTGAGCCTGCTTGTTGACGGTCAGCCATCAACGATTCTGCTGGTTTACACCGCCTTGGAGCTGGCTCTCATTCCAGTCGCCCTGCTGGTCTTCCGATTGCGCGATTGAGCCGATGATCCAAACGCCAACGCTGCCATCTTCGGGGATGAACACCAGGTGCATTGAGTGGGCTACCTGCTCACGATTGCATTTTCCGAGCCACGGAAGTGCGGCGCGTACTCTATCAAAAATCTTGCCAATGGGTTCCGCCAGGGCCTGAACCAGATCGATGTCTTACGGATAGCGAAGCGGCTTCCTGAAAAAGAGCTGGTACGCCACCTGCCTGGATGCTGCGACCGCTCAAAAAACCGAGAAAAAAACCATAGAAGATATGCGCAAAAAAGCCAAAAGCGATCGACTGGCCTTGCTCGAATAGGTCATGGAAAAGGGCCGTGAGAAAGGCCGCGAGGAGGGCCTGGCAACGGGTTACCTCGGCCAGATCCAGCTTTGCCAGTCTCTCCTGGGCCGGCCTGAAACCCCTTCGATAGAACTGCAGATCTGGTCGCTGCAAGACTTGCACTAATTGGCTGGCCAACTGGAAGCTGACTTGCGAAACCGCTAGAGGCGGTAGAAGGGCCCTCGCCAGACAGGCCCCATCAAGCCGGCGCGCTCCGCGCGCACCGGTGTCTACACAAGTAGCCAGGTATTGCACCCAGACACGCCAAAAATTCGCCTACAAATATACTCCGTGTATTTTATTCCAGCTCCCCATGCGTTCCCCACACGCGCCCGCTCCGCCAGTTGACTCCGGCATCTCCGGGAGCGGGCTCCGCACCGCCCCCTCCGTGCCTCCATCAACCGGCTCCGCTCGCCCCCCTACCAACCTCACTTGGGGATTCCAGATGAACTCAGGGCAAGACGAAAACCGCCCCAGTCGTCGCGGTACGACGGAACATACCCGCTGCGGATCGCCGACCGGCAATTCGCAGCAACGAAGCTCCAACCGCCGCCACGAAAAACGCAACCCGAGCCAACCTCAGGGCCACGGGGGTCGGCTACGGATTGCTTAGGATAGCTATCATATCTATCCTGGCACCATTCCCAGACATTCCCATGCATGTCATATAGGCCCCAGGCATTCGCTGGGTAACTGCCTACCGGGCTGGTTTTTTCCAGGTACGGGCCTTTCTCGGTAGTGCCGTAGGGGAAGTTGCCATCGCAGTTCGCCTGCGTGCCGTTTAACTCCTGCCCAAAATGGAACAGCGTGCTGGTCCCTGCACGACAACAATATTCCCATTCGGCCTCGGTAGGTAGCCTGTATTTGCGACCCGATGCTTTCTCTGGAGGCAGATCGGACAACTTCTTGCAGAATGCCATGGCATCGTCATAGCTCACCGTCTCCACCGGCAGCGTGGCACCCTTGAAATTGCTCGGGTTCTGGCCCATCACCTGCTCGTACTGAGCTTGGGTTACTTCATGGATACCCATCAGGAAGCCCCGCGTCAGCGTCACCTCGTGCCGGGTTTCATCCTGATCTCGTTCCTTCTCGGTCTCAGGGGAACCCATCAGGAACTTCCCGGCAGGGATGCTGGCGAACTCCATGCCGATACTGTTTTTCAACTTCCCGGGCTTTTTTGCCGGGGCCTGGCTCCACACAAAATGTGACAACCCCACCAAGACAAGACTCAGAACAACACAAGCCATGGCAATACGGCGCATCGTCAAGCCCCCTTCGGTTACAGGTACAAAATACTAACCCCTTTTCTGGAAAATAAACAGCACCCAATCCCGTCTCCCACTTCCCTTTGAGTTTTGAACATTTTTGATTTGCGCCGACGCTGTCGCCAAGGTGTCAGGGAGGCTTTGTTTGGGGACGACCTGACCGCGGGCCGTCCTTGTGGTCGTAGCAGCCTGAGAATGCTACTCCTTTGGCTGGATTTTTCGTTTCCGGCTGGTTCCAGTTTTGCTGCCTTACGCTGCAGGCCGTGCCGGGGGCATGGTACCGCGTGGAGCACCATCTCGCACCGAATGGTGCCAGAGTGTTAGAAATCTTAACTGGCAGGAAAGGTAAAGTCATGATCCCTGGCATCTGCCCCACGGTTGACTTTGCCTCCAAGAAAACCTTCGGGGATCCGGCCAATTCCCGGACTTTGATCAGTTTGTTGAACGCGATTCTAGAAATGGCCTACCCAATCATCTCGGTGGTAATTGAGAATCATTTCAATTGTCAGGATTTTGTCACTGACAAGCTTTCTATCCTGGATGTAAAGGCCACGGACACCCTGGGTGCTATTTTCCATATCGAGATGCAAGTCCCAGCCAGGCATCGACCTCGTAGCCAGCCTGCTGGAGCCTGCGGAGTTCTTCCATATCAACCAGAGGATTCGTTCACCACCAGGATACCAGACACCTGTTACCTATGAACAAGCTGCGTTATCCTTAAATACCTGTCTATTTTTCTTGGGGAAGTCCACAATTTTCCGCATGGCCACCTCCTTCGATTCAAATCTGACCTTTGACTTTGTAAGGAAACCTGGCCATAATTCCTTACATGACGACTACAAGGAAGACGACCCAAAGCATTGATTCGCAGGTGATTGCAGCCATTTCTAACCGCGGCAGCGGCTCGGTGTTCGTACCGGCGGACTTCCTCGACCTCGGCAGTCGCGAGGCTATCGACATCGTGCTTCACCGGCTCACGCGGAAAGGAACGATTCGGCGATTGGCCCGCGGGGTGTACGACCTCCCGCAGGAACACCCGGTACTCGGCCCGCTTGCCCCGTCCGCGGAAAGCGTGGCGCGAGCACTGGCGGGCCGCGACCATACCCGTCTGCAACCGGCGGGAGCCTACGCCGCAAACGCTCTGGGCTTGTCTGAGCAGGTGCCGGCCAAGGCTGTGTTTCTGACGGACGGACCGTCCCGGACGGTCAAGATCGGGCTGATGACGATTCAACTCCGGCGGACGACCGCGAAGAATATGGCGGCGGCTGGTCGGCTGAGTGGCCTGCTGATCCAAGCCCTCCGTGAGTTGGGGCAGGAGCATGTGACCCCGGAACGCCGTGACCACTTGCGGAGAACGCTACCAGCGGGCGAGCGGCAGGGGCTTCTCCAAGACCTTCGGCTCGCCCCGGCATGGATGCACCCGATCTTCCGCGAACTCGCCCGGGAGGAGGCATGAAGCTCGGCTTCCTCGACCTGCCGGCTGACGAGCGCCGCCTCTACATCGAGCAGGCGGCGGTTCGGCGAAACGTCTCCCCGGTCGTCCTGGAGAAAGACTTCTGGGTGTGCTGGCTCCTTGGCGTCCTGTTCGAGTCGGAGTTCGCGGGCAGCCTGGTGTTCAAAGGCGGCACATCGCTGTCGAAAGTGTTCGGCGTCATCGAGCGTTTCTCGGAAGACATCGACCTGTCGCTGTCGCCGACATTCCTGAACCTGCCAGACGCCGGCACCAGCCGCAACCAGGCGAACAAGTGGATGGCCAGGGCCGAGGCCGCCTGCGGAGCGGCCGTGCGAGACCGCATCGGGCCAGCGGTGGAAGCGGCTGTGGCAGGCGTTCTGGGGAAGCCCGAGCGGGCGTGGTTTGAGTTCCTGACGGACCCCCACACGAACTCGCCTGTCCTCCTGTTCCACTACCCTTCATCGCAGCCGGCCGGGTTCGCTTACCTCAGCCGCGCGGTGAAGCTGGAGTTCGGTTCCCTTACCGACCAGCAGCCGGCTGGCCGGCATCAGGTCCGGCCGTGGGTGGCCGACGTGTTGCCCGCCGCGTTTCCCGACTGGCGGTGCGAAGTCGTGGCCCTCGAAGTCGAGCGGACCT
Organism: Planctomycetota bacterium; assembly: GCA_003669555.1. Taxonomy (GTDB): domain Bacteria; phylum Planctomycetota; class Planctomycetia; order Gemmatales; family Gemmataceae; genus UBA6894. The sequence continues at coordinate 4,604 of QWOS01000002.1, forward strand.
TTTGGGAAAAGGCGACCATTCTCCATACGGAATACCACCGACCGGCCGACAAGCACATGCCGGATCGGTTCTCCCGCCACTACGCCGACACGGCGGCGCTGGGGAACCACCCAACTGCCGGCAAGGCCATCGACCTGCACGAGCTTCGCAGCCGGGTCGTGCGGTGGAAGAGCCAGTTCTTCGGCAGTGCGTGGGCGAACTACGACCGGGCCGTGCCCGGAACATTCCACCTCGTACCGCCGCCCGAGCGCCTGCCTGCCCTGCGGCGGGACTACCAGGCAATGCGGGACATGTATCTCTCCGAGCCGGCCAGTTTCGACGACTTACTCACGGTACTGACCGAGTTGGAGCGCCGCATCAACAAGTTCGATGGCCAGTAACCGAAGAGGCGGGAGCCTATGAGCAGCATCATCCAGGTAACCAATCGGGACCAAGGCTACGCACGGCTCGGCCCCGAGAACGACGCTTATATCCGTGGGATCGCGAGCGCGATTGAGCCGATGATCCAAACGCCAACGCTGCCATCTTCGGGGATGAACACCAGGTGCATTGAGTGGGCTACCTGCTCACGATTGCATTTTCCGAGCCACGGAAGTGCGGCGCGTACTTCATCAAAAATCTTGCCAATGGGTTCCGCCAGGGCCTGAACCAGATCGATGTCTTCCGGATAGCAAAGCGGCTTCCTGAAAAAGAGCTGGTACGCCACCTGCCTGGATACTGCGACCGCTCAAAAAACCGAGAACAAAACCATAGAAGATATGCGCAAAAAAGCCGAAAGCGATCGACTGGCCTCACTCGCAGAAGCTTTGGAAAAAGGCCGCGTGGAGCGTTCGAATCGGTATCCTGCCGACCTACCAGCACCATACGGTCTCCGGTTGTGATTTTGCCGACCAGACTTGGTATCCAGGTCGGACAGGAAAACGAACTGTTCCATCCGGAATCCCAGAGCAAGCGCACTTTCCGGCGGAATTCAGGGCAAGACGAAAACCGTTCCTGTTGTTGCGGTTCGACGGATCATTCCTGTTGCGGTTCGCCGACCGGCAATTCGCAGCCTCGTTGTTCCAACTGCCGCCACGATTAACGCAATTCGAGCCTTCAAGGTTCGTTCACCTTGAGCTTTTGTAGCATGGCAGACCGGAACTTCCAACTTTTTGTGCCCGCCGATTTAGCAAATGCCACCAATGCCGTCAGGCGCGATTGGAGGGCATTATCCGAAAGAAGCCCGAGCCGATGCGACTTCGATAACAAACCTACGCGTAAGCTCCAACGGCGCTTGCTACGCCGATTGAGTTCGACATGGGTTGGAAAAAGCCGTGATCCCAAAAAATCCACTCCCCAGGTTAGCTGGCTAATGGCGGGAGCCTTGAATTCCAGCGACAGTCTTTTTGTCAGAAAATCCGATGACTTTTTGTAAACATCCAACAATTGTTCACGATCATTACTCCAGAACATCAAGTCATCCATATATCGAACATAACCCTGTATCCGCAATTCTTGCTTGATGAAACGATCCAGCCAGCCCAGATAAAAGTTTGCAAAATGCTGGGACATAAGACTGCCAATTGGCAAACCACGCCCATTGGTTCCCCGAAAACTCCGTACAATCCGGTCGAACATTTCCAAAAGCAGATGATCCTTGAAAACCCTTCGCAACATACCAAGCAATTGGTCATGGCAGATACTGTCAAAATATTTGCGCACATCCAGGTTCAGGCACCATTTCGCTGTTCGGCCAAAACCAAAGGCCCGGCACACCGCAGCCTCACGGCCGCGTCCTTTCCTGCAAGCGTAGGTGTCATCGATCAGCCACCGATCGAAAACCGGCTCGCAGATGTTCATGATCGCATGATGAGCTACCCGTTCGTCGAAATGGGGAGCAGTAATCACCCGTTCTTTGGGATCGCGGATCATGAACTGCCTAAACCTCCCAAACGCAAAACTGCCGTCCCGTAATTGCTCACCGAGCAAAGCCAAATGATGATCAAGATGCGAGGCAAAGTGGATCACAGCAAAACCGTGGCGTTTTCCGCGGGCGGCGCGCTGAAAGGCCAATGCCAGGTTTTCGCGCGTGATGATCAACTCAAAAAGGTAACCGCGCCTTTTCATGGCACGGTGCTGTTATCGGTTGACGCTGGTAGTTTTTCAAGAATGATGAGCAACCGGTCCAGATACTTGTCGACCTTTGCCTCCCCGATTCCGTCAATGCTCAATAAATCGCTTTTTTTGGCGCAGCGCTTCTGAACCATTTGTGCCAACTGCTCATTGTTGAAAAGTGCATAAACCGGTACCGCTTCGATTTGGGCCAGTTCCTTCCTCAATTGGCGAAGTTCGGAATAAACCGAAAATTCTTCAACGGACAAAACCATCTTGTAGTCGATGCGATTGCGGCTCAGACTGGTTTTTCCCCGCTGCTGATTGCCTGCCTGGGATACTATATATTCCACACACATCACCCAGCACGATTGGTGCCCCAGCTCCAGCCAGCGTCGATCCACTGAAACAACGCGGTGGTTCGCTAAAAATTCGTTTAGCTCCGCTGCGGCACTCCCTTCGTCAGTCATAGGTACGGTAAAAAACTGATACGGCATGATATCTTCCCAAATAAGGTCTTCCATTCACCGACATGGCTCTCTTTGACCCCACAGGCGCCCGCTCCGCCAGTTGACTCCGGCATCTCCGGGAGCGGGCTCCGCACCGCCCCCTCCGTGCCTCCATCAACCGGCTCCGCTCGCCCCCCTACCAACCTCACTTGGGGATTCCAGATGAACTCAGGGCAAGACGAAAACCGTACCCGTTGCCGCGGTACGACGGATCACCCCAGATGCGGTTCGCCGACCGGCAAAACGCAGCCCCGCCGCCCCAACCGCCGCCACGATAAACGCAATCCGAGCCAGCCTCAGGGCCACGGGGGTCGGTTACAGATTGCTGAGGATAGCTATCATATCTATCCTGGCACCATTCCCAGACATTCCCATGCATGTCATATAGGCCCCAGAGGTTGGCTGGATAACTGCCCACCGGGCTGGTTTTTCCCAAGTACGGGCCTTTTCTAGTGGTGCCGTAGGGGAGGTTGCCATCGCAGTTCGCCTGCGTGCCGTTTAACTCACTGCCAAAATGAAAAGGCGTGCTGGTACCTGCACGACAACAATATTCCCATTCAGCCTCAGTCGGTAAACGGTACTTGCGTCCCGCTGCTTTCTCTACGGGCAGATCGGATAACTTCTTGCAGAATGCCATAGCATCGTCATAGCTCACCGTCTCCACCGGCAGCGTGGCACCCTTGAAATAGCTCGGGTTCTTCCCCATCACCTGCTCGTACTGAGCCTGGGTCACTTCATGGACTCCCATCCGGAAGCCTTGCGTCAGTGTCACTTCGTGCTGGTTTTCATTCTGATATCGTTCCTTCTCGGTTACAGGGGAACCCATCAGGAACTTCCCGGCAGGAATGCTGGCGAACTCCATGCCGATGGAGTTCGTCAGCCCTCGCGGTAACGGAATTGGGGGTGCTGGGTTTCCCTGGGGAGCTGGTTTTTCGCCAAATATTTTGAAGTATAAGACTACAGCCACGAATATCATGAATCCCAACCCGAAAATACCATTTATAAATGGACCAACTTCCGTTGGCTTTGGGGGTTGAGAAGCAGGCCCAGGTGGTGGTTCTACCCCTGGAGGAGGACTGGTAACAGGCTCCGGTTTTTTTTTGCCCTCTGGTTTTGGTATTGCTCGCAGAATCTCCAGCATGCTGGCGGGACGGTCCGCGATCTTGCCCTCCAGCATGGCGAAAAGCAGGGTGTCAAACGCTTTGGGGACCGTCGGGTTCACGGAAGAGGGGGGTGCCGGGCGGACCGTATTGGGCTTCACACCAGTGAGAAGCTCCCAGAATGTGAAACCAAGCGAGTAGATGTCAGTACGATGATCCACCAGGTCAGGTGCGTAATGCTGCTCCGGGGCCATGTACCAGTAGGTCCCTGGCATCTGCCCGGTGCTGGTCATGCCGGATTCATCGTTACCCATTTTTTTCGCGACGCCCAGATCGGCAATCAGCAACCTGCCATCACTGGTGAGCAATAGATTGGACGGCTTGATATCACGGTGTACAGCACCCGCCCGGTGGATCGCCAACAGGCCAAGACAAGCCTGCTCGAACCAACGAACAGCCCGGGAAAATGGGACCAGGGTCTCTGGCTTGCCAGGCGACTGGAGTTCCTGACGGAGGTCATGCCCGTCGACCCAATCCATCACATAGAAAAACAACCCAGCTTCCTGCCCGCAGGAGATCAACCCCACCACATTGGGATCGTGCAGCCGCCGTAGAAGCTCGATTTCCTGTTTGAATCGCGAGATCGACTGCTGGCTGGTGTCGCTATTCCAGATTAAAATCTTGATTGCAACCCAGGCCCCTTGCTGGGTACTGCCTTTCAGCACATAACCCATGCCCCCACGGGCCACAAACCTTTCGACCGCATATTGCCTACCGCTCGAATCCGTGAAATTCCCCGGCAGGAGCCTCGGGGTCCCGTCTGCACCCGCCGGCACCGCCAGCACAGGCTGATGGCATGAGGGACACGGGGTGGGTTTGCCGCCGGAAGCCACTAAATCAAGGCTCCCACAATAGGGGCAGCCCAATCCAGACCGGGGAGAAAAAGGATCTTCCGCTGCGTTTGGCACCACCGAGAACTTTGTCCTGCCAATCCGGAATGTTGTCCCGGCAACAAGAATCAGGCTCGAGACCGACCCCTCCGGGCCAAAAACCGTGGTATTGGCGTGGAGACACCTCAGCCGTACGGAGCCATCCCCGGAAAACTCAACCCGGGCATGGGTCCTCTCAACCGTGCCTGAGCCATCGTCCTCCACCTGAAGGATGTTTGCGTTCGTCCTGCCAAGTGTCAGGCCGTCAACAAGGAATACCTCGCTGCGGCTGCCGCCAGGGTTGGAGGCACGCAACCTGAGCGAGCTGGACGAACCTCCCGACTTCGGTTCAGCCATGGCACCGTCCCTGCCTCTTTCCTGCCATCCTTCATCCCGCCTAACCAAGCCCCAGGAGCTTCGGCCAACTATTTTCTTTCAACCGAAACACCAGATATAACACTGCCCAGGTGGCTATCAACAATAGTATCAGAAGAAGGAAATCGCCGACCCAGGTCCAGTGCCCAAAACCTTCGGCACGGGGAGCATCCAGGGCCAGGGTTGCCGAACGGGAGTAGCAAATCAGCGAGACATCATCCAGCAACCTGCCAACCCAGTTCGCGGCAGGCATTCCGTCCGAAAAGCTCATGATCAGGGGCTTGAAAGCCCTGGAATCATTCCAGGGCTTGTCTGAGCACCCAATAGCCACCGCACTGATCAGAATCTGGGGCATGATCAGTAACGGCAGCATGGCAACGGCCGCTTCCTCCGTTTTTGCCAGTGTCGATGCCAGAAGCCCCAAACCCAAACCGCACAAATAACTGATGAACAGACACAGAAGAATATGCAGGAGGGAAAATGGCAGCCAGCTTCCACCATAAAAGTCCTTCAGCACGCCCAGTTCGCTTTCTGTCAGCAATAATACGCCAAGGGCCACGAGCAGGAGGGCGATTGTTTGTAACAGGCCCACACTCGCAAACACGCAGAACTTGGCTGCCAGATAAGCCTCAGGCGACAGACCGGCCAGGCGCTCCCGCAAATAGTTTTTTCTCTCCCGGACAAGATCCCTGGCTGAATTGTTCAAGCCAAGCCAGATGGAAACCACGCACAAGAAAAAATGCAACAGCCTGGCGTTGAAAGCGTCTGACTGAGTGACCGCAATCAACGCTCCAAGCATCACTGGCTGGGCGGCAATCGCGGCAACCAACGCCTTGTCCCTCCAGATCCGTTTGAAACTGCGCTCCGAGACAATGCCAGCCTGCTGGATGATTTTATCATCCAGTGGCTTCTCAATCAGTTCAGAGATTCCGCTGAATGTTGACTGCTGGCCAGAAGGAACCGGCTCGTGGTTTATCGCCGCCGCTGATTCTGAAAGATGCGCCGGAAAGGCTCCATCCCGCAGTCGTTCAAAGGCGTCGGCATAACTGCGGCAGGCAAAAGAGCCCAGGAAGCCCTCCGCTTCGCCCACATAGGCAATTCGGCCCACTTGGTCCTGAACACCCACAACCACGAGCAAGTCGAAAAGTCCGACATTGTCCATATGATGCGTGGTGCAGACCACCGTTGTGCCTTGCGAAGCAATTACCTTGAGATTCTCCATCAGGCTTGCTTCCGCAGCCGGATCCAGGCCCGAGGTGGGCTCATCCAGCAGCAGGAGACGAGGGCGCTTCAAAAGTTCCAGGGCCACACTGACCCTTTTCTGTTGCCCGCCGCTCAATTTTTCAAATAGTTGATCGGCATGATCCGTCAGACCAACCTGCGCCAAAACACGCTCGGTGAGATGGTGTAACGATGCCACAGGGGTTTCTGCTGCTGCCCTTAGCCGACTTGCGTAAAACAGGTTTTCGCGGGCCGTTAGCCCGGGGTAGACAATATCTTGCTGGGGAACATTGCCCAATACGATCCTGTACTCGTCAAGGTGCAGGTGAAGCGGGTGGCTACCATCAAAGACAACGATGCCTTTTTCCGGAGAATGATAGCTTGCCATGACACTGAGAAGCGAGCTTTTTCCCGCCCCGCTGGGTCCGAGGATACCCACGAAGGCGTTGGGCGGGATTTCAAAGGAGGCGTCCGAGATGATGGCCTTGCCACCTTTTACAACGGATATTTGGCTGAATGAAAGCGAGCAGCCACCTGCCGCCGACACATATCCCAGGGTTCCATCGGTCAGGCGATAATGGGTCGCAGTCCCAAAACGAATCAGGTCCCCCTCAACCAGAACCTTGGCTAAAATGCGGGTTCCGTTGACAAAAGTGCCGTACCGGCTGTCCAGATCGCGGACCAGATAACTCCCGTTTTGCTTCTCAATGATCGCATGGGCCCGCGAAATGGTCGGGTGCAGGAGTCTGACCGCCGACTTGCTGCTGCGCCCCACCCGGCAAGGTACATCGCCCAGGCCAATGACCGCCACAGGCGTTTCACCCCGGTAAGCCTGATCAGTGAAGCCCGCCGCTGGATATTCTACCATACAGGCCTCCTTTAGCGCATTTTACAGGTATAACTCACACGCAGTTTTGGCCTCGCCTGGAATCTGGTCTCGAACAGTATATGGTCCCTGGAGCAGTTCTCGATGGTTATATCGCCGGTGAGCTCGGCAGATTGCACAAACTGTTTTTCCAGATCGAATACCAGGATGCCGCGCGGAACAAACTTGCCGATATCGTATTTTTCAGGGGTGGTTGAATCAATATTGATGGATCCCGCAGTGATTCTCATTTGAGCCACATTCTGATCACCTGATTTTATGTCTTCCGTCCTCTCAATGCTCACAGATCCGGTAGTCTGGCCGTGAAGGGATGGGTCAATCAAACCAGCCAGGTTCTGGCCGTCCACATTCCATTTCGATCCGACCTTTCCCTTGAGGTCAGGCATGATGAAGCAATCGCCCAGCACTGCGGTTGCAAACAAGTAATTGCGCTCATCAGCCGTGAGACTACAACCGATCGGCTCAATCTGAGTGACGCCCTTACCGTTTTCAAAGGTCAGCCGAACCTTTTTCCCGTTCAGCGAGTCCACTGTCCCAAGAACTTTTGCCTCTTCGTCGAGCTGACTTTGCAAAAGACTCTTTGAAAGGAGTCGTGCAAATGGGGCAACCGTCTCGAAAATCAGGAAACTATCCGGATCGTATGTTCCAAGAAACCCGAGAATCAGATCCCCGGGAAGACCAAAATCAAAACCGATATCTTTGACTTTTGCATCGACGCGAACACTGCGCACAGCTTTGAACAGGCGGGTTTCGACAATCTGATTACCATCATTTGATTCAATGAAGCGATCCACGGCGCATTCAAAAATCCATTGCATGTAAATAACCGTTTTTATGCCCCAGGACTTGCTGGTGCCTTCCGATTCGGTTGTCCCCTTGATAACCATCTCGTAAGTTTTCCCGACTTGGGCAGTTCCGGTAATTCGCCCCGAATCAACAGGCTCTGGAGGCTTGGGCGGACGAGGCACATCCACCCTGGGCACTACCTGGCCTGGACCGGCCACGGGTGTTGGGTTTCTTCCACCAGGGGGGGGCAGCGGTGGACCTCTGAAAACCAGAAGACCAATAATAATCAACAAAAGGGCACAAACAGCCAAACCCAGTATCAACAGGATCGGGTTGATTTTCCTGGCTGGATACAAATTCTTTGGGTCATTCATGTACGGGGGCCCTTATGATTGAATTGTCGCATGCGGCGTTCCCCAGAAAAAACAGCACCCTTTTGAACCCGATGCCGCTTGCATAAAATACGATATATTCTGCCACCGCGGTGAAAAATAAAGCCTCGTAAGTTTTGTAGAAGACCGGACTCTTCCAAGAAAAACCAACTCCACTGAAAACCCGATGCCGCTCTGGCCGGGAATCTTCAATCCCTGGAGAAATCCCTTCAAAAGCGCCCGTCTATTGCCCGTCAATCAACAAAGCGCCAACTCCCCAGCCCAGGGGCCAAAATAATTCGGAACAATTTCCAGATGCCGCAGGCGCCTACCTGCCAGCAAGAAGAAATCCTACCCCTGCACCCCAATCGCCCCATATTAACACCAACGATCAGCCCGCAGCTTCCTGGATTCCTGGCAGCCAATGGTCCTCCACAGGCAGGAAACCCCAGAGCACCGCCCCGGCAACCCTTTGCCAGCGATTGCCACATCGAACTGGCCCGAATAGGTTTTGGCTTCTGCTGGCCTGTTGGGGGGGCTGTGTTTCCCGGCGAAATAGTGCCACTTGCAAAAAAGGAATGCCTGGCCAACGGACCGGATCAACAGGCATAAGAATACAAGATGTCAGCAGCGCATGATCAGGCGGCGTAAACTGGAAAATTGTGGTTGGTTTTCCAGGGGCGTTCCTTTGGAAAAGTCTGTCCACCGATGGGGGGCCACCTCCAGGTTGGCCCGGGGAACCAAAATGAATCGGATTGCGTTCATGCTCATTGCCTGGTTGGTGTTCGCATCGTCGGCGGTTGCACAGGAACCGTCACGGAGCGATGACATGCCGTGGGTTGCCGTTTCCAAGGACAAAAAGGGATTCGTCCTGGAACCTTCCAGGCGCCCGTTCATACCCTGGGGCTTCAATTACGATCATGATACCGATGGCAGGCTTATCGAAGACTATTGGGATGAGCGGTGGCCCACCGTGGAGGCGCACTTCGGCCAGATGAAGAGGCTGGGGGCCAACAGCGTTCGCATCCATTTGCAACTCGGCAAGTTCATGGACGGCCCGGACAAGCCCAATGAGAAGACGCTGGACCGGCTCACCCGGCTCATCGCCCTGGCCGGGAAAGAACGCCTGTACCTCAATCTGACCGGGCTAGGTTGCTACCACAAAGCGGATGTCCCACCCTGGTACGACAGGCTCACCGAAAAGGACCGGTGGGATGCTCAGGCCCACTTCTGGCAGGCCATTGCTGGCCGATGCGCGAAAAGCCCCGCCATCTTCTGCTACAACCTGATGAACGAGCCGGTTGTCCCAGGGGGGAAAAGAAAAAGCGGCGATTGGCTAGGGCAACCCTTCGGCGGCAAGCACTTTGTTCAGTTCATCACCCTCGACCAGCAGGACCGACCCCGGCCCGACATCGCCCGGCAATGGGTGCATCATTTGACCACAGCCATCCGGGCGAAGGACAAGCGTCACCTGATTACAGTTGGCCTCGTGGACTGGAGCCTGGATCGCCCTGGCCTGACATCAGGTTTCGTCCCGGCCAGGATCACCGCAGATCTCGACTTTATAAGCGTCCATCTGTATCCCAAAACAGGGAAGTTGAAGGAAGCCCTCGACACGCTGGAAGGGTTTGCGGTTGGCAAGCCCATCGTGATTGAGGAAACATTCCCGCTGGCCTGCACACCCCGGGAACTGGATGAATTCATCGCGGCGTCGAAGCAACACGCCGCTGGCTGGTTCGGCTTCTACTGGGGCAAGACCCCCGACGAGTTGCGTCGGTCCAGGACGATCCCGGATGCGCTGATGCTGGGTTGGCTGGAGTTGTTCGTGAAGAAGGCGAAGGCAATTGGGAACTCCGTCCATGAATGAAATCACACCTGGTCGCTACCGACACTTCAAGGGCAACGAGTACACCATCCTCGGCACAGCCCGCCATAGCGAGACGCTGGAAGAACACATCGTCTACCGGCAAGAATACGGCGATCACGGCCTTTGGGTGCGTCCGAAGCAGATGTTCTCGGAGACGGTGACGGTTGATGGGCAGGAAGTGCTTCGTTTTCAGTCGTTGGTGTCGAGCAGCGAGCAGGTCGGCGAGAGCGTCCAGAACATCTTCGATGATCTCCCCCAGCATTTGCCCAGGGAAGTCGTCCAGACGCTCATTCGTGCCGCCGATGTGCGTATCGAACGAATCATCTCCCACGGCCATGCCTCAGCACCAGACTTCTGGTACAACCAACCGCGGCATGAGTGGGTGATCGTGCTGAAGGGGGCGGGGCGGTTGCAGTTCGAGGATCGCATGGTCGAGATGAAACCCGGCGATTTCGTCAACATCCCGGCCCATTGCCAGCACCGGGTTGACTGGACAACCCCCGACGAACCGACGGTGTGGCTGGGCGTGCATTATGGGGACCACGGATGAGTGAAAATAGCCCCGAAATCATTGAAGGGGATCTGGTCGATCAGGATGTGGAAGTGATCGTCAACGCCTGGAACCGCAACATCATCCCCTGGTGGTTGCTGCTGCCCCAGGGGGTCTCCGGGGCAATCAAGCGGCGCGGCGGCACGACTCCCTTCAAAGAAGTCGGCAGGCATGGCTCGATCCCGCTGGGTGGCGCAGTGCTGACTTCTGCGGGCAAGCTGCCATTCAAAGGCATCATTCATGTCGCCGGGATCAATTGGTTCTGGAGAGCATCGGAACAATCAATTCGGGATTCCGTGAAGAATGCCGTGCGGCTGGCCCATGAAAAAGACTTCAGGTCGATTGCCTTCCCGCTGATTGGGGCTGGTTCGGGTGGCTTCAACCAGGAGCAGGCGAAGACCTTGATGCTAGATGAACTCAGCAAGCTCAATGTCCGGATGACGGTGAAGGTCGTGATTTTCAATGGGGCGAAAAAATGAATCCATTCCGGATTGCTGCCCTATTCGCCACCCTCGTTCCGTTCCTGGCGTGTGCCGCCGATAAACCCAAGGCTCCGGTCACAGTCCAGGAACTGCGGGCCGGTTTCGATCCCCGGAAAGACGCCCTCGATGCCAAGATCGTGCGTGAATGGGAGAAGGGCGACATCTTTTACCGCCATGTCACCTTCCATATTGCCAACTTCAAAGACAAACCGGCACGCATGGCGGGATTTTTCGGCTTCCCCAAAGGAGCCAGGAAACTGCCGGGCCTACTGCATCTCCACGGTGGAGGCCAGCGGGCGTTTTTACACGAGATCGAATTCTATGCCAAACGGGGCTACGCCTGCCTGTCCATCAATTGGGGTGGTCGGGAAATGGAAAATGCCCAGGAGGGCGACCCCAACACGGATTGGGGAGCCGTCGATCCGACCCAGAAGAATGTACCGGGTTACTTCAACCTGAAGCCCGGCGACCAATACCTCGATCCGTTCGAGTCACCCCGCAACAACAACTGGTATCTGCTCACGCTGGGGGCAAGGCGTGGCCTGACCTTCCTGGAACAGCAGCCGGAAGTCGATGCCGACCGCCTGGGCGTTTACGGTCACTCGATGGGGGGAAGTCTGACAGTCTATGTCGCCGGGACGGACGACCGGATCAAGGCTGCTGCGCCTTCCGTGGGTGGATCAGGTTTCCGCACCGAACCGTGGCCGTTGTTGCCGCAGGTGAAGCTGGAAACCCCAAACGGTGACGCGAAGCTTTTCAATGCAACCATCGCCTTCGAATCGTATGCGCCCCATATTCAGGCGCCACTGCTCTGGCTGGGAGCGACCAACGACTTCCACGGCATCATGGACGACACCTACCGCACCGGCGAGTTGATACCGCACAGGAATGTCCGGTACTCTTTCACTCCACACATGAACCACCGGTTCACGCCGGAGTTCGCCGTGACAAGGCCCCTGTGGTTCGACCAGCACCTCCAGGGCAGTTTCATCTTTCCGAAGACACCGGACTCAAAGCTGGTCCTTGCCACCGGGGACCAGGTTCCCGAATTGCAGGTGACGCCTGATTCGTCGCAGCCAGTGGCCGAGGTTCACATTCACTACTCAGTCGATCCCGATCCACGAGCACGATTCTGGCGGTCCGCCAGGGCAAAGAAAACGGGAACCACCTGGGTGGGCAAGCTGCCAATCCTGACTACCGATCAACCGCTCTTCGCCTTCGCCACTGTGGAATACCCAAAGAAGCAGACCGCATCAGCCCCTTATGCCAGCCCGGCTGACCACTATGCGATCAGTTCCATCCTGCACACGGTCGCTCCTGATGCGTTGAAGCGTGCAAAAGTGAAGGCCACGGACAAGACTACCGCGCTGGTTGACGACTTCTCGCACGGCTGGCAGGACTGGTACTTGCTGGAAGCCGGCAATCCCCATCACTGGGAGTTTTCGACTCGCAAGCTGGCTGATCCAAAGTGGCAAGGACAAGCAGACCAGCGGCTCACCCTTGAAATGCAGGCCGGGAAGCCGAATGAACTGGTGATGGTGCTGACGGAGAATTTCTTCCGCTCCTACCGTGGAAAGTCGCAGGATTTCGTGGCCGTCGTGCAGGTCAACGGCGGCAAGGAGACTCAAACCATCTCCCTGAAACCAGGGGATTTCAAGACGAGCGAAGGCGAGGCCCTGTATTCATGGAAGCATGTCGATGTCCTCAGCTTACGGGCGTATTACGAGAAGGGTGGCAAATGTCTCGGCAGCAAGAGCTGGGCAGGCGGTCAGCCAAAGTTTCTGAAACTGTGCTGGCAAGCCGACAACCGCTGATCTCCCTATCAAATTACTCCGAAACCATGCCCCACGGGAGGCCCATATCTAACGCAGGCTGGGAGCACCACGATTGCCAAGAGGGCCTGCTGGATCGACTAACGCCTGGAACTTTGCCACACCACTAAACATGGAAGCTGGCTGAACATCGCCGAAAACAAGTTGCGCTCCATAAACCACCAGTGCATCAAACGGAGGCGGTTCGGGACGATCAGGCAACTCCGGGAGGAGACCATGGCGTGGTACTACTGCAAACGCTCAATTCCTGACGGTTTTTATGTCGGAATAACCAAAAAATGTGAACCCACCTCTAGTCATCCAGCTATGATGAGCGAACTCTGGATCTGCTGAATGCGAGCCCCATGAGGGCAAGCAAAAAATGGAACCGGAAATCCTCGTATGACCAGACACCAGCGGTTTTTGTCATCATGACCAGCCATTGAACCATTTCACCTGGTCCGCAATGGCTGACAGCACATTACCGCGGTGGGACGCCCCCTGCACCTCGATGGCCGTGACCATCCCGGGGTTGAAAATGTCCTGTATCTGGGCCGGCAGCTTGGTCACCTCCAGGCTGAAG
>QWOS01000088.1 GCA_003669555.1 Planctomycetota bacterium
CAGGACTGGCGCAAAGTGGTCGTGTATGCCTCGTGATACCACACCCTTACCGAGGCACAGGGGGCAGGACATACCCAATTGCGCAGCGATAGCCTTACGAATGAAGTCGCTCTTGTTGGGCAACTTGTCGAGCAGATCCGCTAACTCCTTCTCGACCTTGAAGGCAACAATTGCCGTTTTTGGGGAGCGCGGGGTGCTCATGATGATCCTCGAAAGGGAATGGTGGCCCTGATTACGACTGTATTAGTGTAGCTGTTTCATCTAATGTTAAAATACCTGATTTCCCAGTTTGTCCGCAGGTTTCCTTTCAGGGTGCAAGTATGGGTGGCTGGATGTCTAGCGAATCCTTGGACTGCAAGTGCCGACTTTTTGGCCGCAAGTGGTTTGCCACTGTTTTACTGCTGCTATTTTCAGCGGCACCGGGGTATACGAACTCAGCGGAAGCTATGGTTTCAGATTCCCCACCCGGCCTGCTGGCAGCGGTTCCGTTCGTTCTATTATTGCTGGGGATTGGCCTCTTCCCGCTTATCCTGCCACATGTTTGGCACTATGACAGCATCAAAGTCCTTTTCACCATGGCCTTGTCGGTTCCGGTGGCACTTCTATTACCAGCCGAAACCACCCAGCATGCTTTACTGGAATATTTTGCGTTTATGGCCCTGATAGGCTCCCTGTTTGTGGTGGCAGGCAATATCCATCTGGAAGCGACATGGCGGGGAACACCCCTGACCAATACCGCGCTACTCGCAGTAGGGGCCATTCTCGCCAATCTGTTGGGGACAACCGGTGCCAGCATGCTGCTCATCCGGGTGCTGCTGGGCACCAATCGGGGGCGGTCTCGTCAGGTTCATCTGGTGATTTTTTTCATTTTCATTGTCAGCAACACAGCGGGGCTACTTACGCCATTGGGTGATCCACCTCTGTTTCTTGGTTTTTTGCATGGCGTTCCATTCACCTGGACTTTTGGCCTGATGCCTCAATGGTTGTTTGTGAATGGGACTCTGCTAGGCCTTTTTTGGCTGATTGATACACGCCTGGCTGAAAAAACCACCGACATGGGGAGCGGCCAGAGTTCAACCGTGAATCTGGCTCCTGGCATCCATCAGCTGGCATCTACCCTTTTTGTCCAAGGCGAACATAACCTGTTTTTTTTGCTGGGAATCGTTGCCGCCGTCTTGCTGAAAGGCCGGTTGGGAGAGGGAATGTTTAGCTTGGTGGCTTCAGGCGGGTTGATGTTGCTGATGGGGGGCCTTTCTATCCGAACCACCCCTGCTGCCCTGCGTCGGCTTAATGGCTTCAGTTGGGGCCCTGTGCTCGAGGTCGGAATCCTGTTTGCCGGCCTTTTTGTCACGATGGGCCCAGCCATCCAGATCCTTGAGCACAAAAGCCCCGAACTGGGAATTCACCATGCCTGGCAATATTTCTGGCTGACCGGCATACTTTCCAGCCTGCTTGACAATGCCCCAACCTATGTGGCATTTGCCAGCCTGGCACTGGGGGGGAGCGGCTTGGGGAGTTCGGCAAACTTTGGCGATCTGGCTCATTGGGAAGGGGGGGCGATCCTGGCTGCCATCAGTTGTGGTGCGGTTTTCATGGGGGCGAATACCTATATCGGCAATGGCCCGAATTTTATGGTGAAAAGCATCGCCGAGAGCCAAGGCGTCCGGATGCCGGGTTTTTTCGGCTACATGATCTGGTCGGGGGCGATCCTGGTCCCTTTATTTGGTCTCTGTTCGTTGCTGTTCTTCTAAAGCCCACCCTATTGTACCCCCTCCATCGAAAAGGCATCAGCTTTCCCTTGCCCCTGAGAAATCTTGGGGTAAGATCCAAGAGCCGTGAAGGCTGGTGGGTGTAGCTCAGATGGTAGAGCACCGGATTGTGGTTCCGGCTGTCGCGGGTTCGAGTCCCGTCATCCACCCTGCACTTGAGATTAGTCCCTGATTTTCATCAGCCTTTATCCCTCTTGCCAAGGCAGATAAGGGCTGGTCAACAAACTCGGCCGAATCTGGTCAAATTGGTCATTTGGCTTTGGGATAGGCCCTTGGACTCTGGTGTGAGTCCAGTTTGTCCCGCGCTGACGGGCCTGTTACCGCAAATCAATCTCCATCGTTCTAATTTTGTTGGGCAATCTGGATCAAGCCCTTTTCCCTGAAATTTTCCGGCTTCTGGCGTATGAAAAGCTCCACACAACCCTTCCTATCGCGATTGGCGATTCCGGAAACAGGTAGCCAAATCGAGTCAACCGGGCGACTTTGACTCAATCCGGAATACCAAGTCCCCGGGCGTTCCACCGTCAGCCACCCTTCCCGAACTGCAGCAGATATTCCAGTAAGTCCCCCATCTGGGCTGGAGTGATCTGGGCTTCCAGGCCTTCAGGCATCAGCGATTTTCCGGTCGCGGTGAGTGATTCGAGATTGGCCCGCAACACCGTTTCCTCAATACCCTCCGCCCGACGCAGGGTGACACTTACCGGGGTTTCAGCAGCCAAAAGGCCGGCAATGGTGCGCCCGTCACCAGTTTCCATCACCATCTGCGCAAAGCGTGGATCAATCTCGCGACTCGGGTCCAGAATTGCCAATAGCAGGGCGTCTTTGTCTTTTCCTTGCAGGGCGGCTTTCAATTCCGGCCCCACGGTATGCCCAGTCTCACCGACCTTGTGGCAGGTGATGCAATGCCGACCGAACACCTCGCGCCCCCGGATTGCGTCGCCCGGCCCTTTCGTGGCCACAGGCTGGTACCGGGCGAACACTTCCTGCCGGGAACCGTTGATAGCAGTAAAAATCTTTTCGGCCCGGGTCTTCAAGGCAGGCTGACGAGACGAAAGCAGCACAGTACGTGCAGCCGCATCGATGAGTGCTGGCGGCGCCTTGCCCAGTTCCACGGCGGTTAGCAGACTATGCTGACCAACCGGGGTGGAGATCAGTTGGGAAATCAGTTCGGCCCGGGCAGCTTGCGCCATGGCAGGCAGACCAGCGGAAATTTCCGACAGGAGGATTGTGTCACGACGACCAGCCAGCGCGGTGATGGTTGTCAACTGAAGGGCTGGCGAATTTTTTCCATGAAGAACCTCGGAAGCCAGCCCACGCCACGCGGATGAAGGGGCCAAAGCCAGCAGACTGGCTGCTGACTGCCTGTCACTCTCCTTCGCCTTCCCATCCACCAATGTTGCCGCAGCAGCGCGCAAAAGTGGCTCCAGCACTGCCAGGGGGGCCGGGCTGGATTTGCCTTGTGACACTGGCACCGGGGCCCACCAACTCTCGATATCGTGGCCTGCCTGCCGCATGCCCAGGCTAAGCCCATCCAGAAAAGCACCACGCCACGCGGGGTCTTGGAGAGCCGTCAGCTTCAGCGAGCGAGCCAGCAACGGGATGGCGTCCGAGGAGGGGCGCGCACCAATCTGCCGGCCTGCCTGGGACAGCAGCCTGGAATGACTGGAGCCCAAGGGTGTTTTCCCCGCCTCATCCCCCCACACTTTGACATAACGAGCCAGGTCAGGCGACAGACTGCTCCATGCGGCTGCTACAATCCACGGCTCATCGGCGTCGCGCCAGAGGCATTTGGCCAACAGGGCATCGAACAGACCTTCGCGGGCGGCCCATGCCGCCGCCTGGAAACGCACCCGGGGTGCAGTATCGTCCAGCAGTCTTGATGCTGCGGACCTGGTACTGGCTGAACTCTCGCGATGTGACATCAGACAGGTCAGGGCTACCTCGCGCACCCCGGCGTCGCCATGGGCCAGGCAGGCGGTGAGGGACGCATTGTCGAGCTTTGCCAGCCGGGCCAATAACGATAGCGCGTGCACTCTCGCCAGCGACCGGGGCTCGTTCGCTGCCATGGCCCGGAGTGAATCAACCACTGCGGGAGAGTGCTCCTCCAGGACCAGACGATGCGCGGTGAAGCGACGCCAGGGGTTGTCATCTCCCAGCCAGGGCAAACGCTGGGCCCATTCCAGGGGTAACGCTTCCAGGGCCTGAGGTGGCTTGCCGATGGGCGCCAGGCGCCAAAGACGCCCTTTTTCCTTCGATTCCAGTCCCATACGAGCCTTGAGGTCATCGGGCAGGCTGAGCGGTGTTTCTATGGCCTCGCGATAAAAGTCACACACCATCACGGCCCCATCGGGCATGAAGCTCAGGTGTACCGGGCGGAAAAAATTGTCGCGACTAGCTAATGCCTCGGTTTCCGGCAGCAGGCGGGTCGCTGTGAAGCCCACACCTTGCGGGATCAGTTTGTCGGCAATGATGAGGTTGTTGGCCGGGTCGCACACCAGCACTGCATCGCGCCAGATACCTGTAAACAGACCGCCATCGAGCGGTAAGGGCGAGCAGGCAGAGGTGGAGTAGCCTGCCGGCACCAGCTCGGTGCTGGGAAGCCGCCTGGCTTCGGGCGAACCGACCCGGCGGCGCGTGCGTTCAACCCGCCAGGGTTCGGGTTCCGAAAGGCGAAAAACTTTGCAGGCCGCCCCGTGTTCAGGGATATCCACGGTGGGAGAAGGCGGGGCGAGATGGGGATTGCCCGCCAGCAGGCTATCGGTCAAGGCGATGAAACGCAGGTGCTGGCTGTTGGTGTTGGTGAACCAGCGGCCAAGACGATCTGCTGCCAGCCCATACTGCCCGCCGCCTGTCTCGGCGCGCATGCTTCCGGGAGTGTCCGGGTCGAACGAGCAGGCCCGGCCTCGCAGTGACAACTTGAAAGCAGGAACACCCGGGCAGCGGATATCACCCCCGGCACCGCCCACCATTGCATGAACCCGCCCATCCAGGCCTAGCGTCAGAGTATTGACCAGCTGCTGGATATTTGGCAGCAAAAACCCGGAGTAGAGCGTTTGCCGGATCTCCGCCCTACCGTCGCCGTCAGCGTCTTTCAGGAAGAGGATTTCGGGGGCCTGAGCCACCAGCAAACCGCCACGCCAGGGTAACAAGCCCATGGGAAAGCGCAGCCCTTCGGCATAAATCAGCGACTTGTCAAATTTGCCATCGCGGTTCTCATCGGTCAGCAAACGGATACGGCCACTGCTCACCTCGCCCGTGCCAACCCCGCCATTCGGGTAGCCACGCATCTCGGCAACAAACAAGCGGCCTTTTTCATCGAAGGCGGCACAGACCGGGTCAACCAAACCCGGTTCGCTGGCGATGAGGGTTACTGCCAAACCCGGTGCGGCCACCATGGCTTTTTCGGCCTCGGCCGGTGTGAGTGGACCCACGGCTGGCCTTAAATCGGTAGGGCCCTGGCCAGCAACCAGAAAAACAAGGCAACATTGGCAGATTGAAAACGGCATGAGTATCTCCCTGTGCCTTACGAAGGTAACCACCTGTTGCCTGACAGGCAACCTTTGGCACACTGAATGGTATGGAAAAACGATCGATTACCCTGGTGGGCGCGAGTGTTCGCGCCATGGCTCAGAGTGCTGTTCGGGCTGGGTTCGCACCCTTCTGCCTCGACCTGTTTGCCGATACCGACCTGGAGGCGGTGGTGGAGGGCCGAGTAAAGCGTCTTGAAAACTGGCCAGGGGATCTCGTGCACTTGCTCCCACCCGAGATCCCCTGGGTCTATACTGGGGGCCTGGAGAATCATCCACGCCTGGTGAACCAACTGGCAAAGCGCGCCCCGTTGTGGGGCAACCAGGCAAGCCCCTTGATCCACTGCCGATTGCCCTGGCGACTGGCTGAAACCTTGCACCATTTTTCTGTGCCCACCCCTGAATGGGCCCCTTGCCCTCCTCTGGGTGAGGAATCGGCATGGCTATCCAAGCCACTTCGCGGGGCAGGGGGCCGTGGTGTGGCCACCTGGAGTGCGGGCGCAATGCCGCGCCTGTGGAGCCGCTTTGCCCAGAGACGAGTGGCAGGGCTACCGGCCGCAGCTGTTTTTGCCGTGCAACCAGGGGAAAGCACCCTGCTGGGAGTGACCCGGCAGTGGGTCGGTGAGCCGTGGCTGAACGCCAAAGGCTTTGCCTACTGCGGCAGTGTCGGGCCCTGGCCGGTGGGCGATGGGGAATGTGCCGACCTGGCAGCTCTGGGAAAGGCTCTCCTGGCAATCGGTTTGCGGGGGCTGGTGGGGGTGGATCTGATTCTCACAGCAGGCCGAGCCTGGGTGATCGAAATCAACCCGCGTTGGCCAGCCAGTGTCGAAGTTCTGGAGCGCGCCCTCGGAATCGATGCCTGGGGGTGGCACACCCGCGCCTTTTGCGCAACAGGCACACCCAACTGTACCGTGGAGGAAGAGACGGCATCCGCCAAGGCTATCGTTCATGCCCCAAGGGATCTGGTTTTCCCGGCCCATTGGCCAGGAAATGAACCAGGAAAACAAAAAGCTTCCTGGGCCGATATCCCCCACCCGGGCGAACACCTGCCGGCCGGTTCACCCGTCCTCACCTGCCTTGCGGATGGCGCCACGGCCTCGCTTGCGGAGCGGTCGGTCCGCAGCCTGGTCATCCGGACCCTGGCGCTTTTGGGGTGTGACTGAACCCTTCTCGGGAGGGGGCGTTTCATCGACAAGCTGCAGCTTGTCCCACCAGTTGGGATCCTCGTCATAATTGACTTCGATATCGGCGCACGAAAGCAACGGCCCTCGCTCGCTGTCCTGAATCTTCACCAGCAGGCTTAACATGCGATTTTCCGAGAAATCCAGGCCAGTCAAAGCCCCCTGGGGAATCAGCAAGCTCACAGTGTAGCCATCAGGCGTGAGGCATGAATGGAAGAAGACCTGCCCCGTTCCCACGGGGTGCGGCTCTGCCTGGGCGCGGGGAATTTTGCCATGGAGAAAAACTGGATTCTGCCTCTCATTTCCGCCACCTGTAGGTAGCAGATGCAGCAGGTAGCAATAAGCTCCGGCCCGCTTGCCGGAAGCCTTGCCTCGTGTGTTGAGCCATAGCGACACCCCATCGGCCAGAAGTGGACTGTTGGCATCACCCACAACAGGCTTGGCCTTGCCCGATACCTCTACCCGAATCCCCAGCCCGTCTTCGCACCACGCTGTTTGAAGCACCACCGGGCAGCTTGGTCTGCCCATGACGGTGATGGGCAACAAAGTGCAGGCCTTCGGGAAGGGGGAGCCAGTTTTCATCAGCTGGGCCAAGCCCTCCAGCCGCCGGCAGGGGATACACATGCGAACCATCAAGGCGGGGTTGAACAGGGACATGTGGATTCTCCGTTGCCACGCCGGGGCGGGAACCCTGAAAGAATTGACCTCAAGCCGGTGACCTATCCGGTGGTCGTATGGCAAAAGGCAATCCGCCGCCCACATCCCAGACATTCTACATAAAACCGATAATAACCAATCAAGGCAAGCTGGGTTTCTCGGGTGCTGGCGTGCTAGTCATCCGAATCAGGATGTAAAGCAAGGGCCTGGTCTGTGCCTGGGTCATCAGTTCTGGTGACCCGGACTACTTTGGCCCCAAATCGTGAACCTGAAGCCCCGGAATGGAAACGGGATAAGCGGTTTCCCGTCATTCAGCCGCCGAAGCTGGGATTTGTCAGGGGTTTCCGGTAAGTTGAAGGCAGTGATCCATCGCCTGAAGGGCCGCATTCCGGTTCATTCCAGGCCACGATTTGAAGGCAATACCATGAGCGGTGTCACCAAAGCCGGAGCCATCAACCTGATGCAGCCCCGGAAAGCCACGGGAAAACCCTGGTGGGCCATTCTTTTTGTTGCTTGCTTTGCTGCGCTTTTGGCCTGTTTCCCCGCCCGCTCCCCTGAGCTGTATGTCCACCTGGTGAGTGGACGCAGCCTGTTCAACCAGGGCCTGTTCAGCCCCACCTGGATACTCGATGGCATGCTGTACCTGCAAACCGCAGCATTTGGCATGCCCGCCATGGTGGTTGCCAAGGCTCTGCTGCTGGCTCTGGCCTGCGGTGCGCTTGCCTGGAGGGCAGGGCGACGGTCGACAGGGTGGGCACTGATTCTCGCTTTCAGTCTGTCAGTGCTGGTTTTGGCTCATTTCATGCCTCTCACTCCCGTCACCTACAGCCTGGTTCTGGCTGTGGGGGTTCTCCTGGCTACTGAATCCATGGCCGATTCTGCGGTTTCACAGGGTTTAGCGCTGTCTTGCGCCCTGTTTTGGCTGGCACTGATGCACCAGGCCGATGGCCGCGCGCTGGTGGGGTGGCTACTCGGGCTGATCGTACTTCTGGGGGGCCGTTTCGATCGCCGGGCTATGCGGCAGGGAAAAACCTGGATGGCGGAACTCTTGCCGCTATTTTTGTGGACTTTCCTGGGACTCCCTCTAATCGCCTTCAATCCGGGCGGGGGATTTGCCTGGGTTTTTCCTGCCGAATTTTCCCTGGCCGGTTTCAATGATTCACCGACAAATCATTCTCCGTTTGCCCCGGCCCTCTGGGATACCGTGTTTGCAAACCCAAGCATGCTGGCATATTTTCCCCTGGTTGTGGCTGCCCTGGCCAGCGCCCTCGTACCAGGGACGGTGGTGGGCATGCGTTGGCGATTGCCAACTCTCCTGCTGGCACTACTCAGCCTGTGGAGCGAGCGATGGATTCCGTGGCTGGCCCTGGTGGCTGGTCCCTGCCTGGCATTGCATTTGGGGCTTTGGGTGAATGGTGGCGGAATTGGAAAAAATCGGCTCCCGCCGTTTTGGCTCACTCCCACCGTCTGCCTGCTGGCTGCTTTCCTGCTGGTGGTTGCCTGGCCTGGCTGGCTTCAGGGAGTCCCTTATGAAAGGCGCAATGCGGCGGTGTACCTGCCACCTGCGGCGGCAACTGCTTCTAGCACAGTCGCTGACTGGATAAAGCAAGGCAAGTTGCCAGGAGATGCCCGCGGCTTACACCTGAGACTGAATACCCTGGCCGCTTTTTCCTGGTACCAGCCGCAACTGGCCAGCGATCTGCTCGATGCGGTCGATCTTGTCAGCCTGATGAATTCCCGTGAAGGTGTGGACCAACTGGCAGCTTTTGGTAAGAGCGGCCTGGCCTATCTGGTGATTACCGAACCGGCCCCGGCGCGGATGCAGATGCTTTTGCAGGGGTTGCAAATCAATGCCTCACAATTGCCACTATGTCTTCTCGATGGGCCTGTTTTGGTGGTGGGCCTGAATCCTCCAGGGGGTAATGCAGCCAAAAAGCCGGGGCTAGGTGCCCTGGTTTGGACCGACCTGGCCTTCGGGTCCGCAGCCAGCAGATTGCGGGAAGCGCCCCCCGCTCCATGGCCTGGCCCTTACCCCCTGCAACATGCTTTCGCCCATGCTCGGCCTGGCGCCGAGGCGGGAGGCCTTTCAGCCCAGGGGCGGGAATATATTTTCCTGGCAGATGGCAAACTCCGTCAGGCGGCTGAAGCCGGTCCGCGCCTGGTTAATGCCTGGCTGGCCGGTCATTGCCTGGCTTTGGCGGGCCAGTCCGGTCTGGAAGCCCATTGGGGAATGGCTCCCCAACTGGCTTTGCATTTATCCCTTGAAGCCGTACCCGGCATTACCGGTGAAGCTCAACTACTGCTGGAGGCGCTGGCTGGCTGGCGCGCATCAGTCTTGCCTTTGCCCGACGAAGACACCCAGCGGGCCCTACTCACCCTGGCCATGCGGTCCGCTCGCGCCTCGGTTGCCCTCGATCCGGCCGATGGCAGGTCCTGGATGGTGGTGGGAGAGGCCGCACTTCGTCTGATGAACAGCACCGCAGAACGCAAGGGGGCCGCCGAATTCAATGAATGGCGGCAACTGCGCGAGGCTCAGGCTGCTTTCGCATTCCGCAAAGCCCTCCTTGCCGATCCCTCCCTCGATCTTGCCCACTATAGCCTGGCCTATGTCTACTCCCAGATGAGGCTCATCGATCTCGAGGCCAGCCATCTTCGTAATGGCTGGAAAATCAATCAGAAGCGGGGGGCTCCCCCCGGTGCCCCGGCACAACCCTGGCAGGACCGTCAAGCGGCGGAAGACAGCCGGATTCGCCGCGCTGAAGGTCAGGTTACCAGCCGGCTGTCTGCCTATGCCACGGAGAAAACCGGCAAATCCGCCATCGAACGGGCCCGACTGGCACTCGACATGGGCTTGGGAAAGCAAGCTCTGGATGAGCTGCTTGCTTCGGATATTTCAGCCTTCGGGGCTCAGGGAATGGCACTGGAAGTGGATATGCTGCTGCGCCTGGGCCGCGCTGACGAAGTAATTGCCTGGGTTAATCCGGACGAACACGATGGATTTCTGGCAACCGATCTTTACCACTGGTTCCGCGTCAAGGCCGCAGCTTCGCTAGGGCGCTACGACGAGGCATGCCAGGAGGCCGTATCCCTCACGCAAGGCCAAACCCGGCTGGCGTTTCCATTGGCACCCTCGCTGGCACTGGCGGTAACCCGTGATGGGCTTGACCGCCTTGCCGCAGCCCAGACCATTCCGCTTTCAGCCTATCAGCTAATTCCACCCAGTAATCTGGATAGCCAGATAACCGGCATGCTGCGCCGCTGGAGTCTCGAGGCCAATGGGTTCGCAGTCCTGGGATTACTGGCGCTGGAGCAAGGCAATCCGGTGGAGGGACGACGAAGCCTGCAAGATGCGCTCATCCATTCCCCGCCTGTCTCCTCCGGCGCTCAGGCATTGAGTTTCCCGGCCAGGACTCTGGCCCGGCAGGTGCTAACCCTCCTGGAAAAATCCAAGGGCGATTGAACCATGCTTCCAGGCCACAATACCAACGGTTTTCCGCACCATAAGCTGGACGATGCGCTACGCATTTTGGCCGATCTGGGCTTTCAAAGTGTGGCCATCACACTCGACCAACATGCCCTCGATCCCTCTTCCAGCAGCCTGACCCGTCAGGTGGAGCATACTGCCGCCTTGCTGGACCGCCTGAAACTACGGAGCGTTGTTGAGACAGGTGCACGTTTTTTGCTGAACCCCTGGCGCAAACACCAGCCTACCTTGCTTGATCCGGATGCCAGTGCGCGAGCCATACGGGCCTGTTTTCTGACCAATGCGGTGCGTATCGGTCATGACCTGGGAGCGGATGCCATCAGTTTTTGGTCCGGTACCCCGCAAGAACCTTTGGAACCCTGGGAAATTTTACTGGATCGTCTAGCGGCGGAATGCCATTCGCTGGCTGATTTCGCTCACGGCTTGAACCAGCGTCTGGCATTCGAGCCGGAACCGGGGATGCTGATCGATACCATGATCCGCTTTGATTCCCTGTTCGGTCGGGTTGCCCATCCCGCATTTGGACTGACGATGGATCTGGGCCATCTGCACTGCCTGGGGGAGACGCCCATGACCCCGCACCTGCTGCACTGGCGTGATCGTCTCTGGAACATTCATCTGGAGGGAATGCGCCGTGGAAACCACGAGCATTTGCAACTGGATGAAGGCGATTTGGATCTGGCCGAAGGCCTGGCCGGACTAAGAGTCGCGGGTTACAAAGGGGGCCTTCATCTCGAATTGAGCCGCCACGGCCATGATGCTGTAAACGCCGCCCGAACCGGTATAAACCTGTTGCGGGCGGCGCTCACGGCGGCAGCTCCTGGCAAGACCCAACCGACAGCCCCGGTCTGCCTGGGGCATCAGACTTAGCCCAGACTGATCAGCGGCCCGGCCGGGCCGGTGCCACCACGCAAGCCCTCGGGGCGGGGGCGAGGCTTGGGGGGCGGGATGTGCGCACTAATCTCTTCACGCTCTTCAGGCTCTTCATTTTTCTGCTGGGCAGCCAGGATTGCAGCCCTGACAGAAAGACCAATCCGCTTGGTTTCCATGTCGATGGACAACACCACGACATCCATCTCATCACCCACCTTGACCACATCCTGGGGACGACGGACACGGTGAGGGGCCAACTCACTCAGATGAACCAGCCCTTCCACAGCCGGTTCGATTTCCACAAACGCTCCAAATTCGGCCAAGCGGGTCACTTTGCCACGAAGGGTGGTACCGACTTGCAGCATGTTGGCATAGGCGTCCCAGGGATTTTCCATCATTTGCCGCAGGCCCAGGCTCACCTTGCGCGTTTCGGTGTCGATCTTGAGGACCTTCACCTTCACCTTGTCGCCCACCTTGACCACCTCGGAAGGATGGCCCACTCGTCCCCAGGCCAATTCGCGAACCGGGATGAGCCCATCCACGCCACCCAGGTCGGCAAAAGCGCCAAAATCCATCACGCTGCGTATGGTAGCATCCCGGATTTGCCCCTCTTCCAGCTCCGCCCAGGTTTTTTCGGCGATTTCCTTGCGCTCATCTTCCAGTAACTGGCGACGACTCAGCACCATGTTCTTTTCGGCGCGCTCCAGACGGGTGACCACACAACGGACGCGCTGGTTGACCCAGACCTCCATCTGCTCCACCCGACCCATGTCGATCTGGCTGACAGGCATGAAACCCCGCGCGGCGCCGACCAGCACTTCCAGCCCACCCTTGTTGTGACCAGTCACCCGGGCTTCCACTACCATGCCAACAGCCAGACTTTCCCAGTCGGTATCAACAGAAGTAGCACCTTTCAGGGCCAGCTTCATCAGACCATTGGCGGAATCGTAACCCTCGATCCTGACTTCCACATCGGCACCCATTGCCGGTGCTTCAGCGATAGAATTTACCAGCATTAGCCCCTCAGCCCGGCTACCGGGCAGCGAAACGAACACTTCATGCCCTTGCACCCGCACGACCTTGCCAACCCGGTAGCCACCGGGGGAAGCTGGTGGGGGTGGAGGAGCTGCCTGGGAGGCGCCAAGCAAAGACTCGGCAGTACGGCCACCCAGGGCCTCTTCAAGTTCGGCTTCGAGCGAACCAGCACCAAAATTTTTCAGCATGCTTTTTCCATAGCCGAAGCCATGGGAGTAAATTTGCTCGGCCTTGGCAGGAGGCGGTCCATCGGAACGCCGGTTGTCGCGGCCCCCTTCGCGTCCGCCACGGCCCCCCTCGCGTCGTTGACCGCCCCGGTCTCCACCCCCGCCCTGACGGAAACCTTCCCGGGGCGGCAGGATTGTTCCTGGGGCATTGGCCATTTCCTCAGCTGTCATGCTGGTTGGGCCCAGAGGCTGCTCCTCCTGATGCCTTTCTGGTTCCATAACAACTTCGGGTGCAGGCAAAGACGGCTCAGTCAGGCGCCTGGCCCCACCAGGCAGCTCAGGCCGTGAAGAACTGGCCACAGGGGCCGCATCGGCGGGGTTTTGGTTCGATTGCTGGCGTTGCACCATGCCACGGGGAATAGGCCTGCCATGCCGACCCCGTGCCACGCCGCTGCCATGCGGTGCGCCGGAAGTGGGTGTTGGCTGCGCCTGAGCGGCAGGAATTGCGGTAGGGTTTGCGGGAACAACTGAATCGCTCATGCGGACCTCGGATTCTCAAAAGCCAGAATCATCAAATGGAATCCTTCTATTGATTGCGGTTGGAAGCAAGGGGAATGTGGCTCCATGGGGCATAACTCGCAGGGTAGGAGCAAAAAAACAGGCAATAAGGTGGCCCAGCTTGCCTAGGCAGGATGGGTGATTGACGATGGTTTTGATTATTGTTTCCAGGATCCCTTGCCTGCAAGCCTACCAAGAAACCTATGAGCGCCTTGCATCCAGCCGCCAGAGTCTGCCAGCCTCAGCCCAGAAACGGCTTTTCATGCCACAGTGCGTGGATTCATAGTCTTAGCGCCGCCAATGGGTATGAAACTTTCAAAGGTCTGGAAGTTAGTGGCGGGTTGCGTGGGAATGTCGGCCAAAATCTGTTTGATGGCTGCTCGAAAGTTGTAAAAAACAGGATGGTAGCGACCGTCGAGCGACCATCGGTGGGTGAACTTCCATGGTTGCTCAAGCAAATTCAGATTTTTGATGATTACAACGGCAGGAGGTGGAGCGAAATCTGCAATTTTGCAGCCAACTGGGTAACGGGCGTTGTCGGGTACTTGCTAATAAGGTTAATCCCGTCAGTCCCAGCGTGGCGATTTTGTGCCAGAGTTCGCACATCATGCAGGTGTTGACAGCCATGGTGCCCCTAACCGCTACGCGGATCTGGGTCATTGAGTTCCATGCGCCGAGCACATTGAATGGTTGTCTTCCTGACGCCGCACCCACGAAGAAACTGGGAAGAAGCTATAGTAAACAAAGAAATGTACCGAACAGAATAGGCGGCATCTACGAAGGAAACGGATCCTTGCCCAGCATGGACAATTTCCAGCACGGACTTCAGCTTTTCGTCAAGAAAAGCGGCTTGATCGGCGCTGTGGTCAGCCAAGTTTTTTTGGAGGCACAGGAACAGCGCTGACCCGTTGCTACTGTAACCCAGGGCCTTTTACGAAGTGACTCAGAAGTGACTCACTTGAGTCGGCGGCGTTTCACGCCGGTGAGCATGGCGATGCTTTGGCAGGCTTCCGAAATCGTTCAACCCTGCTGCTTTTCCAACGGCTGGCGGATCCATTCGTTGTGAGGGGCCAATCCACTGATCGCCTAGCGCACAGGCCAGAAATTTAGCAGAGCTTCCAGCACATGGCTATGGTAAGCTTTAACATCGCATCCCACGGTCTGGGACGCTAATGTAGGGATCTTCGCAGCCTGCTAGCATTTCTTATTTCAGTGCAGCACCCGCAAAACCCAAATTCGGCGTCAAATACCTATAGCCGAATGCGATTAACGCTTTTCCAAAAAAAATCTGCTGGTCATCTACCGTCAACCCGATTCGTTACCAGAACATACTTCGTCTCTCTGTTGGTGAGAAAAATGCCTACGGGCATCCTGACAACCAGCTGCAGGTTTGCGGAAATTCACAAACTGGAAAGGATAGCTTTTGGCATGGCAAGTAACAGAATAATATTATGACAAAACTTCCCCGGTTGCGATTTAACCTTGGCTGTCTTGTTCAGAACTATTGTGTTCATTGAAATAAAACAGTTATTAGCAAGACGGTTTACAATTAAAATGGAAAGATCGTTAAAGGGCTCGAAGCTGATTTGCATCACTTGGCTTTCTACTTCGACCCGGCCACAGTTGAGCAAGATGTGATCAATTTCCCTCCTCGGGCGAATATAAATCCCCACGGTTCCCTTGCCTCAGGACTGGGTGCTAACAATGAATACAACAAGAAGTGAACCCAAGTCCCCATGGTTCATTCCTAGAGTGGCTCAATAAATGAAAGCCATCCGCATGCCGATCATCCAAACCAAATCATCCAAACAAAAAGCCAAACCATGAACAACACACTCGTATCTCTCGCATTCGTAGCGATTCTCGTCACGACCAACCCGGTTTCCGGGGCGGACATGGCGAAGGCGATGGGCGTTCCCGATTTCACCAAAGGCGACAAGATCCCGGAAGATGCGAAGCACGACTGGAATCTTGGTGCCACGGGCCTGCGCGGTTGGATTTATTGTGACAAGATGGTCACCTCCGGCGCCCGCCAGATCGCGATTACCAAAGTGGAGAAGGGTTCTCCTGCTAGCGGCGTTCTTGCGATCGGCGATGTGATTCTCGGCGTCGGCGGCAAGCCGTTTTCTTATGACCCGCGCACTGAAATGGGCAAGGCCCTAACCCTTGCTGAATCGGAAGCAGGCCAAGGCAAGCTCAGCCTGACGCGGTGGCGCGCAGGCAGCTCGGCCGAAGTCGTGATAAGGCTTCCGGTGCTTGGAACTTACAGCGCCACGGTCTCTATGGATTGCCCGAAGTCCAGACGCATTCTCGGACAAGGGTGCAGGGACCTCGCCAAGCGGATGGGGAATCCCTCCTATGCCGAGGGGCAAGACCCCATTCCCCGGTCGCTCAATGCGCTTGCCCTTTTAGCAAGCGGCGACCCCACCTACCTCCCGCTGATCAAGAAAGAAACCGAGTGGGCCGCAAACTACAAAACCGAAGGGATGGCAACATGGTATTACGGCTACATCATAATGTTCCTTTCCGAATACAAGATTGCAACCGGCGATGATTCGGTCATGGTGGGCTTAACGCGGCTCGCGCTCGAAGCAGCCCATGGTCAAAGTGCGGTCGGGTCCTGGGGTCACCGTTTCGCTCGGCCCGACGGACGACTTTACGGCTATGGAATGATGAACTCACCAGGTTTGCCTCTGACTATTTCGCTCGTGATGGCCCGCATGGCGGGGGTGAAAGATAAGGCCCTGGATCAGGCAATCGAGCGCAGTGCCAAGCTATTGCGCTTTTATATCGGCAAAGGCGCAATCCCCTACGGCGATCATCATCCATGGATTGAAAATCACGAGGATAATGGCAAGTGCGGGATGGCTGCGGTGCTGTTCAACCTGCTCGGCGAGTCGCAAGGTGCGGAGTTCTTTTCGCGCATGAGTGTCGCCTCCCACGGACCCGAGCGCGATGGCGGACACACCGGCAATTTCTTCAACATTCTTTGGGCGATGCCCGGAGTTGCCCTTTCAGGACCACAGGCGGCGGGGGTATGGATGAGCGAGTTTGGCGCATGGTATTTCGATCTTGCACGCGGTACGAATGGAGTTTTTCTGCATCAAGGCCCGCCGGAAAATGAGGAGGACAGCTACACAGGCTGGGACAGCACCGGTGGCTATCTGCTGGCTTATGCCATGCCGCTGAAGAAGCTTTATCTCACCGGCAAAAAGTCTGCAGCAGTGCCGCAGCTCGATGTTGCCGCCGCCCAATCACTCATCCTCGACGGGCGTGGCTGGACCAACAAAGACCGCCACAGGTTCTACGATGCGCTGACTGACGAACAACTCCTCGAGCGCCTTCGCAATTGGTCGCCCGTCGTGCGCGAGCGAGCAGCGATGGCTCTGGGACGCCGCAACGCTCCCGTGTCGCCATTGATCGAAATGCTTGATTCTCCGAGTCTCGACGCTCGCTATGGCGCCTGCCAGGGTTTGATTTTCCTTCGTGGACGTGGAGCACCTGCAGTGGATGCCTTGCAGAAGACCTTGTCGCATCCCGATCTTTGGCTCCGCATCAAAGCGGCGGAAGCACTCACTGCCATCGGCGCACCGGCCACCAAGGCGGCGCCGCAACTGCTTGAACTGCTGGCTCAGGTGGATGTGAAGAATGACCCGCGCGGCATGCAGCAGCGCTATCTCTCCTTCGCCTTGTTTGATCGTAATGGAATGCTCGGCCGCTCACTGGAGGGTGTGAATCGCCCCGCGCTCTACAAGGCCGTGCGGGCCGGGCTGAAGAATGAAGACGGTCGTGCTCGCGGCAGTATTGGTTCGGTCTATCGCCATCTTTCGCTCGAAGAGATCAAGCCTCTGCTGCCTGCCATTCACGAGGCGATCGAAAAGCCCGCGCCCAGCGGCGAGATGTTCGCCGACGGGATTCGCGTGGAAGGCTTGCGTTTGCTAGCTCAAAACCATATCGAGGAGGGTATGAACGCTCTCGTGAAATACACCCGCGATCAGAATCCATGGGAGAGCCAAATCCGAACCCCTGAACTGATGAAGATCCTCATCACCTACGGCACTCATGCCAAAGCGGTCATTCCGGAACTGACCAAGATCGCGAACTACTTCGAGAAGGATGAGAAAGACTTCCCACCGGATCTGATGCGTATGAAGGGCAAGAGCGTCCGCGAAACAATCGCTGCGATTGAATCCTCGACAGACTCCCCGGAACTTGTCCGACTCAAAGAGAACAAGAGTCCCAAGTGAAAATCAGAACCACCGAGCAAAACAGACACAAACAAGGAACAACGATGAAACAGAACACCTTTAGGCACATCAAAATGAAACACATCGCCACATTATTCATCACGACACTCTTTGCCGCTGCCAACGCCGAAGCGAGTCCACTGAAGGTCTTCATCCTCGCCGGACAGTCCAACATGGAGGGGCATGCGGAGGTACGCACTTTTGACTATATCGGCAAGGATCCGCTTACGGCGCCCATTCTTAAGGAGATGCGCAATCTTGATGGAACCCCTCGGGTATGTGACAAAGTCTGGATGTCCTATTTGACCGGTCCGTATGATGGCAGTGCAAATGGCGAGGGGCTGGGTAAATTGACCGCCGGCTTTGGCGCACGAGGAGATCAACCCACCAAGGATGGCGGCAAGATCGGTCCCGAGTTCACCTTCGGCATCTATATGGAGAAAGGGCTGAAGGAGCCGATCCTGATTATCAAGACCGCCTGGGGTGGCAGGTCACTCAACACCGAATTCCGTCCACCCAGTGCCGGGCAATACAAGCTGCCCAAGGAAATTCAGGATTTGTGGGACAAGCATCCCAAGGGTGCCCACGTGATTCCTAAAGCCGAAGACCGGAAAAAGTGGC
>QWOS01000112.1 GCA_003669555.1 Planctomycetota bacterium
ACCACCCTAAACAATGTTAGTTTGGGCACTATCCGGTGACCTTTGGTTTGGTCCCCGGGAATTACTGACTAATGTACCAGTTCCCGAACCCGGTACCCTGCTGCTGGGTGCCATAGCCGCCGCAATAGGTTTTGGCACCTGCTGGTGCCTCAGAAGTGCCAGTCGCAATCAGGCATTGCCGACATGATTTCCTCCTAGCCTGGAAGCTGAGTCTGTCGCCCCCCCTTGGGCATCCACCAGTACCCACGCATCAGAGCGCCCCGGCGTCGAGCCCCTCCGCTGACGGCGTACGCTGCTCGTCGGCCCGCTCCCAGGCCGCGAATGCGTCGCGGAGCTGGCGGGTGAACGGGCCCGGTTTGCCATCGGCCACACGCTGCCCGTCGAGAGTCACCAGGGGCAGCACCCGCGCTGTGGTGCTGGTGAGGAACAACTCCTCCACCTGAGGCAGATCCTCCCGGCGCAGCGCCTTGTGCCGGCAGGGGATACCCAGTTCGGCGGCCAGCTCCAGGACAATTTCGCGGGTGACCCCGGGCAGAATGCGCGGATCCAGCGGGTGGGTGCGCAGCACTCCATCGAGCACCGCGAACAGGCTGGAATGGGCGCATTCCGTCACCACCCCGTCTTCCCGGATAAGCACCGCCTCCACACAGCCCGCCCGTTTGGCAGCCTCGGCCGCCAGCACACTGCCCAGCAGATTGATGCTCTTGATGTCGCAGCGGGCCCAGCGCAGGTCGGTGAAGGTGATCACCCCCGCCCCCGCCTGCCGCAGGTGCGCCTTTTCGTCGCCAAAATGCTGCACCAGAATCAGCGTGGTGGGCTCGCCATCGACCGGGAAGGCATGCGCCCGGGGTGCTGTGGCCCGGCTAATCTGGATATAAACGGTGGCATCGCGGTGGCCCGCTACGGCCAGGGTCTGGCTGACTCGCGAACGCAGCAAGGACAGATTGACCGGCGGAAATTCGAGCGCTTTCAGACTGCGGTCTAGTCTGCGCCAGTGGCGATCAATGGCGTGCAATCGCCCATTGGAGAGACGCACCATCTCGTAAATGCCATCGCCGAACAGGAAACCGCGGTCGAGGACGGAAACCCTGGCCTCCGCCGCCGGCTGGATGACACCATTGAGGCAGGCAAGAATTGCCGGGGAGTGGGAGGTGATCATAGCGCGGACTCCAGGTCAGATTTTTCCACCACCAATGCGGCAGGCCCAGCCGGGTTGAGAATGGGTGGCCGGATGGGTAGCTTGAGCGTGAAACGTGTACCCCGGCCCGGAGTGCTATCGGCATGCAAGGTACCGCCATGAGCTTCCACCACCTTGCGGGCCGTTGGTAAACCCAAGCCACTGCCCCCCGATTTGGTGGAATAAAACGGCTTGAACATATTGTCCTGGACATCCGCCGGAATACCCGACCCGGTGTCGATGAGATGCAGCACCAGCCAGGGGGCTTCTTCCCGGGCCATGAGGGTGATTTCACCACCCCCCGGCATGGCCTGCTGCGCGTTGAGCAGCAGGTTGAGCAATGCCTGTTTGAACAGATCGGGGTCGAGGTGGACCGGCGGCAGGTCAGCAGGCAGGTAGACATTGACCCGGACATTGCTGTTTCGGGCGGTGGGCTCGAAAAAATCGAGCAATTCCTCCAGCACCTGGCTCAGGGCGTAAGGCCTGAGGGTGAGGTCTTTCACCCGGGTGAAGCGCAAGAAATCGTTGGAAACCTCCACCAGGCGGTTGCACTCGCCTTGCAGGCGCGTGATACGCTCTAGCGCCCGACGCTCACGGGGCGACTGTGGGTTTTCAAAATCCTCGGCAAGCAGTTGCATGCTGAGGATCAGGGTGGACAGATGATTCTTGATCTCATGGACAAAGACCCCGGCGGTCTCAGCCAACTCGGAATAGTGCTCTAGCAGCACGGCACCTCTCCCGTAACAAAGATGCAACCATTGTACCACGGGCCGGCCACCCCGTAGGGGTTGGCCGGCCCGTATTGGTTCATCCAGGAAAAATGTCAGTCATCATGACCATGAGCAGGACGGTCGCCACCCTCGTGCCGATCACCACCTTCGCGGCGCTGCTCGCCGCCCTCGTGCCGATCGCCACCTTCACGACGCTGTTCGCCGCCCTCGGGACGGTCGCCACTCTCACGGCGCTGCTCGCCACCTTCACGGGGACCACTACTCCTGCCGCGGTCACCACCACGGCCACCGCCTCCGCTCCTACGGTCGCCACCACGGCCTCCGCCCCTGCGATCACCACCACGGTCACCACCCCCCCGGCGGTCACCGCCACGATCGCCTTCACGGCGTTCACCACCACCCTCGCGACGCTCGCCACCACCCTCGGGGGCTCCCTCGGGGGCTCCCTCAGGGCGGGGCATCAGGGCCTTGCGCGACAGCTTGACACGGTCATGCTCGTCAATAGCGATCACCTTGACCTGCATCAGGTCACCCACCTTGCAGACTTCGTTCACATTGGAAACAAAGCCCGAGTCAAGTTCGCTGATATGACACAGGCCGTCCCGGCCGGGCAGGATCTCGATGAAGGCGCCAAAGTCCTTGATGGAGGTGACTTTACCCTCGTAAATGCGGCCAACCTTCACTTCTTCGGTGATGGATTCCACCCGACGCTTGGCAGCTTCGGCCCCCTCGGCGTTGGAATGGGAAATGTAGACGGTACCGTCGTCCTGGATCTCGATCTTGGCGCCCGTGCTTTCCTGGATCCCCTTGATGTTCTTGCCGCCCGGCCCAATGAGCAAACCGATCTTCTCGGGATTGATCCGGGTGGTGAGCAACCGGGGAGCGTGGGCGGAAATCTCGTCCTTGGGTTTGCCCAGGGTGGTGAGCATGACACGAAGGATTTTTCGACGGGCAATACGGGCCTTTTCCAGGGTTTCCTGGATGATGGCTGACGAAATGCCGTTAACCTTCAGGTCGAGCTGGATGCCCGTGATGCCCAGCCCCGTGCCAGCCACCTTGAAATCCATGTCGCCGTAGTGGTCTTCGTCGCCCTGGATGTCGGCAAAGGTCACATGCCTGTCACCCTCCTTCACCAGGCCGATGGAGATACCCGCGACCGGGTTGACGATAGGAACACCAGCGTCCATCAACGCCAGGGTGCCACCGCAGACGCTGGCCATGCTGGAGCTGCCATTGGACTCAAGAATGTCCGACACCAGACGGATAGTGTAAGGAAAAACATCCGGAGTGGGAACAATGCTGCGCAGCGAACGCTCGGCCAGGGCGCCGTGGCCAAACTCGCGACGACCCGGGCCACGCAAAGGCTTGCACTCGCCCACCGAGAACGGGGGGAAGTTGTAGTCGAGCATGAACTTCTTGTGGAACTCTTCGGTGAGCCCCTCGATGCGCTGCTCGTCGGACGAGGTGCCCAGGGTGACGGTGACCAGGGCCTGGGTCTCGCCACGCTGGAAAAGAGCCGAGCCATGCACACGGGGCAGCAGGCCGGTTTCGCAGAAAAGCGGACGGATATCATCCATGCCACGGCCATCGATACGCTTGCCGTCGAGGGTGGCATCGCGGACCACCTTCTCTTCGAGGGCCGATAGTGCCGCGGATACCACGGCAGCTTCCACTGCCGGAATGCGGGCCGGGTCGGCATACTCGGCCTTGATCTTGTCTTTCAGTTCCTTGACGGCTTTGGAACGCTCAGCCTTGCCTTCGGTGAACTTGGCGGTCTTGAAGGCTGCGCCATGCTTCGCAATGATCTCGGCAATCATCGGGTTGGCGGGCACCGGAGCGGGCAAAATCTTGATCGGCAGGCCGG
The DNA here is from genome assembly GCA_003669555.1 of Planctomycetota bacterium. GTDB lineage: Bacteria > Planctomycetota > Planctomycetia > Gemmatales > Gemmataceae > UBA6894. Next base: position 3,773 of record QWOS01000112.1, read on the forward strand.
CATCAGCGCGCAGCTTTTCGATCGCATGAACAATCTCCTGGATGCGTTCCTGGCCAAAATTGATGGCGGCAAGCATTTCATTTTCGGGCATTTCCCGGGCAAACCCCTCGATCATTGTGATGGCATGCTTGGTGCCGGCAACAATGAGATCAAGATCGCTTTCCTCAAGCTGCTGGTAGGTAGGCATGACGACGAACTGGCCATTGACCCGCCCGACCCGCACGCCCGCGGTGGGCTCCAGAAACGGCAGATGCGACAGATGCAAGGCAGCGCTGGAAGCGATCAGGCCCAAGACATCAGGATCGTTTTCGCGGTCCGCCGCCAGGGTGCTGAGCAATACCTGCACCTCGTTGAGATAGTTGGCGGGAAACAAGGGGCGGATGGGCCGGTCGATCAGCCGGGAGGTGAGCGTCTCCTTCAGGCTGGGACGGGTTTCGCGCTTGATGTAACCGCCAGGGAACTTGCCAGCGGAGTAGGTTTTCTCGCGGTAATCAACCGTGAGGGGGAAAAAATCGCGACGGGAATCGACCTGACCTTCCACCGCAGTGGCCAGAATCATGGTTTCGCCCATTGAGGCCACCACGGCACCATGCGCCTGCTTGGCCAGTTTGCCTGTTTCAAGAACCAGGGTGCGCTCACCGAGAGGGAGTTCCAGACGGGTGATCTTCATGGATGTGTCTTTCTGTTTTCCAAGATCCCGGCCATTTGATTCGGGCCGGGCATTGTGTCGTGTTATTGTCTTTCCCAACAGCTTTTACAGCTTCAACGAACAAGATACAGGCGCTGACATGCAGGCCCTGGAGGCCGACAAGCCAGGCAACCGCGGGAAAATCCGATGGGGAGTTGCCGCGGAAAACAGACGTACGGGCCCTGAACGGCCCGACGCCGGGAATGCCCGGTGCCTGAAAACCCAAAAGTTTCCAGGCATTCAATTCAGGGGGTGGGCACCCTGCCGATGGGGAACATGGTTCTGGACCGCCCCAAACGACAAAAGCCCGGGGAAGAAACCCCGGGCCCGCCTTCGGTCACTTGCGCAAGCCGAGTTCCGCGATCACCTTGGCGTAACGACTAGGATCCTTGGCCTTGATGTATTTGAGCAGGCTGGCCCGGGTGCTGACCATCTTCAGAAGGCCGCGCCGGCTGGCGTGGTCTTTCTTGTGGGTCTCCATGTGACCGTGCAATTCTTTCATCCGCTCGGTCAGAAGGGCAATTTGCACCTCCGGTGAGCCGGTGTCGTCTGAATTTTGCCGGAACTTTGAAATGATTTCCGTCCGACGCTCCTTGGTGACTGCCATCTTGTCCTCATTCACCCAGTGCCTGAAGGGAGAAGAATCCCTCCAAAGCGTGTCTGTTTCATACCACGCAGATTTTCGTTCAATCCTCAATCAATTTACCAGATTCCCGGCTCAATGCAAGACGATGCGGACCAGGGACACCGCCAAGGCCCTGTCCTCTGGGCAGATTGGGAATATCAATCTGTCTGGGATACCCAGCCAAGAGGGCCCCTGCCCAGCCCGATGGGGAAAAATACGCCCAGACTCAATCCTTCGGCAAACCGGCCCGCAATATCCTGTCCCGCAAAGCCAGCCACCGCCCCTCGGCAGGCGGTAGCGTGACAAGGATACAGGCAGGGCCGCTTTTGTCTATCTCATGCATTATTCTGTATAGCGAACGCATTGCTCCTGCCGGATCGCTGGGCAGCAGCGCCGTTCCTGGCCCCGGAGAAAGGGCTAGCCAGGCATGGATTTCACCCCGCTGCTGGCAAGCCGCACTCAATGAAGCCGCCGCGGAGGCATCTTCCAGGCAAATCACCGGGGCCCGAGGCGCATAGTGACGGCCCATCAGCCCCGGCGACCGTCGGGGGCCATCGCCTGTTGCCACTGCCAGGTTGGGTCTCCACAGGCCGCCGGCCGCCAGCCCCAGGGCCGCCTCCAGCTCGGCGGGATCCAGGGGGCCTGGCCGCAGCAGGCGAGGCCAGGGCCCACTCAGATCCACCACCGTGCTTTCCACTCCCCGCGAACACGGTCCACCAGCAACCAGCCCATCAATCCGTCCCCCCAGCCCTCCCCAGACATGCTCCGGCAGCGTCGGGGAGATTTGCCCGGAAAGGTTGGCACTGGGCGCGGCGACTGGTACCCCCGCCATCAGAATCAGCTGCAATGCAACCGCATGGCCAGGAATCCGCAACGCCACCGTTTCACCCGAGGCCGTCACACAAGGCGGGACTTTACCTCCATGCGGTAGTACCAGGGTGAGGGGACCAGGCCAAAAACGGCTGGCCAACGCTTCGGCTGTATCAGGCCAGGCACTGGTGAGGGCGCGGGCAGCCGCAAGGGTGGCCACATGAACAATGAGCGGGTTGGCTTTGGGCCTGCCCTTGGCCTGATATAGCGCCTCGATGGCGCCAGACGACAAAGCGTTGGCCCCAAGACCGTACACCGTTTCGGTGGGAAAGGCCACCAGCCGACCGGCGGCCAACCAGCTGGCTGGCTCCGCCAGTGTGGCAGCGTCGGGCAATAGGGGATCGACAGTCCAGAGGGCGGTCATCGGCGGCTTGGGTTAGGGGGAGTCAGATCTGATAAATAAGCGATTCGGGCGGGATGGTGACCTCGGGGCCCCTGATTCGCAGCGACGGCTTCTCCAGCGTCACCACCGTGCCAGGAGGCACCGACTGCGTCAGCCAGACGCTGGAACCGATAATGGTTTGCCGGCCAATGACAGTCTCGCCTCCAAGGATGGTTGCATTGGCATACACCACTACCTCGTCTTCCAGGGTAGGATGACGCTTGCGCCCCTTGATAATGTTGCCTGCGGCATCCCGGGGAAACGACAGCGCCCCCAGCGTGACACCCTGATAAAGCTTGACACCGCTACCAATCTGGCAGGTTTCTCCCACCACCACGCCAGTGCCGTGGTCAATAAAGAACCCCGAACCGATAGTCGCACCGGGGTGGATATCGATACCGGTGCTGCCATGGGCCAATTCGGTCATCATGCGCGGCAGCAAGGGCACTTCCAGCCGGAACAGCTCGTGAGCAATACGATAAATCGCCACAGCATGCATGCCTGGATAGCAAAATATCACTTCCTGACAATTGCGCGCGGCTGGATCACCAGCGAACGCCGCCAGAACATCGGCCTCGAGGGTTTCCCGCAGTGCGGGAAGGCGCGTCAGCAGCCGGAGGGACAATTCCAGGCCCACCTGTCGCAGGTCGCTGGGGTTATCCTGGCCGGGAATACGGACCCCACCGACCCGGTCCGGGCAGTCGCGTTCGTGCAGCATGGCCAGGGTGATCTGGCTGGCCAATTCGTCGTGCAGGATGTCGAGCTGGTCTCCGACATAAAAACCAATGTTATCCTGATGCAGTTTCTGGCGCTGGTGAAACCCGGGAAAGAGCAAACCGAGCAGCTTGCCGACCAGGCCATTGACCGCCTCGCGTGATGGCAGGCCTCGATAGCCCAGATGGCAGGACCTGGGGTAGAGCGCATAAGAACCCACCAGGGCCTCACCGATGGCGGGCAGTTCGCGCTTCAGGTTCACTTCGCTGGACATACGGGGTATTTCATGAGGAAAGCAAGGAATTTCAACGCTTCGACCATAAGCAGGCCCAACAAGCTACGCAGGGCAGCATAGTCCCAGGTTCAGGTTATCCGACACTGGAAGGGCTGGCACGGGCAGTTCACCTCCTTCCTGGACTGCCTGGCCCTGGGGACCTATTGCAAAAAATCCAAGCAGACTGTGCCTGGATGGTTGGCAGCAGTGGCTACCAGGCTGAAAAAATTCGCCCCAAACCAGGAGATTTCTCTGCACGCTAAAGACTTCCCAGACATGGAGTTATGGATTTTTTACGGGTGGTCAAGAATTTCCCCCGCATTTGGCACGAACTGTGCTCCTAAAAGTTTAGGGTGAATGGTTTGGCCAAGGGAGAGGTGGTCAGGCCAGTCAACCAAAAGCCTGATGATTCAGGTACTCCGAAATACCGGGTCTGGGTGTGTCGTGGGAGAGGCGGCATATCCAGGCTCGGTTTCGGTGTTTTTGGACCCTGATTGCCCAGTGCCCCTTGCGGGTTTTTCACCGGGAATTTGCGACCTGCCGATCATGCCCCCGCATCCCGACCAGGAGAAGCCTGGTAACCTGATGGCTACCGCAGTCTGGTGGCCAGCCAGTCGGATCCTCACCGGTAGTGCCGCAACATTCCCCCCAGCTTCCCTCCAGACTCGGCGCAGGCCATGCTTTCCTGGAACCAGCTGAACATGTCCATGATGCCGGTCTCGCCAAAAGCGGTGACCTGGGGCCAGCCTGGCGCATGAGCCGGATCGCCTCAATGCCGACATGCGGACTTTTGTACCCGTAGTTCACTCCCGCAGCCTGGGCCCTCACCCGCCTGGTTCAAGGCATCCTGCCCCTGGCACAGGCAGTTCGCCTCCTGGCAGGTTCACCCACCAGTTTCCGGGTCCGCCAGGCTCTTGGGGATCTGGTGCAAAAAAAACAGGCAGGCTAAGCTTTGATAGTTGGCATAGACGGGAAACAGGTAGGAAGATTTCGCCTAAAACCAACCGGTTTTCCCAAATGTAAAGACTTTCCACACAAGGAGTTATGAATCCACCCACGGTTGGTCAAGAATTTTTTCCGTATTTGGCATGGTCTGTGCTCTACCAAGCTCGGGAAGTATGGTTCGGCCAAGGGAGAGGTGGTCAGGCCAGTCAACCCAAAGCCTGATGATTCAGGTACTCCGAAATACCGGGTCAGGGTGTGTCGTGGGAGAGGCGGCATACCCAGGCCCGGTTTCGGTGTTTTTTGAGCCTGATCGCACGCCTGCCTTGCGGGTTTCCACAGGAAATTCGCAACCCGGGGGTCATGCCACCAGATCCCGCCCGGTGAAAGGCTAGCGGCCTGATGGCTGCCGCAGTCTGGCGGCCAACCCGGCCAGATCCTCATGGGTGGTGCCGCAACATCCCCCCACCCAGTTTGCTCCAGCCTCGGCGCAGGCCACGCTTTCATGGAGCCAGCTGACCATATCCCACCGTGCCGGTCTGGCCAGGAGCGGCAGCCTGGGGGCAGCCTGGCGCATGAGACGGATCGCCTCGCTGGCGGCATACGGACTATCTGGATAGCCACAGTTCACCCCCGCAGCCTGGGCCCCCGCCCGCCTGGCCCGTTGGGCGAAATCGGCGGCATCCCATGCCCCGGGCCGGCTGTCGGGAACCATGCTGGCAGCTACAGGCACAGGGGACCATTCAGCCAGCCAGGCCACCCAGGCCAATTGCCAGGGATTCACCAGGGTCTCGACTACCACCGCGTCAAAGGATTTCAGCGCATTGAGCCAGGACGGCGGGCCGGCAGGCGGGGAGCCAGGGCCCGGCGCCAGCGAGAGGACCAAAGCCGGTGGGTCGGCTGCCTCCAGACAAGCCAGGCGCAAGCAATCAGCAGCGGCTCCGATAACAGCTCGCGCTTCTGTGCTGGCCAGATGCAGAGCCAGCCAGGCGTTGGCTTGCAGGGCCCTGGCTCCAGCCTGCAGGTACGAGCGATGCAGGGCCACCACTACATCGGGCTCTTGCAGGCTGGCCAGATGCGGGCTGGCTGCCAAACCTGGCAGTAACTCCCCGATGGCGGTTCCAACTGGGCCATCGAGGAGATGCACCGATTGTCCCAAAAGGTCCAGGGCGTCCAACAGTTACTCCTGCTCCATCCCGGCCAGTCTGTCAGCTGGCAGATTCACTCCCCAGGGACCGGAGTCAGAGCGGATTCTCCGTGGGCCGGATGCGCTTCTCGACCGCAGATTGCAGGGTGAGGCGGTTGATCACCTGCAAGAAAGCCAAGGCGCTGGCCTCAATGACATCGGTACTGTAGGCACGGCCAGTGAGACTCTTGCCGTTGTGCTCCACCTCAACCTGAGCCTCTCCCTGGGCATCTTCGCCAACTGTGACCGACCGGATGCGGTAGTCCTTCAGCACCACCTGGATACCGGTGATCCGTTCAATGGCCTTGAACACTGCATCGACCGGGCCATCCCCCAGGGCACTATCCCGGTGGACCACCCCGTCACGGTGCCACAGGCAGACCACTGCGCTGGGGATGGTGGCTGAACCAGCGTTGCAGGTGACAGCCTCCAGGGTCCAGGCGGCCTGAGTCTCCCCCTGATGGACCTGCTGCTCGCAAAGTGCCTCAATATCAGCATCGTAAATCACTTTTTTGCGATCGGCCAAGACCTTGAAGGCGTCGTAAACCTTCTCGAGCTTGTCATCATCCAGATGGTAGCCGAGATCCGCCACGCGCTGCCGCAGGGCATGTCTGCCTGAGTGCTTGCCCAGCACCAGCTCAGTCTGGGGCACGCCGACATCCTCGGGCCGCATGATTTCATAGGTGGAGCGATCTTTCAGCATGCCATCCTGGTGGATGCCAGCCTCGTGGGCGAAAGCATTCTGGCCAACAATGGCCTTGTTTCGCTGCACCGCGATGCCGGTCACATGGCTGACCAGGCGACTGGTTGCGTGGAGGCGGCGCGTCTGGATGCCGGTTTCGAGGCCAAAGTAGTCCCGGCGCGTGCGCAGGGCCATCACCACCTCTTCGAGTGCGCAATTACCCGCCCGCTCCCCCAGGCCGTTGATGGTGCACTCGATCTGCCGGGCCCCCTCGCGGACCGCCGCCAGGCTGTTGGCCACCGCCAGGCCCAGGTCGTTGTGGCAATGGACGCTCAGCACCACCTTGTCGATGCCGCGCACATGATGGCGCAGATGGGCGATGCAAGCAGCGTACTGCTCCGGAACCGCATATCCCACCGTGTCGGGGATGTTCAGGGTGCGCGCCCCGGCATCGACCACTGCCTGCACCACATCGGTGAGGAAATCGAGTTCGGTGCGGGCGGCATCTTCAGGGGAGAATTCCACATCCGCCACATACTGCAGGGCCCGGGTGACGCCGTCCACCGCCCGGCGAATGATCTCGTCTTTGGCCATTTTTAGTTTAAATTCGCGGTGAATGGCGCTGGTGGCGAGGAAAACATGGATACGACTGTTGGCATTCCCCCGCAGGGCCTCGCCGGCCCGGTCAATATCGGCATGGTTGCACCGCGCCAGCCCGCAAATCGTTGGCCCCTGAATCTCCCGGGCTATCGCCTGAACCGCCTCAAAGTCGCCAGGGCTGGCGATGGGGAAGCCCGCCTCGATGATGTCGACATTCAGTTCCTTCAGGGCGTGCGCGACCTGCAACTTTTCGGCCAGATTCATGCTTGCGCCCGGCGACTGCTCGCCATCGCGGAGAGTGGTGTCGAATATGAGGATCCGGCCATCGCCGGAATTTGTCGCGCCTTGGTCGCTCATCGTTGAACTTACCCGCCGGTTTACCCCCCCCGCGCGCCGGTATAAAAGCCCACTGCCCGTTTGGCGGCGCGTAACGCAGGGAAACCACATCTATCGTAACGGATCAGGCCGTGATTTGTACCGCTGACTGAGTCGCGGCCTGGCTGGGGTCGGGATGGAGCGGTGTTGCGGATCAGGCCGGGCCCTCCCGGGAGACTTGGTATTGCCCCGCCGGGTGGGGCAGGCTTGCGCTGGGTTTTGGTGTGTTTGGCGTTATATTGATGTATGCGGGGGCGTTGCCATAGCTGTGGCTGACCAATTTCCCCGGCTTCACAGGGTGGTGGGACGCATGGCAGTCGCAAAAAACAGGCACCAGAACATACCACCCATGCCGGTTGACGAGACTACCCAGTCTTTGGAAACCCAGGGCACCGAAGGGGCACGGCTGGCCTTTATCAGCCTGGGTTGCCCGAAAAACACCGTTGATTCCGAGCGTATGCTCGGCAAACTGGCAATGGCTGGCCATCATATTGTTGGTGATGCCGCCGATGCGGATGTAGTGGTGGTGAATACCTGCGGATTCATCGAACCGGCCCGCCTGGAGAGCCTGGGGGTCCTGCGTGAGTTGGTCCGTCTGAAAAGCGAGGGGCGCCTGAAGGCCGTGGTGGCGGCAGGTTGCCTGGCCGAACGCGACAAGGAAAAGCTGTTTGAACAGGTTCCCGGTCTGGACCAGGTGATCGGCGTGCACGGTCGCGAGGAAATTGGCGCGGCAGTCGGCCTATCGCTGGAACGGGTGCGGGCCGCCGGCCGCAAGCGCAAGCGTGTTGAATTGGTCGACGAGCAGCGCATGCTGTTCCGGCCAGCTCCGGTGAAGGCCCAGGAGGACACTGCCCGTCTGCGCGCGACGCCAAGGCATTATGCCTATTTGAAGATATCGGAAGGATGCGACAGGCTATGCACTTTTTGCGCTATTCCGCAAATGCGTGGCAAGCATGTCAGCAAACCGATCGAGGAGGTGCTGCGCGAAGCCCGCGAACTGGCTGCCGATGGTGTGCGGGAACTACTGGTGGTGGCCCAGGACACCACCTGGTATGGTCTTGATCTTTATGGCAAGCCCCGCCTGGCCGATCTGCTCCGTGAATTGCGCGGGGTGGAGGGGATCGAATGGATTCGTCTCCATTATCTGTACCCCGCCCATGTGACTGATGAACTGGTTGGGGTGTTGGCCGAGGGGGGCAAGATCCTGCCGTATCTGGATATGCCCTTGCAGCATATCAACGACCGGGTGCTGAAGCGGATGAACCGCAAGACCACCCGGGCTGCGACCGAGGAAATTCTGGGGCGCCTGCGAGATGCCATTCCCGGTCTGGTTTTCCGTTCAACTTTTCTGGTGGGTTTCCCAGGGGAAACCGAGGCCGAATTCAACGAACTATGCGAGTGGGTGGCGGCAGCCAGGATCGAGCGGTTGGGGGTTTTTCCGTATAGCTTCGAGGAGACTACCCCGTCTAGCCGGCTTGATGGCCACCTCGATGAGCCTACCAAGCTGGCCCGGCGCGACCGCCTGATGGAAGTGCAGCAGGGTGTGGCTTTTGCCCATGCATTGGGTCAGGTGGGGCAGCGTATCCCGGTGATTGTCGATGGTCCCGACGCCGAGATGCCGGGCTGGATTCTTGCCCGCAGTGTTGCAGATGCCCCCGAGATTGATCCGGTGGTGCGCGTGAAAGCCCGGGTCAACAGCAAGGCCCTGCAAACAGGGACCTTCGCCGAGGTGGAGGTGACAGCTGCGGATGGGTACGATCTGGTGGCGCGGCCAATACCGGCCGGGCGGAAGTGACCCAGGCCCGGAAGGCAGCCCTTGCGGGTGGGGGATGCCCTCCTAAAATGAGCATGACCCGGAATGCGGCATGGCGGGACGATGGTTGAGTGGAGTGTGTCAGGGTTTCGGGCAATGATTTCCAGGCAACGAAGGCGACCCGAGGCGATCCTGCCCGGCAGATCGGCTCAGCCGGCGGAGCAGCACATTATGGCGGAAACCATCCAGAAGATGCAGGGCCTTTCCAGGCTGGGGGTTTGCGAACCTTCTCCCTGGAATTTGCCCAACCTCCTCACCGGCATGCGCCTGGTGCTGGCGGTTTTTCTCTGCGCCGCCATCACCGGCCAATGGTGGCTGACAGGTTTGGTGCTGATGGGCCTCGCCGCCATCACCGACTGGCTGGATGGTTATCTGGCCCGGGCTCAGGGATTGGTGAGCCCGCTGGGCCGGGTTCTGGATCCGCTGGTTGACAAGGTGCTCATCAGTGGCGCCTTCATTTTCCTCCTGCCAGTGGCCCTCAGCCAGGGTGAGAACTGGCTACCACCGTGGATGGTGGCGGTAGTGGTGGGGCGGGAATTGATTATCACCAGTGTCCGCGAAGTAGTGGAAAGGCATGGGGTGGCCTTTGGCGCCGATTGGCCCGGCAAGCTGAAAATGGTTTTGCAATGTGCGGCCATTTGCCTGGCCCTGGTGGCTGAAGAGGTTCGCCCCCGGGATAGCTTGTGGGGAATCGACCGGGCCCTCTGGAATGGTTTGCGGGATTTGTCCATGTGGGCCATGGCACTGGCAACCGTGGCTAGCGGAGGACATTACCTGGCCAAGCTGGGTTCGATCCGTTGGGGTGGGGAGCCTGTCGGGACTGGGGACTCGAAATGAGCGGCCAGGAAATGGACCGGAATGATCACGGTGTCGGCTTCGCCTTGGTGGGTACTGGCATGATAGCCGGTTTTCATGCCAGGGCGTTGCGTGAAATACCGGGTGCCAGGCTGGTTGCTGTGGTGAGCCGCGATGCCGGGCGGGCCCGCTCGTTTGCGGAAAAGGAAACAGAAACCGGCGATAGCCCTCCCTTTGCGACCACATCCCTGGCCGAGGCGTTGGCCAGGCCTGATGTCGATGCTGTGATTATCACTACCCCAAGCGGTGGTCATCTTGAACCCGCCGTCCAGGCCGCCCAGGCCGGCAAGCATGTGGTGGTCGAGAAGCCCCTGGAAATTTCCACCGACCGCTGCGACCGCATTATCGAGGCCTGCCAGCGGCATGGCGTGCAACTGGCCACCATCTTCGGGGCGCGCTTTGGAGAGGCTAATCGCGAGTTGAAGATCGCTGTCGATGCGGGACGATTTGGCCGGCTCACCCTGGCCGAAGCGGCCTGCAAATGGTGGCGAACGCAGGAATATTACGACAACGGCGGCTGGAAAGGCACTCAGGCACTGGACGGCGGTGGTGCCCTGATGAATCAGGCCATCCATGCAGTGGATCTGTTGCTGTGGATGATGGGCCCGGTCGATAGTGTCTGCGCTTTCACCGGGATGCTGGCACACGAGCGGATCGAGGTGGAGGACACCGCGGTGGCCGCCCTGCGATTCCGTTCCGGCGCGCTGGGAGTAATCCACGCGGCCACCAGTGTTTATCCAGGGCTGCCGCGGACGCTGGCCATCCATGGCGACCGGGGCACGGTGGTGGTGGAGCAGGATGATCTGGTGCGCTGGGAATTCCAGCAGGAAAACGAACGGGACCCGGAGATACGCTCCCGGTTCGCTAAAAAAGTGGGCGGCTCCGGTGGTGCCAGTAATCCCGCTGCCATCTCGCACACTCCGCATGTTAGACAGCTTGCCGACTTTATGAGGGCTTTGTCAAGTAACGGCCGCCCCTTGGTGGATGGCCGCGAAGGAAAGCGTTCAGTGGAATTGATCGAGGCGATTTACACCTCCGCCAACGAGGGCCGGCTGGTGCGTCCCGGCCGGCCCTGAGTAGAGATTTGAGAAGAGGTTCTGTGGATTTCAAGAGAAAACTGTGAAAAACAGGGCGAATTCCCGAAAAATTACAAAAAAGTAATCCCCGGGCTCTTGTAACCGCCTTAAATAGTTTACAATCATCGGCGTGTGCTTGTTTTTGGGTCGGCACACTTTTTCGCACCGGGTTGGACGGCAGGTCCCATCGGTTCAACCGGGTTTGAAATATCCAACTTGTGTCAAGGAGGACGCGGATATGCTAAGGATCTCAAAGATTCTTTATGCCACCGATTTCTCGCCCCATTGCACGCAGGCTTATTTCCATGCGGTGCAACTGGCGACTTGTCATTTTGCGCATCTGACCATCGTCCATGTTTACCAGCCAGATCCATCCATCCGCCGCAAGCCGGACATTCTTGTCCGCGAGCGGCAGCACTGGATATCACAACTTGAGCAGATCAGGCCGGTGGACGACACCATCGCCCTGCGCCATGTGCTGCTGGAGGGTGAGCCAGCCGAAGAGATCTTGCGCCTGGCCGACGAGATGGGGGCCGATGTGATTGTCATGGGCACTCATGGAAGGGCGTTTGTCGAGGGGCAACCGATGGGCCGTGTGGCCCGCACGGTGCTGGCCGAGGCCCCCTGCTCGGTTTTGCTGTCACGCTTGCATTCCGGGAACGGCGCGCAGCGGGTGTCACGGGGCATGTCGGCCCTGACGCGTTAAACTGTGCCGGGATCAGGCGTCAGGGTGGCAAAATCCGGGCCCGCTTGCCTTCCAGCCTGACCCGCCCAGCGGCCAGCAGGTTAATTGCTTCGGGGTAGGCTTGGCATTCGGCTTGAAAAACCCGTTTTGCCAGGGTTTCAGCGGTGTCGTCTTCGGCCACCATCACGGTCTGTTGCACCAGAATCGGCCCACGGTCGTAGACCAGGTCAGCAAAGTGGACAGTGCAACCGCTGATCTTGACTCCCATGTCAAGCACCGCCTGATGCACTTTATGGCCGTGGAATCCCTGACCGCCAAATGCAGGTAGCAGCGACGGATGGATGTTGAGAACCCTTCCGGACCATTCCTCGGAGAATGGCAGTAACCGCAAAAAACCGCACAGGAGCACCAGTTCCGCGCCATACCCGGCACACCAGCCAAGAATCTCGGACGCCCATGCCGGCCGGAGTGCCTGCTCACCAGGGGGGACGAACACCCGAGTGGGCAGATCGCCCAGCCCCGCCGCGACTGGCTGGTGGAGCCCACGGGCGGAAGGACGGTCGGCGGCCACGCAGACCACCTCGCCGGCCATTTTGCCTGCCATTTGCAAATCAAGCAGATTGCGCAGGGTGGTCCCACCACCGGAAAGTAGCACACCGAGCTTGAGTTTTGCCATATCCACTTCCACCACGGGTCTTGTGGGCCGTATCGTATCCATTCAGCATATGATCCAGCCTGGTGAGCTGGCCCTTGAACCTGGAATGAGCAGCCAGAGGGACCAATGATTTCGCCAGGCGGTTACCATCAGGTGTGTGGGTTGAAAAACGGATACAATCTGCCAGAAGTACCCGGGGTAGTCTTGGTTTGCGATGTGATGGCAATGGGAAATCCCCGGGCCGGTATCGCGGTGTCCCCCGCGCGATGGGGTGAGGTGGCGCATGCTCTCGAATGAAGTGATCCTGAAGGGTATTTTCCTGGGGCTGGTACTGCATGCCGCGCGCATTCTTGGCTTGGCAGACCATCCCTGCTGGCGGGAATTGGGTTGGCTGCTGGCCTGGACGGTGGGTGGATTGGTTGTGGGAGGCCTGCTCACTTTGTGGCCACGCCGGGGTGCGATCAGCCGAACCCCCGGGGCCTTGCCGCGCCAAATAGCCCTGGGGCTGCTGGAAGACGGCTGGCTACCCCAGGCTGGTTTGGTGCTTGGCTTGATTTTTGGCAATCTGACCGTGCTGCATCCGGTTGGCGGGGAGGATTTGGTGGGATGGTTTATCGGCCTGGTGGCGGCTGGGGTCATGCTGGGAGTGATCTTCACCATCCTGGGGGGCCTGACCGGCCGGGGCATCAAGCTGGCGATCGGTGCGGGATTTGGCCTGCTCATCGCGGCAGGCATGGGCCTGGCGCTGGGTCTCTGGGGAACGGAGGGGCTAGCCAGCCAGAGGCTGACCGGCTCGGTGGTGGCCGGCCTTTGGCTGCTGGTGGCGGCAGTGCTTTATCTCGCCCTGATCCTGACCAGTATCGACCCTGAATCCGAGGCGGAGCTTGGCTGTCTGACCATGGTGCTACCGGGGTTGGGGTTGTATCTGGCCTCGGGAGCGAACGGGTGGGGGTTGGGCCTCGGACTGATGGCACCCAGCCTGGTTTGCCTCCTGGTGGGTGAGGGAATGGCGGGCCGGCTACGGCTGGCCAAGGTGCTACTCAGGGCCAGGTTGCATATGGCCACCGGCAACTGGCGCAAGGCGCTGGGTTGCTCGTCCCGGGCTTTGAATATCGATCCGGCCAACCCCAGGGCACTGGCTGATTTTTGGCAACTCACCTCGAAACTCGACACCGACGAACTGCTTGCCGACAGCAACGCCCGGTCACTGGTGCGTGCCGAGAGGTGCCTCCAGTGGGTGGCTCGTCGCCTGGGGGGCAATCCCGGCCCGGCCGGGCTCGACGAGTGCGAGCGGATGTGCACTCTGGTGGAGCGGCTCGATCCGCCCCTTGCCCCGCTGGCGGAACACTGGCGGGTGGTGGCCGACCTGCATGCCGGCAAATCCGCCGAGGCCATGAACCGGGTTCGTTCCCTGCTGGCGCCCGGCAAAGGTACGGGTTCCGAAAATGAGGCCATCTGGCGGCAGGCCCGCAGACTGACCTGGCTGCTGGCACTGGCCTGGCATGATCGCCTGCGCCAGGGTGTGGCCG
>QWOS01000074.1 GCA_003669555.1 Planctomycetota bacterium
CCACGGTGCGGGTGGTGCTGCCCTCCGGCGGGCAGCAGGTTACTGAATGGGTATACGGGGTCACCACGAGTGGCGGTTCCGGCCTGAATTCCAACGACCTGGTCAAGGAGGTGCGCTACCCGGACCCCTCCACCGGGGCCAGCAGCAGTTCGTCGAAGGATGTGCTGACCGTCAACGCGCTGGGTCAGCCGCTGACCATGACTGACCGCAATGGCACGGTCCACACCTACTCGTACGATGTTTTAGCACGGCAGACCGCCGATGCCATCACCACCTTGGGCAGCGGTGTTGATGGTACGGTGCGCTTCAGGGATTATGATTCCCACGATTTCTTGTGCAGGTGTCCATTCCAGGCAGGTAGGCAAAACCGGGGCAATGCCGAGGGCTTTGGTGCCCGCGAAACCATCGCAACGCGCAGGGAAGAATGATTTAAGAGCAAGTTTCACAGTTGTGAGGTTATTCTGGAATGAAAAAATGGGAAAATGCAAAGTGGTTATTTGCAACGCTCTGTACACTTTTATTAGAAATCTGATCTAGTACGAGCCATTGGCATACTTGAAGTCAACGATAAAGGCGAGCGGTTGGTGCTCTGTGAATGAGAAGGGGACTTTGGCGGGGAAAAAACCAGCGCACCAGACCGGGCTGGCGCGCTGGTAGGGTTTTCAGGCGGGCTGCTTACTTGCCTGGAGCCGGGCGGGGCGCCGCGTCACCCTGGGCTGTCCCCATGGCGTATTGCAGCCCGCCACGCATATGGCCCAGGAAGCGGGGATCTTTCCATACCTCATCGCGATGCCCCAGGGCGGTGTAGAAGACGCGGCCCTTGCCGTAATCGCGCACCCAGGCCAGGGCATGGTCGTCGTCCGCGCGATGAATGCCGGGCCGGGAGCGGTCGGCTTCCTGAGTCAGCTTGTCGGCCTCGGCGGTTTTGCCATCATCACGCAGCTTGGCGGCTTTGGCCAGCATATCAGCTTTGCGCTTGTCAATTTGCCGCTGTTCGTCAAGGCGCCTTTCCTTGGCCCACGATGGGTCGATACGCATCAGGACGCGTAGCTTGTCGCGGCTGTAAGGGGTGCGGAACTGATACAGTTCATCGGTGATCTCAAAAGAGGTTCCCAGGTGCCTGGTGGCGGGGTTGGTGGTGTCTTCCACCATCACCTTCACCTTGGTGTGCCATGGGTGGCCGTCGAAGTAGCCGCCGATCATGTCACCATAGGGGGTCCAGCCATAGAAGGTGTCCGTGGCGCAATGGCTGCCAGTGAACCCTTTTCCCGAACGGACAAAACTCAGGAGGTCTGCCTTCTGGGTCTCGCTCCAGGGCAGATCGCCGGTGGTGTAAAAAAAGACCGCATCGTATTTCGCCAGATTTTCGGCGGTGATCTCCTTGCGGCTGTCCTGCGAGCAGACCGCCTCAAAATCGCCCGTCTCCTTGCCCAGCCTGGTAAGAGCCTCCTCCACCAGACAAAACTTGTCAGGGGCGGGGCGTTTCACCACCGAATGGACAAAGCCCTTCGATTCAGTGATGACCAGCAGCCTGGGGATCTTCTTGCCGGTATCCTGTGCCTGCAGGCTGCCGCCATGGAGAATGGCAATACCAAGGCCCAGAGTGATGAAAAAACGGCGCAGCATGAGGGTCTCCCGTCCAGAATTTGGGTGAAAACACTGAATAGCACGCACCAGCATAAGCAGGCCATCAGCCCGGCGCAAATCACAGAGCGCACCAGATAATTGCTTCCACGGGAAAAGCTGCGAAACTGTGATAGATTATGGGCTGGCAATTTCTTTGCCGGGGGAATGAACCATGCTGGATGGCCGGATATCGCGCCGGGCTGCGGTCCATCTGGGGGCTTTGCCCCTGCTGGGAATCGATCTGCCCACGGTACTAGCCGGTAACGCGGCCCGCGCCGGGGGCAAGGGTGCCAAGGCCAAGGCGTGTATCTTCATTTTTTTGTGGGGTGGCCCGGCGCAGCAAGACACTCTCGACCCCAAACCTGACGCTCCCGTGGAATACCGGGGGGAGTTCTCGACTATCCAGACCGCCCTGCCGGGTATCCGGGTCTGTGAGCATCTGCCGGGCATCGCCAGGCGGCTTGACCAGGTTTGCATGATCCGGTCGATGACCCATACCGATGTCAACCACACCACCGCACCCCACCTGCTGTTGACCGGCCACCCTCTGGTGAACCAGGGGCAACCGTTGAGGGATGATTTTCCTGGCATGTCATCGGTGCTGGCCCGTCTGGGACGGGGGGGCCTGGGGGCACTACCCCCCGCAATCAACCTGATGCCCCATTCGCCCGACAAGGCACCCCGCTTTGTGGAGGAGACGCACGGCCAGGGTTCAGGCTGGCTGGGCCCGGTATGGCAGCCGATGCGTATTGAAGCCGATCCGTCCAGCCCTGGCTATTCGGTGGGTGAAATCACCCCTTCGCCTGATATCCTCGGTGGCCGCATGGACGACCGGGCCGGGCTGTTGCGCGCCCTGGGAGGCATGCCAGGCCCGATGGCAAGCGGTGATAGCGGGGCCCAGGCAATGCATCGGGAGCGTGCCTTGCGGCTGCTTTCGAATCAGAAGGCGGCTGCTGCGTTTGACCTCAGCCTCGAGCCGGTGGCCGTACGCGACCGCTATGGCCGGAATATCCATGGGCAATCGGTGCTGCAAGCGCGCCGCCTGGTGGAGGCGGGCGTACCCCTGGTGACTGTCTACTGGCAGAATGATGGCATCACCAATGTGAGCGTCTACTGGGACACGCATTCGCGTAATTTTATCGACCTGAAAACCCGGCTTTGCCCACCCGCAGACCAGGCACTTTGCGCTCTGCTCGACGACCTGCAAGCACGCGGCATGCTCGACGAGACCCTGGTGGTCTGGAGCGGCGAGATGGGGCGCACCCCACGAGTCGGCCAATCGGTGCCGGGTGGCGCCGGCGCTGGACGGGACGGGCGTGACCACTGGGCCAAGGTGTTCAGTTGTCTTGTGGCTGGTGGTGGCTTCAAAAAGGGCGTGGTGCATGGCAGCTCTGACCGCCATGCCGCCGAACCCAGTACCTCGCCGGTGCGGCCGGCCGACCTGGTGGCCACACTCTATCACCAGCTGGGGGTCGATCCCCACTCGGTGATCAGCGACAGGCTGGGCCGCGAGGTGCCGCTGGTGCAGGGTGAGGTGCTGACAAGCCTGCTGGGATGAGTCAGGCCTGCGGGCCAAAATGACCCGCCAGCAGTACGATGCAGCTTGTCGGTGCAGACGCTTTGCGTTCCGCCTGATGGCATACCACCGTGTGGTGAACCAGGCTTCCCGCAATCAGACATTCGACAGAAAATGGGTGATATCACCGTCTTGCATCACATATTCCTTGCCGCAGACCTTCAATTTGCCAGCGGCCCGGATTTCTTTTTCGCTTTTGTACATCTCCAGGTCTTCCAGGCTGTAGATCTCGGCGCGGATGAACCCCTTCTGCAGGTCGGTGTGGATAACACCCGCGGCTTCCGGCGCGGTGGAACCCACGGGGATGGGCCAGGCCCGCACTTCCTTCTCGCCAGCGGTGAAATAGCTCTGGTAGCCCAGCACCCGATAGGCCTCGCGGGCCAAGGCCGCCAGGGCCGGCTCGACTATGCCGGCGCTGGACATCATTTCGGCGCGGTCGGCCTCATCGAGTTCGGCGATCTCCGCTTCCAGCTTGGCGCAAACCGGCACCACCCCGGCTCCCACCTTGGCGGCATGCTCGCGCACCCTGATCACCAGGGGGCCTTTACCCTCGAGATCGTTCTCATCGACATTGGCGATGTAAAGGATTTTTTTGGCCGTCATCAGGCCGAAGCTGCGGATCGCCTTGGCCTCGTTTTCCGGCAGCTCCAGGGTGCGTAGCGGTTGGTCTTTTTCCAGGTGCGCCAGGCACTTGCGGGCCGCGTCTGCCCGCTCCTTGGATTCCTTGTCGCCACTTTTTGCAGCCCGTTCCGCCTTGGGAAGTGCTGACTCCAGCAACTGCATGTCGGCCAGCATCAGTTCGATCTCCACCACCTCGATGTCGGTGAGGGGGTCGACCTTGCCGGAGACATGGATGACATTGGCATCCTCGAAGCACCGGACCACCTGCAAAATGGCATCGACCTCGCGGATATGGCTGAGAAACTTGTTACCCAGCCCCTCACCCTGGCTGGCACCTTTGACGATGCCGGCAATATCCACCAGGGTCAGCGCGGTGGGTATGACCTTCTGGGGCGGGATATACTTGGTGATCCGCTGCAGGCGGGGGTCAGGCACCGGCACGATCCCCTCATTCGGCTCAATGGTGCAAAACGGGTAGTTGGCCGCCTGGGCCTGCTTGGAACTGGTGAGCGCGTTGAACAGGGTGCTCTTGCCCACATTGGGCAGCCCGACAATACCGGCCTTCATCGCAATTCCCGGGGAAATGGGGTCTGTGGATCAGCTTCGAAAACCAAGTGGCTATCATAGCATCCGGCAACCCCCGGCAAGACGGCATTTTGTCGGCACGCCTTATTCACAACGGCCAGGAACCTGCCTCCAGGTGGCAAAATCATGAAAACCCTGATCGTTGTCGATGTTCAAAATGACTTTTGTCCGGGTGGCAGCCTGCCGGTAGCTGGTGGTGCCCGTATCATCCCGGTTATCAATCGCCTGACCCGGAGCGGCCACTTTCCAATGATCCTGGCCAGCCAGGATTGGCACCCCAAAGGACACTGCTCCTTTGCCGAAACGCATGGGCTCCCCGCATTCACAGAATTGAAGACGCCCCATGGCCCCCAGATTCTCTGGCCGGTCCACTGCGTTCAGGGGACCGCCGGGGCTGAATTTCATCCGGGTTTGGATACCCGGCCCTTCCAGAACATCATTCGCAAGGGCCTTCGTCAGGAGTGTGACAGCTACTCGGTTTTCCTGGAAAACGATCGGGTCACTTTCACGGGTGCATTTGACCTGATCCAAGCCGATGCGGAGGTTTATCTGGTGGGCATTGCCACGGATTATTGCGTGCTGCACAGCGCCCTTGATGTGGCCAGGACGGGTAAAAAAGTCTTTGTCATCACCGATGCCTGCGCGGCGGTGTCCCAACCGGGTGCTGATCGGGCTTTTTTGCAGATGCGGGCCCAGGGTGTGGAGCTGATCGACTCCACGCGCTGCCTCCAGGGATAGTGAGTTGTCGGCGATCTCAACCGCTTGACGCGGACACACAAACCGTTCCCCCTCAGGTCCGCCGACGCATGGAATCGGCCAGCACCGCCAGCACAATCACGCCGCCGGTGATCAGGCGCTTCACTGGATCGGCCGCGCCTACCTGCGCCAAACCAGTCTGCAGCACGGCAATCACCAGGACCCCGAGAAAAGCACCCAGCACGGTGCCCCGGCCACCGGTCGGGCTGGCACCGCCGATCACCACCGCCGCGATGGCTCCCAGCTCCATGCCGATGCCGGCATTGGGATCAGCAGCGCCCAACCGCGCAGCCTGAAAAACCCCGGCCAAACCAGCTCCCAGGCCACAGAGGGCGAAAGTGATTATTTTCACCTGTCCTGGGTCCACTCCCATCATCCAGACAGCCCGCTCGTTGGCACCCACCGCCTGGAGCCGTCGGCCAAAAACGGTGAAGGTCAACAATCCCTGCCCAGCCAGCACCACCAGGCCGGCCAGCAAGGCTGAAGGGGCAAGATTGATCACGGCCAGTGGCTGGCTGATGCTCTCCAGGCGGGCCCCCAGGTAGAGCGTCTGACTGCCCGAAACCAGGTAGGCGCCACCCCGGGCTGCCTCCAGCATTCCCAGGGTGACAATGAATGAGGGAATACGCCCTAGCACGCTCAATAAGCCGCTGGCCAGACCGCAAAGCAGACCCACCAGCAGGCTGGCGGCGATGGCTGCCCACAACGGCCATTGCCAACTGACCAGGCAAAGCCCCAGCACCACACTGGCAAGCCCCACCAGCGACCCCACCGACAGGTCAATACCGCCGGCTACCATCACCAGAGTCATACCACAGGCCAGCACCGCCAGATCGGGTACCTGGCTGAATAAGAGTGACAGGGTGGCAAGGGAAAGGAAGTGCGGTTCGAGCCAGCCAAAAACACCAGCCAACACGGACAGAACCACCAGCAAACCACCAGCCTGGCGCAGCGAGGGCAACCAGTCGCCGCGCGTCACTGCAACGACTCGCGGGTGATCAGGTTGACCGGGGTTTCCCGATCGGCAGGTGTGGCCTTGCCATGCAGCAGTTCCAGCGCCATGCCGATGCCAAAGATGGCCAGCTGGTCGCCGTGCTGGTCGGCGGTAGCCAGAATTTCACCCGCCCGGATGGCTGCCTGCACCGCGCTGATACTGTCAAATCCCACGATCAGGACCTGGCCAGCCTTGCCCGCTGATTTCACTGCTGCCAGGGCCCCCAAAGCCATGCTGTCATTGCAGCAAATCACCGCCTTCAGTTCCGGATGGGCATTGAGGAGGGAGGCGGTTGCCTGGTTGGCCGGGGCGGTTTCCCACTGCGCTGACTGGATAGCCACCAGGGGCATGCCAGCGGTTTTCATGGCATCCTCAAACCCCAGGCGACGCTGCTGGCTGTTGAAAGAGGTGACAATCCCTTCCAGCATGGCCACCTGTGATCCGGGCTTGAGGGCCTTGGCTAGTGCGTCACCCACCTTGCGGGCCCCGGCACGGTTGTCCGGGCCCACGAAGGGTGCCTGCAAGCCAATCTGTTTCAGCACCTCGGTATCGAGGCGATTGTCGATGTTGACAATCGTCAGCCCCTGCTTCGCGGCGCGCTGCAAGGGTGTGACGAGCGCCCGGGAATCGGCCGGGGCGATAACAATCGCAGCCACACCCTGGGCGGCCATCTCGGCGACCAGCGCCGATTGACGGGTGAGATCCCGTTCGTCCTGGATACCGTTGACTATCAGGTCGTATTCATCCGCATGGTCGGCCTGGTGCCGCTTGGCACCTGCCGCCATGGTGGAGAAGAATTCGTTGGCCAGGGACTTCATCACCAGGGCGATACGCGGTTTGCCCTGCTGTGCTGGCATCCCGTCTGGCTTGCTGCCACAGCCTGGCAGCCATGGAGCTATGGTCAGGCCCGACAGTCCGGCCACAGCAGCCCGGCGCGTTAAATGAGCCATTGTCAGTCTCCGGATATCTGGAATTGTTGATTCAAGACCCCTGCAAAAGGGCCTCCAGCTCCGCCAGCGAAGGCAACGAGGGCTGGGCGCCGGCGCGGCTGGCTGCCAAGGCCCCCGCCGCGTTGCCGCGCCGCATTGCCTCGGGCAGGGTGGCCCCATGCGCCAACGCCATGCCCAGGGCCGCCACAAAAGCATCGCCCGCAGCAGTGGCATCCACCGCCGTTACCACAAAACCTGGGGCATGGTGCAGGGTACCATCCTTATCCACACCCAGCGCCCCCTGGGAACCCAGGGTGATCACTACCTGGCTGACCCCCAAGGCACGCAAAACCAGAGCTGCCCGACCGGCATCATCCACCGTGGTGATAGTGAAGCCAGCCAGATGGCCTCCTTCAGTCTCATTGACACACAGCAGATCAGCCAGGTGCAGATCCACCTCCAGCTTGCCAGGTATTGGCGCGGCATTGAGCACACTGAAAATCTGGTTGTCCCGGGCCACCTGCAAGGCGGCCTGGATGGGCCGCTGCGGGGTCTCCAACTGCACCAGCAACAGATCCGAAGTGGCGATACCCCGCTCGGAAGCGCGGATATCTTCCAGTGTCAGGTGGTCGTTGGCGCCGGGCAGCACGATGATGCTGTTTTGCCCCTTGTCATCCACGGCAATGATCGCCACGCCGCTGGTTACTCCCTGGCTTTCGGGGATATCAGCGGTATCGACGCCCTCGGATTCGAGTTGCTGGCGCAGCATCTGCGAGGCAGGGTCATCGCCCAGCCGGCCAATCATGCGGACCACTGCGCCGAGACGGGCTGCGGCCACCGCCTGGTTGGCACCCTTGCCGCCGGGAATACGGGTGAGGTCACGCCCCAAAACAGTCTGCCCGGGTAGCGGCAGCAACGGGGTACGGACCACCAGATCGAGATTGATCGAGCCCACCACGGTGACGATTTTCCGTTTGGGCAGGGGAGGTGGGGCCATGGTTATTTTCCAGCTCGGGTTGGCGGATTCTGGGGAGGTTCACTGCACAGGTGGGTGAACGCCTCGCGGGTGCGGGCGGCCTGCTCACGGCTGGCGGTGAGGAAACGGTCACGACCGTCAGGGGAAGCGGTGAAAACAGTCTCGCCATCATCCTTCACGGTGACCCGGCCAGGCCGCGACAGCCCAAAGTAGCCCCGCGTGGGGCGCGCCACATACAGGGCGCTTGTCAGATCCCAGGTGGGCCGGGCGTGAGGCGGCGGCTCGTAAATGATGTATGAATCGGGGACCAGGTGGCGGGTTTTATAGGCATAGTCGCGCAAAATACTCTCAGGCGGGTAGGTGATGGCCAAGCCTACCTCAAAGCCGCTCCAGACGATGGGGGTGGGCCAGGCTGAAGCCAGTTTTTTCGCGGAGGGGATATCCTCAACGATGTTGTACTCGCGGTGGATCTTGCCATCGAGCATCTGGAAGGCGCCGGCCATGACCGATAATTCACGCACTTTTTTTCGCACCAGTTCCAACCCGCCGAGCGGGCTGACGGCATCGGGCTGACTGTCAAGCAACCGGGCCAGGTTGGTGGAAAAACCGACTTGCACGATGGAAACTGTCTGATCCTTCGCCTTGGCCAGCGTCTGGCGCAGAACCGCTACCGCCTCGGGCACCTCTTTTTTGTCGTCCAGGCTCCGGGGGTAAACAAGCTGGCCGTTCTCCCGCTTGTCGGCCAGGGGCAAAAACTTACCCGCCTCGGGCGTCTTGCCGCCCCGCACCACGCCGATGGGGATGTCTGGCCGGCCATAGTACGAATTGAGTGCGCTGACAAAACGGGCCGCCAGCGGGTTGTCTTTGGTGATAGTTACCGCCAGAAGATCCACCTCGCCCCGATTGGCCAGAGTATGCAGCATTGCCAAAGCCAGCACATCGTCGCAGTCATTGCCAATGTCTGTGTCAAAAATCACTGGCACGGGACGGCTGGGGTTGGCTGCGGCGACAGGCTGAGCCCAGCCATTTTGGGGGTTTTGCACCACGACCAGCAAGACCAGCGCACCCATGGCTAAGACGGATCTCATGCAACCGGCTCCTATGCAATAAAATACGAAAATTGGGCAGCTTGGGCGGACCGCCACCAGCCCCTGACAGGGTGATTGATCAGCTTACCCGAAAGCGTATCCCGGAGGCGGGGGAATCCTTGAGAATTTCTTCACACTATCATCCCCGGATGGCCAGCACACGCCGCGTCAGGTAAATTGGTATCAGGTCTGATCAGGATCATTCGCCGAGGTTTCATCCATGCGTAAGAGTCTGGCCCTTGTGTTATGCGCCGTTGCCCTGGCGTTCCCTCTCATGGCTGAGGACTGGCCGCAATGGCGCGGTCCCGCCCGCAATGACCATTCCAGCGAAACCGGCCTGCAAAAATCCTTCCCGAAGGAAGGCCCAGCCATCGCCTGGAAGATCAGCAATGCAGGGGTCGGCTATTCCGGGCCTTCCATCCTCAAGGGCAAGGTCTACCTCACGGGTGCCACTATCGAGGTTGCCAAGGAAGCTGAAGCTGACAAGTCCGAGAAAAAAGACGAGCCCAAGGCAAAAGGCCGCCGTGGTGGTACCAGCCAGAAGCATGTTGACGAGGCCTTCTGTCTCGACGAGGCAACTGGCAAGGAATTGTGGCGCGTGAAAGTGGGCGCTGAGTACGAAGACAACGGCTCTGATTCCAACTGGGGTGGCGGTCCCCGCTCCAATCCCACCATCACCGCTGATGGCTATCTCTACATGCTCGGCCTGCGCGGCGATATCCGCTGCCTCAAGGCCACCGACGGCGCGCTGGTGTGGAGCAAGAATTATGAGAAAGACCTGGGCGGCAAACTGATGAGTGGCTGGGGCTTCAGCGAATCCCCGCTGGTGGATGGCGACCGGATCGTCTGCGTGCCAGGTGGCCCCAAGGGTTCCCTGGCCTGTCTCAACCGCCTGACGGGTGAGGTGCTCTGGCGCACCACCGACCTGAAGGATGCCGCTGCCTACTCCAGCGTGGTCAAAGCCAAGCTGGCCGGTGTGGAGCAGTATGTGGTGCTCACCGCTGGAGGCGTTGTGGGTGTGGCGCCTGAAACCGGCAAGCTGCTCTGGAAGTACGATGCGGGTGGCCGTTACAAAGTGGCAACCATCCCGACGCCAGTTATTGCCGGCGAGGATCTGGTCTATGCCACAGCCGGCTATGGTGCGGGCTGTGACCTGATCCGCATTTCCGGGGACAGCACCCTGCAGAAAGCTGAAAAGGTCTTCTCCAACAGCAATGTTGTCAACCACCATGGCGGAGTGATTTTCCAGGAAGGGTTCATCTATGGGCATGGCGATGGCAAGGGCTGGGTCTGCCAGGACCTGACTGACCCTGAGGGGAAAATCAAGTGGTCCGCCCCCCGTAACAAGGCCCCCGAGAAGGGGTCGGTCACCTTCGCTGACGGCGCCCTGTATTGCTACGGAGAAGAAAGCGGCACGCTGGTGGTGGTGGAAGCCAGCTCTGGTGAGTACAAGGAACTGGGCCGCTTCAAGGTTGGCGGCCAGTCCAAAATCCGCCGCCCCAGCGGCAAGTTCTGGACCCATCCGGTCATCGCCAACGGCAAACTCTACCTGCGTGACCAGGATCTGCTCTTCTGCTACGACATCGCTGGCAAGTAACGGGCCTTTGCCTGTGACGATTGCAGCCTGAACCCTCCAGCCGGCTCCTCCCCACGGGGCCGGCTTTTTTCGCAGGATATTTCCCGTCGCTTATCCAACCTTCCATGGAGCATCCCATGCGCTGCCTGGCCTGCCTGTTTGCTTTGGTCCTGTCTGTCGCATGGGCATCAGAAGCCACGGCCCGAGAGCGCTGGACTCCTGAGAAAGCCCAGCAATGGTGGAAACTGCGGGGCTGGCTGGCTGGTGCCAACTACCTGCCCAGCAGCTCCATCAACCAGTTGGAGATGTGGCAGGCCGAGTCGTTTGACCCCGCCGCCATCGACCGCGAGCTGGGCTGGGCCCACGATCTGGGCTTCAACAGCATGCGGGTCTTTTTGCACCATCTGCCTTTCGAGCAAGATCCAGCCGGCTTCCTGGAGCGCATGGACAAATTTCTGTCCATTGCTGCCCGGCACCGTATCGGCGTCATGTTTGTGCTGTTCGACAGTTGCTGGGATCCCAACCCGGTCCTGGGCAAGCAGCGCAACCCCAGGCCGGGTGTGCACAACTCTGGCTGGGTCCAGTGCCCCGGGGCCCGTGACCTCATCGATCCCAAACGCCATGAGATGCTGGAGAAGTTCACCCGGGGCGTGATCAGCCGGTTCAAGAACGATCCCCGGGTGGATTCCTGGGATGTCTGGAACGAACCCGACAACCAGAACGACAACAGCTATGGAAAAAATCTTCTCAAGCAGGAACCGTCCCGCAAGGTGGAGCGCACCCTGGAACTGCTGGAGAAGGCCATGCGCTGGGCGCTGGACAGCAACCCCGCCCAGCCGGTCACCTCGGGCGTCTGGATTGGCCAGTGGCCCGCTGATTCCAAGCTATCGCCCACCGAAAGGGTGCAAATCGACAACTCGGATGTCGTCACCTACCACAGTTACGACCCGCTGGACCGGTCGCGCAACTGCGTCGAGAACCTGCGCCGGTACAACCGGCCCATCCTCTGCACCGAGTACATGGCCCGCCCGCAGGGGAGCACCTTCGATCCCATGCTGGGCTACCTGCGGGATCAGGGCGTGGGTGCGTATAACTGGGGCTTCATTGAAGGCAAGTCCCAGACCAACTACCCGTGGGATTCCTGGCAGAAGCCTTACAAAGCCGAACCAGCGGTCTGGTTTCACGACATCCTGCGCACCGATGGCAAACCCTACCGCCAGGCCGAGGCCGACTACATCAAAAAAACCACTGCTGGCGGCAGGTAAGTGCTTCGGGTTTATTTTCCCACCGGCCAGCGGCCATTGGCGGCGATTGGTTCCGGCTCGAATCCCCTGGGGTCGAGAGTGACAGCCCGGACTTTCTGCCGCTTCCAGGTGTAACTGATCTGCACCAGGCCATCGGCGGACTGGATCACCGCCGGGTAGCTGAACTCGCCTGGCTCCACTTCCAGGGTGCCCAGGGCGTTCCAGGCTAGGCCATCGTCACTGATGGCGACATTCAGAGGCCGCCGCCCCCGGGTGGTATGGTTGTAAACCAGCAGATGGCGGCCATCTTTCAGCGTGACAGCATCGGTACCGCTGTTTGGGTTGGGCAGATTGAGGGTGGCCAGAGGCGCCCAGGTTTTGCCGCCGTCAGCTGAGGTGGTACTGAAGACCTTCTGCACCGGCAGACGGGTCCGGCCCACTGCTTGCAAGGTGCCGTCTTTTCGTAGCAGGATGCTGGGCTGGATGGCGCCAAACTTGTCTGGCATGGGCACCGGGCCGGTGCTGGCCCATGTTTTTCCCTGATCGGTGCTGCGTTCGAAATGCACACGCCAGCCATCGTGCTCGGTGCTGCAGCCAGCCAGCCAGGTGCCGTCGGCCAGCTCCACCGGCTTGTTCTTGATGGGCCCGACAATGCCGTAGCCTGACGGATCGGTGGGGAGCCGGGCGGGTGGTCCCCAGGTTTTTCCATGGTCCCGGGAAGTTTTCACCATGCCCCACCAGGTACTGGGAGTGGGGCCCACTTTGTAAAAAAGTACCAGATCACCCTTGATGGGCTGAAAGAGCACCGGGTTCCAGCAGGGCAGGCGGGTGCCGTCAGGCTGCACGCCGGTGGCCACCTCTTGCGGCGCTGTCCATTTGCCCTCGACGCGCCGGGCGGTCCAGATGCCCACACTGGGGTCTTTTTCTTCTTTGCCACCAAACCAGCCGGCTTGCAATACTCCGCCCGATTCCACCAGCGTGCTGGCGTGGCACTCAGGGAACGGGGCTTTTTCATAGACAAACTCTCGACGGATCAGCCCTGCGAACGGTGGCGGTTCGGGAACTTCCTTTTGGCAAAACAGCAACAGGCAAGCAGCCAACATGAGAAACTCCTGGGCGATAGCCCTTCCGTGACAGGTGTGACGACTGCCAGAATACCCGATCACCCGCAAGGGTACAGTGGCCAACCGAGTAGAGAGCCCGCCATGCTGAATCTGCACAGCCCCACCCCACCCACCTGGTTTCCCAAGGTTGCCGCCAATCTGGAGGAAATGCTGCTCGACCATGCCCATTGCGAGAAAAAAGCCGCCGGGGTGGCGATGAACCTGCTCTTTGCCTATGTGGATCTGCCCGACCTGGCCCGGGAGTTGCCCGAAATCGTCCGGGAGGAACTCGACCATTTTGAGCAGGTCTTCGACCAGATCAGGAAGCGTGGCTGGGCCTGGCGCAAACTCCGGCCCAGCCGGTATGGCGAACGCCTGCACCAGCTCATCCGCAAGGACGAGCCCGGCAAGGGTGTCGACCGCATGCTGGTGGCCGCCCTGATCGAGGCGCGCTCCTGTGAGCGCTTTGGCATTTTGCGTGACCAGTTGGCAGACCGGGAACTGGCTGATTTTTTCGGTTCCCTGTACGAGAGCGAAGCCCGCCACCATGGTACTTATGTCCGTCTGGCCTGCCTGATGGCTCCCCGCGAAGAGGTGCGCCTGCGGCTTGAAGAGCTGGCACGCGAGGAATCGACTATCATTATTGATGGGGAAGACCTGCCCCGGATCCACGCCTGATGAGCCAGATCACCCCACCCGATAGCGCTGGCCAACTGCTGGCGGTGTTTGAAAACCTCTCCCTTGGCCGGCCGGGCCAGCCAGCCCTGTTTACCGCCATGAACTGGATTTGGCGGTCAGGCGAAGCCTGGTGGGTGGAGGGACCGCCTGCCAGCGGCAAAACCACCTTCTGCGAAAGCCTGCTGGGGCGGCACCTCACCCAGGCCGGTTCCCGAACCTGGCCTTTGGCAACCAGTCTGGGGCTGGAGCCGCGTGAAATACTGCGTTTGGTGGGTTGGGGGGAAAGCTCACGCCAATTCCGCCTGGGCGATTACTTCCACCAGCAACGCTGGCATGCCGCGGAGTCGCGCGAGGGGCCCAGCCTGGCGGAGTTCACCGGGCCAGCGGCCCTCGAGGCACTGGAAGCCCTCAATCTGGCCAGCCGCCTGGCCCAGCCTCTCGTGACCCTGTCCAGTGGTCAAATGCGCCGGGCAAGACTGGCAAAGGCCCTCGGGGAGCAGCCCGCCGGGCTGATAGCGGAAGAACCCTTTGCCGGCCTGGATTCCGCCCAGCGCGGCCACCTGGATGCCCTGCTTCGCCACAGGGTGGCCCAGGGGATGGGGCTGGTGATCACGGGCAGACCAGCCGACCGGCCGGGCTGGATCAGCCACACCCTGCCGCTGGCCGGGCCAGAAACTGCCAGCAGCACAGTGATGGCACCTGTCCAGGTGCCCAAAACCCTGGCGGGAAGCCCGGTGCTCGAATACCACGGCGTGACCCTTGCGCCCGGTGGCCGGCCTTTGCTTCATGATTTCACCTGGGTGGTGCGCCAGGGGGAACGCTGGGGCCTGACAGGGGAAAACGGGTCGGGAAAAAGCACCCTGATGGCTCTCGCCGCGGGTGATCATCCGCTGGCCTACGCGCTGGATGTGCGCCTGTTTGGAGCCAGACGCGGCAGTGGTGAATCCATTTGGGAGCTGAAAAAGCGTATTGGCCAGGTGGCGCCCGAGGTACAGACTTATTGTCGGCATGCCCTCACGCTGGGGCAGATGGTGGCCACAGGCTTCACCGACCGCTACACACCCGGCGGCATCGATACGGACCAGGCGGCCCGGGTGCGCCAACTGATGGACGAGCTGGGCCTGGTTCCAGTCATCAATCAGCCCTATCCTCAAGCAACCACCGGTGCGCAACGGCTCGTCTGGCTGGCCCGCGCCCTGGTGAAGCAACCGGACCTGCTGCTGCTGGATGAACCGTTCCAGGGGATGGACCCGGGCTCGATCGCCCTGGCCCGGGCGGTGATCTCCCGCCATCTGCTGCCACAGCAGACGCTGGTGATGACCACCCACGATCCGGCTGAACTACCTGCCGGCGTCAACCGGTTTTTGCGTCTGGGTGAAAATTGAGAGGCACTGATGGTGCGCCAGGACGGTGGCCCATGTCTTTTCCAAAGCGGGTGTGCAAGCAATGCTTCACCCCAGCCGGGTGAAAGCAGCCAGTAACCAGATTGCCCTGCTGCCGGTCCGGTTTTCCGGGCAAGATGCCAAGGGGCCCCCCGTAGGCCCGCCAGCCTGTCTGAAACCCGTCTGCCAGAAGAGAAAGCCGATCACCGGTTGCTTCAAAAGGGTGTTTTTGGTAATTTTATCGATGTTCTCCAATGATCGGCCGTCTGTTGTGCTTTCCCAAGGTTGGATCCGAATGTCCGTACTTTCGGTTTTTTTGCCTGTTTCGCGCGCGCCGATGAGTCACCGCGGCCTGATTGCGCCGGTCCCTCCATCAACACCACCTTAGCGGCGTGGCCCCTTTGCCAGCGGCAAATTTTCCGCCTGTTCCTGCGTGAAAAGCCCGCAGTCTTTTGTGGGTGTGGCCAGCCTTCTGGTGTCTCGTTTTCGCCCACTGGTGGTCCGGCCCGGGGTCTGGTCACCTGAATCCCTTCCACTCTTTTTTCACATGAGACCGCAAGGTCCACCCCTCTGGAGATGACCACCGTGCGCGTCGAGAATGCGCAAGCACCCGAAGCAGCAGCAGCCGATCCCAAACCAGAGGGGATCGTTGCCGTCGAAACACGGTCGTCCCTGGAGGTGGCCAGGCGCCGTACCTTTGCAATCATCTCCCACCCTGATGCCGGCAAGACGACACTCACCGAAAAATTTCTCCTGTATTCAGGCCAGCTGGCGGTCGCCGGGGCTGTGCGTGGCCGCAAGACCGAACGCGCCGCCACCTCCGACTGGATGGAGATGGAACGGCAACGCGGCATCTCCATCTCCTCCACGGTCTTGAGCTTCAGCTACCGCGGCCTGGTCATCAACCTGCTGGACACGCCTGGCCACCGCGACTTCAGCGAGGATACCTACCGCACTCTTGCTGCGGCCGACAGCGCGGTGATGGTGATAGACGCCGCCAAGGGCATTGAGGAGCAGACGCGCAAACTGTTCCAGGTCTGCGCAGTCCGCGGTATTCCCATCCTGACATTTATCAACAAAATGGATCGCGACAGTCGCGATCCGATGGGATTGCTGGGCGAGATTGAAAAAGTTCTGGGAATCGATGCGGTGCCACTGAACTGGCCCCTTGGGCTGGGCGACCGGTTCACAGGTGTTTATGACCGGTTGAACCGCCAGATCCTTGGCTTCCAGCCCGGCGAGCGCGGCTCGGTGCTGGTGCCGACCCAGGCGACGCCGGTGCCTTCCCTGGATCAGGCTGAGGAGTTGGGGATCAGCCATGCGGTGGTCCAGGAGCTGGAGCTGCTGGATGAGGCTTGCCGGCCTTTTGACCGCGCGCGTTTCCTGGCGGGTGGAATCACACCCGTTTTTTTTGGCAGTGCCATGAACAACTTTGGCGTGGAACCTTTTCTGCAGGCTTTCACCGAGCTGGCTCCGCCCCCCGGCCAACGGGGTTCCAGCGAGGGAACCATCCAGCCGGAAGACCCTCTTTTTGCCGGGCAGGTCTTCAAAATCCAGGCGAACCTCAACCCCCGCCACCGGGACCGTATCGCCTTCGTCCGTGTTTGCCGGGGGCGTTTCACTCCGGAAACGGAGCTGTCCATCGCCCGCACAGGTGAAAAGTTGCGAATCAAGGGCTCGCACAAACTGTTTGCGCGCGACCGCGAGGAGGTCGAGGAGGCGTTTCCCGGGGATATCCTGGGGCTGGCCAGCACGGGCAACCTCCGGCTCGGCGACACCCTCTGCGAGGGTAAGGTTTTCCACCTCGATCCGCTGCCCAGATTCAGTCCTGAATGTTTCGCGCTGGCCATTTGCCCTGATCCCGGCCGCCGCAAACAATTCGCCAATGGCCTGGAGCAACTGGCCAACGAGGGTGCCGTGCAAGTGTTCCTGGATCCTGAAGCGATCCGTGAACCCATTCTGGCGGCGGTGGGCGAACTGCAATTTGATGTGGTCCGTTACCGGCTGCGCTCCGAGTATGGGGTGGACACAGAAATTCGTCCCTTGCCATTCAAGGCTGGTGCCTGGGTTGGCGCCAGCATGAGCACCCTGAAACAGTTCAACCTCACCCTCGGCGTGAAAGCCGTGACTGATCACCGGGGGGATCCGGTGCTTTTGGCGGAAAATGCGTTCAGTATCCGGTACCTGACGCAAAAATATCCGGAAATCGGCTTGCGGGCTTTTTCTGATAACCTTTTCGGCCCGCCCCAGTGAGCCACGGACCTGTTGTTCCTGCAGTAATTCCCGGGGACCA
The DNA here is from genome assembly GCA_003669555.1 of Planctomycetota bacterium. GTDB lineage: Bacteria > Planctomycetota > Planctomycetia > Gemmatales > Gemmataceae > UBA6894. Next base: position 17,428 of record QWOS01000074.1, read on the forward strand.
AACCAAAGGTCACCGGATAGTGCCCAAACTAACATTGTTTGGGGTGGTGTCAACGCCATGCATGGTTTCTGGTCAGGAAAGCAGCTCTTGATTTACCATCAAGAGAGAC
>QWOS01000098.1 GCA_003669555.1 Planctomycetota bacterium
AGCCGCCAGACTGGCAGCGTTTATACCCGCAAGCTGTTGCTGCGGGGGGCGCAGACCGGCCGGGTGGTGCTCTTTGGCGTGGCCCGAATCCACCTGGACCTGGTCTCCGAGCCCGTAAGAATTCAGATACTGGCGGAAAAAACCCCGCTGGGGCGAATCCTGATCGACCAGGGCGTGTTGCGTCGGGTGGAGCGAACTGCTTTGCTGCGTTACCGGACCAGGCCTGTGGACCGACAACGGTTCGGTCTGGCCGGTACCGGGCCTGATGAATGTCCCTGGATGAATGGCCGGCTGGCGTTGTTGTATTGCGATGGCGAGCCGGCTATCGAGTTGCTGGAAGTGGTCCGCCCCTGTGCGGAATCTGTGGGAGGGTGAACCTGATGGCTACCATGTGCCTGACGAATCTGGTGGTGATGGCGCTGGGGGTGTTGCCCCCAGCCGATGACTTGCCCGCCACAGTGCGATTCAACCGCGACATCCGGCCGCTGCTGTCTGACAACTGTTTCTTTTGCCATGGGCCCGATGGGGCGCAGCGGAAGGCCGATCTGCGTCTGGACACCCGGGAAGGGCTATTCGGCAAGCCGGGCGAAGACGGTGTGGTGGTCAAAGGCAAACCAGGTGATAGCGACCTGGTGGAACGGTTGCGGGAAACTGACCCTGCCAAGCATATGCCCCCGCTCAAAAGTGGCAAAAAACTGAACGAGCGCGAAATCCGGCTGATTGAAAAATGGGTGGCCCAGGGTGCCTCTTTTGAGGGACATTGGTCTTTTTTACCGGTCCCGGTCACGGAAATGCCACCTGCAGCAACCTCCACCCAGGCAATCGACGCCCTGATCAGCCAGCGCCTGGCAGTGACAGGTGTCGCACCGGCTCCACGGGCTGACCGCCGTGTGCTGTTGCGGCGCCTCAGCCTGGATCTCACGGGCCTGCCGCCCACCGCGGCCGATGTGGCTTCATTTGTTGCGGATACCCGCGGCGATGCATGGGAACGCCAGGTTGACCGATTGCTGGCCTCACCCCGCCATGCCGAGCGGCTGGCGATGTGGTGGCTCGATCTGGTCCGCTATGCCGACAGTGTGGGCTACCATGGCGACCAGCAGGTATCGGTAGCTCCCTACCGGCAGTGGGTGATTGAAGCATTTGCCGCCAACATGGCGTTTGACCGTTTCACTGTGGAACAGGTGGCCGGGGATCTGTTACCCAGCCCCACCGAAAGCCAACGGGTGGCCTCTGGTTACAATCGGCTGGGAATGATGAGCGCTGAGGGTGGTGTCCAACCCCGGGAGTACCTGGCCAAATACATTGCCGAGCGGGTCCGCAATGTCAGCGGGGTATGGCTGGGGGTGACCCTGGGTTGCGCTGAGTGCCACGATCACAAATACGATCCGTTTACCACCAAAGACTTCTACCGCATGGAGGCTTTTTTTGCGGACATCAAGGAGGTGGGTCTGTATTCGGGCGACAACTGGGGCCCCAACATGAAGGTGGCGGATTCCGTCCAGCGCGCTGAACTGAAAAAACTGGACGACAGGATCGGCAATCTCGAAAAACAGGCCAGGCAAAAATTGCCATCCCTACGGGCCGAATGGAGCCAGGCGATCATTGCATCCAGGCCGCTGCTGATTGAAAAAGCTACTTCCACCGGGGGTAGCACCCTCACGGTCAAAGGGCCGGGCACGGTTTTGGCCTCAGGAAAAAGTCCGGCCACAGATAGCCATACTCTGTTGACCAAGCCCCTGGAAGCTGAGACCGGCACCCTGCGGCTTGAGGTGATCCCCGCCGACGGACTGCCGCTGCGTGGCCCGGGTCGCGCTGGCAATGGGAATTTTGTGCTGACCGAAGTGGTGGTCAACCGGGTCAGCCCCCAGGGTGGGCGCCAGGTGGTCAAAATCAGGTCGGCTGCCGCTTCCCAGGAGCAAACCAGCCAGGGTGAAAAGAATCCCTATGGCAAATGGGCCATTGCCGCCACCATCGATGGTGACGCCAAAGGCAAAGACTGGGGCTGGGCCATCTTGCCTGATGCCGGTAAGGGGAACGCCGCTGAATTCACCCTGGCAGAGAAATTACCCAAGGGGACAGTGCTGGAGATCATCCTGCGCCAGGACCATCCCAACCCCCAGCACACGCTCGGCTCCTACCGCCTGCTGGCTGTGGATGCCGCAGCGAAGCGGGGCGATCTGGTGAGCGCGCCACCCCCTGCCGAGATCGATTCCCTGGTGCGCAAGGAAAAGCGAACTGCCGAGGAAAACAAAAAAATCGAGGATCATTTGTTGAGAGCCACCCAGGCCGGGAACCCGGCTTTCAAAGACCTACTCGAAGCCCGGGCCGCCCGCGAGAAGCTGAACGGCAGCCTGCCCACCACGCTGGTGACCGAGACGGTAGCTCCCCGTATGGTGCGGGTGCTGAAGCGGGGCAACTGGATGGATGAGACAGGCGAAGTCGTCACCCCGGCCACCCCAGAGATTCTGCCAGCTTTGGCAAAGCGGGGGATGCAGGCTGATCGCCTGGATCTGGCTCGCTGGCTGGTCAGCCGGGAGAACCCGCTGACACCCCGGGTGACGGTGAATCGGATCTGGAAGCTATTTTTCGGATCGGGTCTCAGTCGCAATCTCGAAGACCTGGGTAGCCAGGGCGACTGGCCCAGCCACCCCGTGCTGCTGGATACCCTGGCCCGGCATTTTGTCGATTCAGGCTGGGACCTGCGCGGGTTGATCCGTCAACTGGTGACTTCCGATGCCTATCAGCGCGATTCCTCACACCGGCCTAGCCGCGAGGCCGATCCAGCCAATAACCTGCTGGCACGCCAGGGGCGTTGGCGTATCGATGCCGAGATGGTGCGCGACACCACACTTTCAGTGAGTGGCATTCTGGTGGAAAAGGTCGGTGGGGCCAGCGTTTTCCCCTTCCAGCCTGCGGGTTACTGGGCCCATCTGAACTTCCCTTCCCGCGAATGGCAGCAGAGCACCGGCCAGGATCTGCACCGCCGGTCGCTCTACACCCACTGGCAAAGGCAGTACCTGCACCCGGCCATGCAGGCATTTGACGCACCTTCCCGCGAGGAATGCGCCGCCGACCGTGGTCGCTCGAACACCCCCCTGCAGTCACTGGTATTGCTCAATGATCCCATCCAGGTGGAGGCGGCCCGTGCGTTGGCCGCGCGGGTTCTTGGAGAATCTAAGGACAAAAACGAGGCTTCCCGGTTGCAGGCAATGTTCAGTCTGGTGCTGCAGCGCGGTGCGGATGCCACCGAGTTGTCCACCTTGACGGGCCTCCTCCACCGGCAAAAAACCACCTATCAGGCCAGCCCGGCTGAGGCGGAAAAACTGGCTGGCCCAGGTGCTGTCCCAGGTGGAGAAACGGTTGCCGACCTGGCGGCCTGGACAACTTGTGCGCGGGTGTTGTTGAACCTGCACGAGACCATCACACGCGAGTGACTATCGATTCAAGGTAAGGAGAATTCATCATGTTGCCGTTTGCCGTGGGTCGCCGTAGTTTCCTTGGACGATCGGGCCTGAGTCTGGGATCGATGGCCCTCACCAGCCTGCTGGCTGGCAAGGGTGTCGCTGGATCTTCCGCCGAGGCCGGTGTGCTACGACCGTTGCACCATCGGCCGCGGGTGAAGCGGGTGATCTGGCTGTACATGGCAGGTGGCATGAGCCATCTCGATACCTTCGACCACAAACCTACGCTAGAAAAACTGAACGGGCAACCGATGCCTGATTCCGTGACGAAAGGCAAGCAGATTGCCCAGCTTCAGGGGTCGAAGCTGACTGTTTTTGCGCCGCAGCACCCGTTCAAGCAATATGGCCAATCCGGGCAAAAAATTTCCACCATCTTTCCGCAACTGGGCAGCCAGTGTGCTGACAAGATGTGCCTGATCCGCTCGCTGTCAACCGATGCGATCAACCACGATCCGGCGCACACCTTCATGAATACCGGCACCATGATTGCCGGTCGCCCCGCGATGGGAAGCTGGGTCCTCTATGGTCTGGGTGCCGAAGCGGACAACCTGCCAGGCTTTATTGTTATGGTCTCTACCGGGAAATATGGGCAAAAACAGCCTATCGCGGCGCGCCAATGGCACTCCGGCTTTTTGCCCGGGAGGGTGCAGGGAGTGGAGTTGCGGGGGACTGGCGATCCGGTCCTGTATGTGCGCAATCCTCCCGGAGTCGACATGGCCAGCCAGCGCGGGGTGGTCGATGCGGTGGAGGCGCTCAACCGTCGGCATCAGATCCGGGTAGATGATCCCGAAATCGCCACTCGCATCAGCCAGTACGAGTTGGCTTTCCGCATGCAATCGAGCGTACCTGGCCTGATGGACCTGAGCGACGAATCGAAGGAAACCCTGGACATGTATGGCACCCGGGGGGGGGACGGCACCTTTGGGGCGAACTGCCTGTTGGCCCGGCGGCTTGCCGAACGGGGGGTGCGCTTTATTCAGCTGTACCACCGCGACTGGGACCACCACGGTGCCATCAAAGAACATGTGGCTGGCAGCGCTGCGGAAGTGGATCGGGGCGCGGCCGCTTTGCTGGTTGATTTGCAGCGACGGGGCATGCTGGAAGACACATTGGTGATCTTCGGTTCCGAATTTGGGCGAACGCCAATGGCCCAGGGGAACGGCCGCGATCATCATTTGGCCGGATTTACCATGTGGCTGGCTGGTGGTGGTGTAAAACCGGGCTTTTCCTATGGGGAAACCGATGAATTTGGCTACCATGCGGCGGTGAACAAGGTCAGCGTGCATGACCTGCATGCCACCGTGCTGCATCTTCTGGGAATCGATCACGAGCGGTTCACGGTAAAAAACCAGGGGTTGGATAGCAAGCTCACCGGGGTGGAACCGGCCCGAGTGGTGAAAGAGGTACTGACTTGAGCCGTCGGATGGTGTAGGTTGGGTTTTTGGCAAGGAATTATGGAGTTTTCATCATGTTGGCCCGCAAGCTTCGCACAGCCCGCAAGCGCCGTCGCAAGGCCCTGAATCACCCGACCCCCAAGGCCCTGAAGCGCAAGGCTTTTCTGGATCGCAAGCGGCGCAAGGCCCGCAAAACAACTCGCTGAGTTGCTCGGCCGTTGTTGTCAACATTTGCATTCACCCCAGCTTTTTAGCCGGGGTGTTGCTATTTGCACTCGGCAATTATTCCTGGCCAAATCTGTGATCGGCTGCATTCCAACGGTTGCCACAATTCTCCAGGGGTGAATCCCATGCGAAATAATCCTGCTCTGACTCGGGCCGGGTTCACTTTGATTGAACTCCTGGTGGTGATTGCCATTATGGCTGTTCTTGTGGGCTTGCTGGTTCCCGCCGTGCAAAAAGTGCGGGAAAGCGCCGCGCGGTTACAGTGTGTCAACCATCTGAAGCAAGTCGGTTTGGCCCTCCATAACTACCATGATGGGGCCGGACAATTCCCTGCCGGGTATCTCTCCGGTTTCGACGGGGTTGGCAATGATACCGGCCCGGGTTGGGGGTGGGCTGCCCAGATACTTCCGCAACTCGAGCAAGAGGGCCTGTTTCGGCTGATCGACCTGAAAGTACCCATTGAGGTAGTGGGTCATGCCCAGGCTCGCGCGACGATCATCAAAAACTACCTGTGCCCGTCCGATTCTCCCCCAGCCGAAGCCTTTGCCGTGGGGCCCCGCACGACTCATGGTGAGCTGGCATCCACACTGTGCCTGGTGTCTCCTGGCAGTTATGTTGGCTGCTTTGGCATAGGCGAACCCGGTGTCGACGGGGACGGTGTTTTCTACCGGGGAAGCAGCGTGCGCATTGCTGATATTACTGATGGCGCCAGCTCAACCCTGATGGTGGGTGAGCGTTCATTCCGCGATGCCCAGTCCACCTGGGTGGGTGCCGTGATCAATGCCAATCAGGTGCCAACACCTGGTTCACCGCTGGCGTTGCAGGTCCTCCCCGCCGCCAACTTTGTCCTGGCACACACTGGCGAGACTTTTAACGGGCCTGCTTTTCCTGAGGAAATCAACCATTTCACTTCGCGCCATGCCGGGGCGGGCAACTTTGTCTTCGCTGATGGGCATGTCGCGGGCCTGGGTCGCTCGATTTCCTACCAGGTTTACAAGGCAATTGCCACCCGTGCCGGTGGCGAAGTTGTTGCCCATGGAGATTATTGATGCCCTTGGCAAAATACCTGGTAGTAGTGGTTTGCTGCGCTGTCTGTGGCTGCGGCGGATTTTCACCGCCCAAAAAAACCACTTTGGAGCTGAAGGATGTTCCAGCCGACATCCTGAAGATTGCTCGCGAAAAATTGCCGAATGTGAAATTTGATACCGCCTGGCAAATGTCGAATGGCACATACGAGGTTCGCGGCAAAGCAAAAAATGGCAAAGTGCGCGAGATTGATATCACGCCAGATGGAACGGTTGTCGAGATCGAGTGATCGGGTAGGCCATTTCATGAGGTTCAGAAATCCACCTGGGCTCTGATGGCAAAGACATTGGCGTTGCTGGGACCGTAAATGCCACCCTTGCCATTGCCTTTATTGTCCAGAAACGAGTGGATGAAATTGAACTTGAAAACCGTGTAGGGATTGGCATACCAGTTCATGGCCATGGTGCCATCAGTCAGATCCCCCCCCTGCACCCCGGCATCGGAAAGCGTGATGTGCGACAGTCGAAGTGCGGCCTCCCAGGCACCACCCAGAGGGCGACCGTGCCCCATAGTGGTGTTGGGCATCAGCCGGTCAAAGTAACCCAGGTTGCGGTTGTAAGGGCGATGCTCACCAGTGAGAAAAAATGAAGCCTGCGCATAGTAAGCGTAGAAAAAAGAGGCAGAATTGTTGATCCGGTTCACCTGACTGGTGGTGAATTCACTTTGCAAAGACAACGGTCCCAGCACATAGGCCAGTTCTGTGTTCGACAGTATCGCATCGACCGCCTGAATCTTGCCGGTGTTGACAAAAGACGGGGTCGACTGGGTGAAATCAGGGGTACCTTGGGTGCCGACAAACATGCCCCATTCGGGGGCGTTACCACCCAGCGCGCCATACTGGATATTCTGCTTGTTGGCCCCCGAGATGCCAAACGAGCCGCCGACATGCAAAAAATGATCGTCAAAGTCGTTGATGAAAGGCAGGTAACTGAATCGGCCCATGCCGGCGTAACCACCGGAGTCGCTGACATCGTTGCCAAACTGGTCATTGCCTGACCGGTAAGTGCTGACGAACCAGGTGGCGCGCCTGTTTTCACTGACATTGAAAAAACCGAGGCCCATGCGCCGAAATGGCATCAGCAAAAAATTGGGCGCCCGCTCCATGAAGGTGATGAAACGGAAACTGGTCAGTTCCTCCAGGCCCATCGGTTGCTTGAAAAGCCCCATGCGCACTGTTCCCAGGGTGGGAACCTTGGTGATATCAATAAACACATCAGTGAAAGTGGGCCGGCCAGGGAAGCCGAAGTCCATGCTGAGACGGAAATCGACATTCTCGGCCACGGAGCCGAAAGCGTTGATGCGGGCGCGACGTACACCGGCGGCGTCCTGCACATCCCCCACAGCCGTCTGGCTGGAAGTGCTTTGGTTGAACCAGCCGGCATCCACCTGAAACACACCGCCAAAAGTTACTTTGGGCCCACCCTGAGCTCCACCCAGGGCGGGCAGCAGACGGGCCTGTCCATATTCAACCGCATCCTCCTCGCCACCGGGACCAGCGCCCAGGGCCGGCCCTTGCCAGATGAGGGCGGTAGGCTGAGTTGTCATGGGCGCATCATCAGGGCTCAGCCGCGGTATACCACCCGCGCTATTGCTTCCCACCACGGCTGGGATGACCTCGGAAGCGTTGCTACTGGAATCCACACTCACCAGAGGCTGATCCGGAAATGCTGCCACAGGTCCGGCCGCAATCATTCCAAGCAGACAAGCAAAAACCAGCCAGTCCAGACACCATCCAGGTTTTCCCCTCATAAACCTCTCCTGCCCTGTGGAAGAGGCAGGTTGATTAGCAAGTCCGGATGGGTGAGTCAAATACCTTTCTGATTTCTAACATTGCGGCTGAAGGCCATACTTTTCTTCAGAAATCCACCTGGGCCCGCATGGCGAAGACATTGGCATTGCTCGGACCGATTGGCTCTTTTTGCAGGAAGGAATGGATGAAGTTGAAATAGACCCGTGTATACGGGTTGGCATACCAGTTCAGTCCTGCGGTGCCATCGGTGATATTGCCACCATGGATGTTCTGCTGATTGAGGTCCAGGTTGGAGATGCGGGCGGCGATCTCCCAGGCCCCACCCAGCAACCGGCCATGGCCGTACTCCGAAAGGGGCAGCACACGATCAAACACAGCCAGGTTCCGGTTGTAGGGGCGATGCTCACCTGTCAGGAAGAAGCTGGCCTGGGCATAATAGCCGTGGAAGAACGCATAGGGTTTATCAATCCGATTCACCTGGTTTGCGGTGTATTCTCCCTGCAGCGAGAATGATTCATAATTGAAGGCGTATTCAAAGTTGGAAAGGAGGACATTCTCGGCCCCGAAGGCCTTGGTGTCCACAAAGGAAGGTGTGGAGTTGGCGAATTCGGGCGTGCCAATAGTGCCAACAAACAGGCCCCATTCCGGCGCATTGCCACCCAGGGTGCCATAGCGGATTTTGCTGTTGGTTGCCCCCGAAATACCAAAGCTGCCGCCAAAATGCATGTATTTGTCATAATCGCCATCCCAGGCTAACCATGTCATGCGGCCCATGCCGCCAAAGGCACCGTTGTCGCTCAGGTCATTGCCATATTGATCGGAACCGGACCGATAGACGCTGAAGAACCAGGTCCTTCTACCACTTTCGGTACGATTGAAGGTACCGATACCCATGCGGCGGTTTGGCATCAGCAGGTTGCTGGGTCCGCGTTCCATAAATGTCAGGAAGCGGTTACTGGTCAGGTATTCCAGCCCTTCAGGCTGTTTGAACTGGCCAACCCGGATGATGCCCAGGAGCGGAATTTTTGTAAAGTCGAGAAAGGCATCCGCATAAGAAGGACGCCCCGGGAATGCAAAATCGAGCCCGAGCTTGAAGTCCACATTCTCGGCCACCGCACCGAAGGCCTGGATACGCGCCCGGCGCACACCGGCGGCATCTTGCACATCCCCCACCGAGAGCATGCTGGAGGTGCTTTGGTTAAACCAGCCGGCATCCACCTGCAACTGGCCACCAAAGGTCACCTTGGGGAATTTTTTGCCCAAATCAACGGTCGGTAACAGGCGGGCCTGGCCATACTCGACCGCTTCATCACTGCCACCAGGCCCCGCATCCAGTGCTGGCCCCTGCCAGATCAGCGCCCCGATAGGATTTGATTGTAAAGGTAGCGGAGCGTCGTCGGGCGACTCTTCGCTGGGCATGCTACTGGGAATAACCATGGGGCTGGTTGGCTGGGCACTGCCTGGATCGGGTTTCTCATCAGCCAATGACCAACGGCCCACCACCAGACAGAATGCCAGACTCAACCAAAGCTTTTTCAGGCGCACGGATTTTCCCCCCGGAAATACGAACTAGACCACTTCACCCCCCCGGAAGGAGCAATCCAAATAGGGGCCTATTAGGTATCCGGCATGCTGTCAAGTGGAAATCGTGAAGAATTGATGAAGGTGACTGCGAAGAGATCGGTAAAAATGGCAGACCCACCATAGCATGGAGCCAACGCGTTGATTCAGCAAATAACGGTGGAATCAGCCAGGCCATTCGGCTACCTGGCGATTCAGAAATCCACTTGGGCTCGCATGGCGAAGACATTGGCATTGCTCGGGCCAACTGGTCCCTTCTGCAAAAAAGAGTGGATAAAATTGAAATAGACCCGCGTGTACGGGTTGGCGTACCAGCTCAGGCCCGCAGTGCCGTCAGTCAGTTGGCCACCATGGACTGTCCCGGAGGTCAGGTCGATGGTGGAGAGGCGGGCGGCGATTTCCCAGGCCCCGCCAAAAGGCCGACCCGGGCCGGCCTCGGTGTTGGGAATGACCCGATCGATGACCGCCAGATTTCTGTTATACGGGTGGTATTCACCCGTGATCAGATACGAAACCTGCCCATAACAAGCTGAAAAAAAGGCATACGGCATATCAGGCCGGTTCACCTGGCTGGTGGTGAACTCCCCCTGGACCGCCACCGGCCCATAGTTCCAGACAGCCTCGAAATTGGACAGCACAGCATTCAGCGCAGTGAATTGCCCCGTATTGACAAAGGAGGGTGTGGATTGCGTGAACTCCGGCGTGCCCTGCGTGCCAACGAACAGGCCCCATTCCGGCGAGTTGCCACCCAGCTTGCCATACTGGATGCGTCCGTTGGTAGCACCCGAAAAACCGAAGCTCCCACCGATATGCAGATACCGGTCACGGTCCCCATCCCACACCACCCAGGTCAGGCGGCTCATGCCGGCGAATGCTCCATTGTCATTGGAATCGTTGGCGTATTGATCGGTACCTGAGCGGTAGGCACTGAAAAACCAGGTGGCGCGCCCATCTTCGCTGCGGTTGAAGGTACCGATCCCAATCCTGCGGGTAGGCATAAGCAAGATATTAGGGGCCCGTTCCATGAAAATGCCAAAGCGTTGGGCTGTCAGCAACTCCAAGCCTTCGGGCTGGCGAAATTGCCCGACCCGAATCACACCCAGCGTGGGTATTTTGGTGAAATCGAGAAAAGCATCCACGAAAGAGGGCCGCGCCGGGGCGGCAAAGTCGAGCCCCAATCGGAAATCAATATTTTCCGCCAACGAACCAAAGGCGAGAATTCGGGCGCGGCGCATACCAGCGGCATCCTGAACATCTCCCACTGACTTTTGGCTGGAGGTGCTCTGGTTGAACCAGCCAGCATCGACCTGCAACAGGCCCCCCAGGGTCACCTTCGGGAATTTTTTGCTGGAATCGACCGTCGGCAGCAGACGAGCTTGCCCGTACTCCACGGCTTCGTCCGTCCCGCCAGGCCCCGCATCCAGCGCCGGCCCCTGCCAGAGCAGGGCTGCCACAGGTGCTGCTTCCGCAGGCAGGGGGGCGTCATCGGACGATAAGTTCGGCCATGCGTCGGCCCGCAGCAGAGCCATACGCCCCAGCAGCAGACCGATGGCAAGGGCCAGCCATGGCTTGAAAAGTTCCACACTATCCCCTGTCAGGCGCACCGCTATCCCCCCGGCGCGGTGCAACCATGAAGTGTGCCTTACCCACCCGCTGCGCCAAGGTCAAGCCATGAAAAAAGAGGGCTTAGCTGTGGAACAATCAGGAACGGCCCGTGGAACTCTGGGGTGTCAGAAATTGCAGCAGCAATTCCTCCAGGGAACTGTGCCGATGCAGCTCCTTGGAGGGTGACGGGGGCGTGAAATTGACCAGCCGCACCAGGGGTAGACCCTGGGGATCAATCTCCACCAGATTCAGACAGCCGGCATCCTGCTCCAGCCGGCAGACTGAGTCGAGCGGCGCGTTCAGCAGGTGCAACAACGCCAGCCGCAGGCTGACGCTGTGTGCCACCACCAGGCACTGTTGCCAGCCTGGATCGGCGAGCAAATCAGTCACAGCCTCCCCGACCCTGGTTCGGGCCGCACCAAAGGTTTCCCCCTGCAAAAAACGCGAGTCATCCGTCAGGCCCGGGCCCAGGGTGTGCAGAATAGCCTGCAAGGCTGCGGGGTCTGGGGTTGCGCCCTGGGGAAGGGCCGCCAGCTTGCCTGGTTCAATCTCCCGCCAGCGCGAATCTTCAACTGCCTGACACCCCGGCAGGACCAGGCTGGCAGTGTGCCGGGTGCGCGGCAGACCGCTGGTAACCAGGAGGTCGATCCCCTGCTGGACCAGCAGCGCCCCGGCAGCCAGGGCCTGAACAATCCCCAGAGACGAAAGCTCCGGCGACGAAAAATCCGCGCCAGGCTTCGCAAAATAGTCCACCGCGCCATGGCGCATCAGCCAAAGCCTGCGTCGCCGGGGTGGCTTCCAGGCTGGCATGCGGGTGGCAGCCCCGCCCATCTCCATCATGGCCTGGGATGCACCATGATCTCCACCTTGCGAAAATCAAGCGGATGGCTTTCTGATTGCAGGCTGAGCGTGCCGCCTTCAATCAGCAGATTTTTCGGATCTTTGATGAGCGGCTGGGCGGTTTTGTCTCCCGGGTCGTACTGCGGCTTTTCGTAACTGATCACCGACTTGCCATTGATCTTGTGTTCGATCCGGCCGGCCCCCTTCACCACGATCTCGGCGGTCACCCATTGCTCGCCATGCTGGGTGGCGGAGGTGGAATCGATGCAGTGGGTCTTCACCAGCTTGTCTTTCATCACCACATGCGTGCCGGGTGTGCACAGGTTGCCCGTGGGGCGGGGGTTCTTGCCATCGCCACCCAGAAACTGCACCTCGATGCTGACCGGAAACTCCTGGTCCTTGCTGATCGTGGCAGGGTCTTGCCCATGGATCATCACTCCGCTGTTGCGGATGGCCCAGCCAGGCCCGCCCTTGGCCTGGTCACCGACAAAGCGGTACTCAATGCGCAAGGTGTAATGGCTGAAAGGTTGCTGGTAGAACAGATGCCCAAAACGGCTGTCAAACTGGTCGTAGCCGTCGTAACGCACTTTCAACAGGCCATCTTCTACCCGAAAAGTATTTTTATAGTTGTCCCCCAGCGCAAAAGTGCGGATCTTGGGTGTCCAGCCCGTCAGGTCTTTCCCATTGAAAAGCTGGAACCACTCACCCGGCTTGGGGGTATCCTGGCCTCTGACCGGGGCACCGAGGAAACAAAGGACCAAAGCCGCTGGGGCTAGGAGCTGTCGCATGGTGCGTTCCTGGCTGACTGGAAACAAAAAGATAGGGGAGGGATTCTACCCTCCCCCATTCCAGTCTACCAATCGTTTGCCACGAAGCCAGCACCGTCCAATAAAACGCCACGAGTCAGACCAGTTCGACTGTCTGGCCCAGGTTCGGGATGGTGATGGTTCCCAGACCACGGGTGCTGAAGGCGGCGGCCAGTTTCTCGGCCCGCTCCTCCTCGCCATGCACCAGCATCACCTGGGTTGTTTTCCCCTCGAGCGGAGCGGTGGCATTGAGGAAATCACCGTGGTCGGCGTGGCCCGAAAAGCCGCGCACCTGCTCCACCGCAATCCACTTGTTCCAGCGTTTGCCCGCAAAACGGATACTGTCGTCTTCCTGCAGGGCCTGTTCACCCAGCGTGCCTGGGGCCTGGAAGCTGACCAGCAGCAGGGTGCAACGTGGATCATCGACATGATGCTTCAGGTGCTGCAAAATACGCCCACCCTCCAGCATGCCACCCGAGGCGATAATGATACGCGACCCCGGACTTAGCGAGGCATCCATGGCCCCGTCGCGGGTTTCGAGCCAGTCGATATCGTCGAAAATGCGCAAGGGCACCGAAAAGCCCTCAGGGCTACGGTCGTACACCTTGGCAAAACGATGACCCAGCGGGCTATCGACATGGATATCGAGTGGCGGAACAATACCTTCGCGCATCCAGGTTTGCAGGAAATGCACCACTATCTGGGTGCGCCCCAGACTGAAGGCCGGAATCAGTACCTTGCCACCTTCGCGCACCGCCCGACGAATGGCCTGCCCGGTTTTCCGGGCCATCACCTCCACGCTGTCGTGGTACTCGCCGCCATAAGTACTTTCACACAAGAGGTAGTCGCACGCCGGCAGTGCCGCGGGTGGTGGATGGAAATCCACCCCGCTACGGCCCAGGTCGCCCGTGAAAGTGAGACTGCGATCCCGGTCGTTTTGGCGCCAGGCAATATGGGCCATGGCGGAGCCGAGAATATGCCCCGCATCACGCAAACCCACCTCGATCCCATCACTCAGACTGGCTTTTTGCCCGTATTCAATCGGCTCACACAGGTCGAGAGTGAGTTCCGCATCGGCGGTGTCGAAACGGGGCACCACCACCGGGCCACCGCGGCGACGGGAAGTGGAAGCCTCTTGCTCCTGGATGCGGGCGGAATCGCGCAATAACAAACCCAACAGCTCAATATTGATGGGGTGGGTGAAAATCGGGCCATCGAACCCGTCACGCACCAGCGTCGCCAAACGGCCGCAATGGTCGTGATGGGAGTGCGTCAGCACCACCGCGTCAACACTTTGTGGGTCGAATGGGAACGGTTCAGGCGGCTTGTCCTGATTCATTTTGCCGGTCGCGACACTGCCGCAATCAAGCAAGATGCGCTGGCCACCCGCCTCGAGAAGGTGCATGGAACCGGTCACCATGCGCGCCGCACCGAAGAAAGTGATCCGGGGATTGTTGCTGGATTTACCGGTTTTCGTTTGGTCTGTCATTCTCTCACTATAAACGAAAGAGGGGGCTTTTCCTACACCGGTTGCCTCAGGACACTTTTTCACCTCAACACCCGTTAAACGCAACGCTTGGGATTGGCTTTCCTTCCAATTGACGAGCAGGAGCTTAGAATGTCTCTCATGACCCAACCCATTCCCCCCATCCTGCTGCAAGATAATCATTTGCTGGCATTCCACAAACCAGCGGGGTTGGCCACGTCCCCACCCGCCAACGCTGGCGAGATCACCCTGGCCAATCTGGCGCAAAAATACCTCAAGGCCACCTACCAGAAGCCGGGCAATGTCTACCTGGGGGTCGTCCATCGGCTCGACCGTCCCACCAGCGGGGTGGTTTTGTTCACCCGGACCAGCAAGGCGGCGGCCAGGTTGTCTGGCCAGTTTCACGAGAAAGAAATCGCCAAGGTCTACCTGGCCTGCTTCGAAGAACGGAAAAACCGCCTGCCTGACCAGGGCGAAATGCTCGACTGGATGCGCTCGGAGGGGGCCGCCCAGGGCCAGGGAGTGCGCCACGCCGAACGGTTGCGCCAAGGTGGCCCGGGTGCCAAGGAGGCCCGACTTGATTACACTCTGGTGGCGCGTGTGCCTGGGTTGGCCCTGGCCCTGGTTCGGCCCAAAACAGGTCGCACCCACCAGATCCGCGCCCAGTTTGCCTGGCGGGGTTGCCCCCTGCTGGGGGACGACCGCTACGGTGCAGCAGGCCCCTTGCAGGGACCCACCGGGGCTGTCATCGGCCTCCATGCCTGGGGCATGCGCTTCCAGCACCCCACCCTGATCGAGCCAGTCAGTCTGCTGGTGAAACCCGATGCCAGCTGGCCGGAGGCCCTGGGAACCGGCCCCTGGCTGGCCGAGGCGCTGGAGCAACTCGACAACCCCTGGCAGGAAGCATGACCAGTCCCTCCATCGCCCAGGCCCTCGAGAAGCTCAATACCCTCATCCAGACCGATGCCGCGGGCCGGGGCTTGGATTGGGGTGAGCCAAGCCTGTTTTCCTGCCAAAAGGATGATTTTGCCGCCTGTGCCCACCACCTGGCTGCCCATCCCTCTCCCAGGCTTTTGATTATCACCGGTTTTCCCATCGCCCTTGCGGAGCCACCGGGCACCAGCGAAACCGATGGCCCGCCAGGAGCACTCTTCTTGGCTGAAACTGCCTGTAGGCTCGGCCACCAGGCTGTGCTGGCAGCCGATGGCACCGCTCTGCCTGCCCTGCGTCTGGGCCTGACCCAACGCGGCTTGCAGCGCGACATCCCGACCTTCGATTTGAGTTCCCTGCCCCGCCAACCCGACAAACAAACCGCTGCACTCCAGCGCTGGCACGGTGACTTCACCCACCTGATCAGCATCGAACGAGCCGGTCCCACCCATACCCTCGAGACCTTTCAAGCCGCCCACCCCGACGCCGACATCAGCCGACTGGACAAAGAACTGCCTGAATCCGCCCGGGGCCAGGCATTCTCCATGAAAGGCGCGGATCTGGGAGCATGGAACTTCCCCGCCCACGGCCTTTTTGAAAATCCTGATCCCGATTGCTTAACCATTGGCATCGGCGATGGGGGCAACGAGCTGGGCATGGGCCGGGCCGGCTGGCCCCTCATTGCCGAACGCATCCCCAGGGGGGGCGCCATTGCCTGCCGCGTCACCACCCACCGCCTGATTGTCTGCGGCGTCAGCACCTGGGGCGGTTGGGCTCTGGGGGCTGGCTGGGCCATGGCCCGGGGCAAAGTCCCTCAATGGCTGGAGCCTGGCCGTGAGCAGGCTTTGCTCAGCCTGATGGTGCAAAAGGCACCTTTGGTGGACGGTGTAACTGGTCGCAAACTGCCCACCATCGACGGTCTGGCCTGGTACCACCATGCCAGGCTCATCCAGGCCATACTCCAGGTGGTGCGATAAAGCGTACCCCAGGCCAGAGCGCAGCGCCGCCCCGGGGGCAAAAGCCATGGAAATCCCAGCCCTGAATGGCGGAATGGTGGCATTAGAGCAGACTTCTTATAAAAGGGCACAAAGAATTGCTAAAAAACACTTTGTGTTTTGCCATTTTTTCATTCCAGAGTAACTCCACAAATGTGAAACTTGCTCTAGGCAATCCGTGTTTAGCCATGATTGTCGTGCCTATCCAAGCCTGGTTTCACCGCACCAGGGCGACGATGCGTCTGCCCTGGGCCATCTTCGTGTGCCTTGTTTGGGGCTTGGGAAGGGGCAATCGTGCACCCAATTAAATGCCCAGGACATTGACTTCTGCTTGTCGCTGTGCCAAATCAATCTAGACAGTTTCGTGGTACCTTGCAATATTTTAATACACCATGCAGGAGTACTAATAATTTTGGATAAATGCACCTATAATTCACCTTGGTCAGCCTTACGGTACAACATCAGGCCACTTGTTTACCTGACTTTGACACTAACCTGGCTATTTACCGGAGGAGGGAGAGGGGCAGTCCGGGGAGATGTCCTATATTACAATCCATCTTCTAGTGATCCCGTGAGTTTTGAAGGTGCTCATTACAAAAGGGCGCTGCCATTTACATCTAGTGCGACCATGAAACTTGATGGTATCGGTCTTTATTTATGGACAGAGCACTCAGGAAAAAATTCCGGAACTTTCAATGTAGAGTTGTGGATTAACGGAATGTCTGCAAATCATGACACCGCTGCGGGACCAACATCCAGATTAGCTGTTCTGGCTACAGACAGGTGGTTAAGCGTCAGTAATAACTCAGGTCAACCCCGGTGTTATCTTAGTCGTGACTGGCGGGATGGTCCCTTAAACACAAGTGACCCAAGAAATTTTATTTATATGTCTCAGGTAGTAACCCTATAAAAAGACACCAATTACTGGCTTGTTGTTGATTTTGTGAATACTACTATGGACAATGCAGGAAACTATTGGAATACCACCAGCGCGGTGGGAAATCTAAGTGCCGTAACTGCCGTAGACTGGTATCAGAATGACCCTAACGGTCCTATTATTTGGGGTACTACCGCCGGTTCCCTTGGGGCAGAGTTATATGGAACTAATGTACAGCAATTCCCGGGCAGCATTTTTCTAGCTGAAAAATAGTCTTTTTTGGCCTTCCCTTTCGTAAACGCAGCTGCAAAATTAACTACCTGGAGTTCCCATTGTGAAATAACGGCAAAAGGAATTGCCATCATGCCACCAGTCTTAGCC
>QWOS01000109.1 GCA_003669555.1 Planctomycetota bacterium
ACAGATCCGATGGGGAAAAGGCATCGTTGCTATTGAGCAAATTGCTGTTTTTCTGGCGCTGCCACCTGATCAGGAAGAAAGCTGTAACCACCCCGCTCACCGCCAGTACGCTGCAAACGATCCCAAAAATCGGTATTTCGTCTTCGGCTTGGGCCTTTTCTGGCTTACTTAAGTCGGGGCTGGCTGGCATCCGGTCTGTTGGGACTATTTCGCCCTTGGCTTGGGCCTTTACTGGCTTACTGGGTACAACCAGATTGGAGACCTCGAAGACTATTTCCATCAACAGGGGCGATATCAGCATGGCGGCAATTATAAGCCGCAGGGTTAGTACTCGTTGGGGCGAGGCATCCAGATAAAGCCGCATTTCGTCCTGGGGGTTGCCTGCCATAAGTGTGCTCCGTGAATGCCTTGGTAAAAAATGGGAGCGGATTGCACAAGCGAATCCGCCCCCATTGCAAAATAGCCAAGCAGATGCTGACGATCAACCCTGGGAGGCTTTGACAAACTCCTCGTCGATAGCCTTCATCTCGTCGCTTTCACGCTTCGATTGCCACCAGGCCCAGGCAACTGCCAGCAGCGCCACACCCAGCACGGCAAGGCCGATGCTGTAGCGGCCTTCCACCATCTTGCCGTCTTTCAGGTTGTACTGGAGCACCATCGGCAGGATCAGCAGGCTGACCATATTCATTACCTTGATGAGGGGATTGATAGCCGGGCCCGCGGTATCCTTCAACGGATCACCAACGGTGTCACCCGTCACCGAAGCCTTATGAGCCTCGGAACCCTTGCCCGTTGTGGCGGTTTTGGGCTGATCCTCAATGATCTTCTTGGCGTTGTCCCATGCGCCGCCGGCATTGGCCATGAAGACAGCGATCATCTGGCCGATCAGGATCATGCCAGCCAGGAAACCCCCCAAGGCAAAAGGCCCCATGGCGAAGCCGACCACCACAGGAGCAAAGATTGCCAGAAGGCCGGGGCCCACCAGTTCCTTTTGCGCCATGGAGGTGCAGATATCCACCACCCTGCCATAATCGGGGCGCTTGCGGCCCTCCCAGATATCCTTGTCGCGGAACTGCATGCGGCATTCCTGAACGATGAGGAATGCAGCCCGGCCCACCGCACGAATGGTCATGCTGCTGAAGAGGAACGGCACCGCGCCGCCCAGGATCATGCCGATGAACACATACGGATCAGCCAGGGTGAGCAAGGCCGCGCCGGCGTTGAACTCCTCGATCGACAGCGAGGCGATGGCGTCTTCGCCTTTGCCTGTGGAGGCAACGGCGATGAAGCTGGCGAATAGTGACACCGCAGCCAGCACCGCAGACCCGATGGCTATACCCTTGGTGATGGCCTTGGTGGTGTTGCCCACCGCATCGAGGTCGGCAAGAATTTGCCGGCTCCGCTTGTACTCGGGTTCTGGCATGTGGTCAGGATGGCCAGCCGGCAACGGCTGGTTGTTGCTGTCACGGTTGAAACCCATCTCGCCAATGCCATTGGCGTTGTCAGCCACCGGGCCAAACACATCCATGGAGATGATGTTGCCCGTCAGGGTGAGCATGCCGATGCCGCACATGGCCACGCCATAGGCGATGAAGACAGGGCTGGTATCGGTATAGACGATCACCGAGCCGAGGAGGGCAGCGCTGATGATGATGACACTCCAGACCGCACTCTCATATCCCAGGGCCAGGCCGCTGATGATGTTGGTGGCATGGCCGGTACGGCAGCTTTTCACCAGAGCCTTGACAGGCTCATGTTCGGTGCTGGTCCAGTAGTCGGTACACCAGTGCAGGGCCAGCGCCAGAGCGATACCGATCAGGCAGGTGAGGATGGGGCGGTAGTCGAGCCCTTCCTTGAGAGGCATCACCTTCTGGGCGGCGGCCAGGTGGGTCTTGGCCAGTTCCTCACGCTTGGCAGTGTCGAGCTTGATGAAGGCGAAACGGGCATCCGCCACCAACTGCTCGCGGGCAGCCTCAAAGGGTGCCTTGCTGCGGCCAAGATCGCGAGGTTTCTCGGGCAAAGCCAGCGATGTGCCGGCCGCCGTGTTCAGATCGGCCAGGAAGGCACTGTTGTCGATAAGACCGCGCTTGATCGACTCGCGGACAATGTAATCGGCGTTCGGACGCAGGTAGACACAGCCCAGGGCGACGATCAGGACGACTGACAGGGCAGCGCCAAACCAGAAGCCGCGGGTGACGGCGCCCATGGCTGCCTTCACACCTTCAGCCTTGTCGGCACGCACCTGACTGGTGGAGATGATCGAGCCGATGACTCCGATGGCATGAACCATCAGCGGGAAAATCACGCCCATGTGGCCAAAGCTGGCCAGGCCCAGGATCAGGGCGGCAACAATGGTCACCTCGTAGCTTTCGAAGATGTCAGCCGCCATGCCGGCGCAATCGCCCACATTGTCGCCCACATTGTCAGCGATGGTGGCCGCGTTGCGGGGATCGTCTTCGGGAATATTGGCTTCGATCTTGCCCACCAGGTCGGCGCCCACATCGGCTGCCTTGGTGTAGATACCGCCGCCCACACGCATGAACAGTGCCAGCAGGGTGCCACCAAAGCCGAAGCCCAGCAGCACTTCAAATGCCTTTTCACCAAAGTAGAGGAAAATGAGCGTGCCACCCAGCAGGCCAAGGCCGTCGGTGAGCATGCCGGTGATGGTACCGGTGCGGTAGCCGATCTGGAGGGCCCTGCCGAAGCTGGTGCGGGCGGCCGCGGCCACTTTGAGGTTGCCCAGTGTGGCCATGCGCATGCCGACAAAGCCGACCGTGGCGGAGAAAAGTGAACCCAGCAGGAAAGCGATACCACGGCCAATTGCCACCTGGATTTTTTCGTTGTTATTGGGGGCATCCCATGGCCAGGCGGTGAACACCAGCAGGCCAGTGATGACAAAGATCAGCACAGCCACCAGTCGGAACTGGCGGACGAGGTAGGCATCTGCCCCCTCGCGGATCGCTTTGGCGATTTCCTGCATCACCGTGGTACCGCTGTCCTGGGCGCGGACGAATTTCGTCAGCCAGACGGCATAACCCAGACCGGCGGCGGCGACGACCAGATTGAAAAGGAGCGCCATGCGCTCAAAACCGCTGAAGGTGGGATCGGTGAGAAACTGGAACGGTGCCCATTCTTCTTGAGTGGACGGCTGGTCAGAGCCCCCCGCCCCCAGGGAGCCAAAAACCCCCACCAGGGTAAACCCCACCATCAGGTAGGTCCAGCGCCGCCAAGAGCGGGGCATACGAGTCGTGGATGACATGAGAGGAGTGGCTCCTGAATTTTAGACAATAAGCAACCGCTCCCACCCTTAGGAGGGGTGGACCTGGATTGCCTGGCGAGTATGCAACAAAATCGGGATGGCAGGGTGGGCAGCCCAGCTGTGTCGGGGCACGCCAGCAACCCCGAACCCGACAAAAGTCAACCAAGAATGATTATTGAAACGCAAGGTGTTTGGGGAGGGGGCGCGCAGAATGAATTTCTGGTCCAGCCCGAAACCCGTTCTAGTCAAAGCTGGCAGCCAGCGGTTCGCCGGCTTGGGCAGACCAGGCAGTTTGCAGGAATTTCGTCCAGTTTCCCGGCCAATTCACGGGACTTTCACCCACCCGGCTTACCCCACATAAACCAAAGGCGCTACCCGTGAGTAAAATCTCATCCGCCTGCGCCAGTTCGTCCCAGGTGAAGGGTTGGCGGGCCACATTCAGGCCTAGTTCGCCCGCCAGGCGCACCAGCAGGCGGGCGCTCACCCCGGCCAAAACCCACGATTCGGGTGGTAGAACCAGAACCGGTTGCCCGTTGCGGGAAAAAATACCAGCCACATGGGCCAATGCCGTTTCCGTCACTTCCCCCCGGGGGGTGAGTAGCACCGGAATGGTCCCGCCGGGTGCTTTTTGTTCGGCCAGCCACCAGTGCAGGCGGCTCCGGTGCTTCCAGCGCGGATCCAGTGGGCCGGCCAGCGCAGCTGGCACGCTGGAGGCGACCAGATGCGCACCCGCGCGAAACCATTGCTGGTAACGCGCTACGGGCAAAGGATATCCGTGAACGATTTGGGTGGCCCCATGCTCCTCCCCGGTCTTGAAGTGCCGAAGGGCACCCGGGGTGGCTAAAAGCACCACACACCAGGCCCCGGCCGGTTCCATGCCCACCTGGTTGCGGACCAGTAACTCTTGCACCACCTCGGCCAGCTCGTGTCGGCCCCAGCGGGGAGTAATACCAACCTGCAGGCAGGTGCTGAAAAAACGCTCAAGATGCTCCTCGAGCAGGAAAGGGCGGCCGCCATGGGTGCGCAGCAGGTCGGTGATGGTGGCACCTTGCACCCAGCCTGCGTCAGCCAGTGAGGGGCCGGCCTGGGCCAGAGGCAGCCACACGCCATTTTTCCAGGCCCAATCAGGGCAAGTGACCGGTTTGCTCATCGACGATCCGCCTGAGAGTCTTGGAAAAAGTTGGCCGGTTAGCCCGCCACACGCGCCCCAGGGGCCGGCGGAATCAGGCCTCGGGCCTGGAGGAAGTCCAGCGTGCGGTCGGTAGCGCCCTGCTGCCGCGCC
This sequence comes from Planctomycetota bacterium, assembly GCA_003669555.1. Classification (GTDB taxonomy): domain Bacteria; phylum Planctomycetota; class Planctomycetia; order Gemmatales; family Gemmataceae; genus UBA6894. The sequence goes on from QWOS01000109.1 coordinate 4,542, forward strand.
ACGAACTCTTGACCCCGGCGCCCCAGATACTGCGCCTCGGCGGGGTATTCGAGCCAATGGCCCAGACAATCGGCCAGGTGTTGCGCCACATCACCCTGGGCCGCCACCCACAGGGCCCCCCCGGCACCAATCAACTGTCTTGTAATATCCTGAAAGTTCCAGACATGGGGACCGAAACAGACCGGCAAGCCAAAAGCAGCGGCTTCGATGGGGTTTTGTCCGCCGCGCTTGCCATCGAGGCTACCCCCGACAAATGCGACCGTTCCCAGCCCCCAGGCGGCACCCAGCTCGCCAGTGGTATTCAGGAGCAACACATGGGGAGAAGACCCGGCAGGGATGCAGGCGCCTGTGGCACGATTCAGGAACGGAATGCCCAGTTCCACCAGCCGGCGCGCGGATGCCTCAAAATTGTCGGGCTGGCGAGGCACCAGCACCAGGCGCAGCTCCGGAAACCGTTTCCGCAGTCGCAGGTAGGCATCGAGGATGAGCGGTTCCTCTTGCTCCTGAGTGGACCCAGCCACCCAGACCGGGGCACCCTCTGACACACCCCACTGGGCTCGCAGTGCAGCCAGAAGTGGCTGGCCGGTATCCCCTTTGGCACCGTCAAACTTTACCGAGCCTGTGACGGCAATGGCGTTTGCATCGACCCCCATTGCGCTGAGGGTGTCTGCCATGGAGGGATCTTGAACGGCCCACGAGTGGACCCCGGGAAAAATGCGCCGGGCCAACCAGGCCCGTTTTCGCCAACCTGCCGCGCTTTTCGGGCTCATGCGGCCATTGATAACAGCGACAGGGACACCGCGCTTACGGGCCAGGCGCAGCCAGTTGGGCCAAAGCTGGCTTTCGGCCAAAATAACCAGGCTAGGGTTCCACGCGGTGAAAACCCGCTCCAGTTGCCAGGTGAAGTCCCAGCAAAAACAGGCCACCAGCGAATCCCCGGCAAACCGGCGACCCGCTTCCGCCATCCCCGCCGGCGTGGAGGCAGTGATGCCCACCTGCCAGTCAGGGTGACGGGCCCGGAAGGCGCGAATGACGGTGGCCAGCAGATTGACCTCGCCCAGACTTACACCGTGAAACCAGGCCAGCGGGGCAGCACCCGACCGGGGTGGACATGGATACCCTGCCAGCAGGCGCAGATAGCCATCCCGCCCTCGGGTAAACGCTCGCCAGGCCAGCCATGGCGAGGCGGCGGTCAAGCCCAGGGCGTAGAGGGCATCCAGCGGATGGGCCATGGGGGATTCCTTTCCCGCGCGGGCCCCCCCCTCGGGGAGCTTTCAGTTGGCGACAGTGCGCATGCAACAATTCTTGTACTTCTTGCCACTGCCACAGGGGCATGGTTCGTTGCGCCCGATGCCCAGGCCTGACTTGGTGGCCTGCGGAATACGCTTGGGCGCCTCAGGGCTGTTGGTGGCCAACTGCTCGGGGGTCTGCACCGGGCCGGGCTTGGGCGGGGCGGCATGCACCAGCTGGTCGATCACCCAGATGGAGTCTTCCACATCGCCGGCTTCCTCCATGCGGAAAGCCAGTTCGCAGATGGTGTCGCGGGCCACCTCCATCATGCGCTCAAACTCCTGCATACCCTCACGCTTGTAGACGGTCTTGGGATCTTCCTGGCCGTAACCACGCAGGTGGATGGTGCTGCGCAACTGGTCCATACTGCGCAGGTGCTGCTTCCAGTGCTGATCCACCTGGTTGACCATCAGGTTGCGTTCCATGGCATGCAGCTCCGGCCGCACCTGGTTCTCGTAGGCTTCCAGCAGGGCGTTACGCGCCTGGTCGGGGTTCTTGCCGGCGAAGGCATCACCCGTGAGGGACAGGCCAGCCGCCTGATTGGCGAAATCAGCCAATTCCTGAGCATCTTCGGGCTCGACAACGCTGGAGTGGGCCAGGATCTCATCAGCCTTGGAAATCAATTCTTCCTGGGTGACCGAAGGCAGACAGGCTGCAGCGGCGTCGAGGAGAACCTCGGCCAGACTGTCGCGGCTCTGCGTGCGGAAGGCATTTTCGGTAAAATCCTCTATCTGGGAGGGGAACCGGCTGCGGGCCCATGAAAGCAACCCCTCCCGGTCGTTGGGCACCGTGTAGGGGTTGGGCCTTTCGGGCATGAATCGGCTGATGCCCAGCATCACCGGGAAAAGCGCATCCTTGCCACGGTATTCGAGCAGCAGCCGGTCAAGTAGCAGGCGCTTCACCTTGCCAGCGTCCAGCCCCTGCAGATCCGGGGCCTCCACCGTCACAAGGAAGCTTCGGCGCAACCAATCGACCAGCGAGTCGATGCCATAACCAGGCTCCAGCAGCGTGGCGCCATCGTCGAGGCTCAGGCGGTCAATCTTGCCTCGCACCGCGGCGACCAGGTTTTCGGAGAGTTGCAGCCGATCTTTGCTACGCAGATCCTTTTCGGAGATCATGATGGCCCATTTCCGTTCGAGGGTCTGGCGCAAAGCCTGCCAGTTCCATTCGTTGGGATCGTCACCCTGTAGCGCCTCCTCCAGCACATCGTGCATCTGGCCACTGGCGGCGGTTTGGGCCCGTCGGCGCACCAGGTCGCGCGCATCGGGGTAATCGCAGCGGACAAATTCGCGCGGAGAAAACTCCACATGCGAACGCAGGCCCGCAAATTCTGCGAACTTGCCGGCGCCGTATTCCGGGCTGAGGAAGCGATCGACCGCACCCTCCAGCATCCGCTCGAGGAAGCCGCTGATCATCAGCCGCGGGTTCTCATCGTTGAGCAGGCGCTGGCGCAGACCATAGATGCGCTTCCGCTGGGCGTTCATCACCTCGTCGAATTCGAGGAGCTCCTTGCGGCTCTGGAAGTGCAATTGTTCCACGCGCTTTTGGGATCGCTCAATTTGTTTGGAGAGGAAGGCGCCTTCCACCGCCTCGCCTTCCTTCATGCCCATCATCGTCATGGCCCGGGCCACGAATTCGCCGTTGTAGCGACGCATCAGCTCGTCATCGAGAGCGATGAAGAACTTGCTGCTGCCGGGGTCGCCTTGACGGCCAGCGCGGCCACGGAGCTGGTTATCGACACGACGCGAGTCGTGCCGTTCGGTGCCAACGATATGCAAACCGCCCATCTCGGCGACCTTGCGGCCTTCCTCGCGCATGCGCTCCTTCGATTCAATATCGTCAACGGTGCGCTTCCATAAATCCTCAGGCACATCCAGACGGCTCGGATAGTTCCCCTTCAGGCGGGCCCAGGCCATGGTCTCGGGATTGCCACCCAGCACGATGTCGGTGCCGCGCCCGGCCATGTTGGTGGAGATGGTCACCGCGTCAATACGCCCGGCCTGGGCGACAATTTCGGCCTCCCGGGCGGCGTGTTCTGGCAAGGCATTGAGCAGCTCGTGCCGCACGCCTTTCTTCTTCAGCAAAGCAGACAGGGTGAGGCTTTTTTCCACATCGGTGGTGCCAATAAGAATGGGGCGTCCGCTCTCATGGACTTCGCTCACCTCTTCCATCACCGCCATCCATTTTTCGCGGCCGGTGCGGAAGACCACATCATTGTACTCCTTGCGGATCAACGGCCGGTTCGTGGGGATGGCCACCACATCGAGCCCGTAGATCTTGCGGAATTCGGTTTCCTCGGTCTTGGCGGTACCGGTCATGCCGCCCACCTTGTAGTAGAGCTTGACGAAGTTCTGCAGCGTGATGGTGGCGAGGGTCTGGTTTTCCTCCTTGATCTGCACGCCATCGCGCTGATGCTTGGCTTCCACCGCCTGGTGCAGACCCTCGGACCACTGCCGACCCACCATCAGGCGGCCCGTGTTCTCGTCGATGATGATCACCGACTGTTCCCCTGACTCGGGGTGTTGCATCACCGCATATTGCTTGTTGCGGCGGTACAGGTGCTGGGCCCTCAGCGCGTTGTCCATCAGATGGGGCCACTCGGTGTTGCCAGCGGTGAAGAAGCTCTCCACCCCCACTAGCTCCTCAGCCCGGCGTATGCCCTTCTCGGTCAGGAACACCGAGTGCTCTTTCTCGCGCACCTCGAAAAGCATGCCTGTCTCGGGTGACGGGTCGCCAGGCTTGCGCCTCTTGCGGGGTAAAATCGGCAGGTTTTCCCCCTCCATGCCATCGGGGGAGATCTTGGCGGGGTCTTCGTACTCGGCTGGGCTTTTTTCCATTTCCGCCCGCAGCCGGATCAGGCTTTCCTGACGCTGCTTCCGTTCCTCGGAAGTGAGTTGCAAGGCCACCTGGTTGGCCTGGTCGTAGCGTGCCTTGTTGGTGAAAGCCTGCCCTGAGATGATCAGAGGGGTACGGGCCTCATCGATAAGGATATTGTCCACCTCATCAATGATGGCGTAATGCAGGCGGAACTCGTCGGTCCGCTGGTCGCGCTCCATGCGCATCACCTGCTGCGTGTGCGGCGCGAACCGGTCATCACCCCGGCGGGCCTGTTTCATGTTGTCGCGGAGGTAGTCGAAGCCGAACTCGCTCGAGGTACCGTAGGTGATATCGCAGTCGTAAGCCTTGCGCCTTTCCTGCGGGTCCATATTCGACTGGATGAAGGCGGCATCCATTCCCAAACCACGGTAGATGGGCAGCATCCACTCGCAGTCACGACGGGCCAGGTAGTCGTTCACCGTCACCACATGCACGCCACGCCTGGTCAGGCCATTGAGATAGGCTGGCAGGGTGGCAACCAGGGTTTTACCCTCGCCTGTCACCATTTCGGCGATCGCCCCCTGATGCAGAACGATTCCACCCACCATCTGCACATCGTAGTGCCGCATCCCCTTGGTTCGTTTGCCCGACTCCCGCACCGCGGCGAAGGCCTCTGGCAGCAGGCTCTCGAGCTGTTTGCCCTCAGCCAGTTTGCCGCGTAACCGCAGGGTGGTGCCCAACAGGTCCGCGTCAGACATCGCCTGGAATGTGGCTTCCAGGGCGTTGATCCGATCCAGCAGAGAGCCCGTGACGACAGCATGCTGCGCCCCGGCCTTGTTGGCGCGTATATACCCCAGCTTGCGCACCCTCTTGGTATTCTCATTGCCAAGAATTGCCAGGAAAAACCGGTTGAAGCCGTCTGCCGCCAGGGTGCTCATGGAGCTCCAACGGTCCATCCATGTGGTTTTGATCTGGTTACTGCTACTCATCCCGCCCTCACTGGCTTGCCTACACTGGCTTGTTTCGGTGCTACCTGAACTGTGCCCGGAATGGAGCATCGGTACAGAGGTTACCCGGCAGGGTCAAGACAATCCGCCCCGGAAGCCTGTCGCACCTGTCCTATTGTATGCGCTTTGCCCGTTCTGCCAGATGGCAACCCGCTTTGGTTTTTTTAAGGGGGGGGTAGACCGCCCAGACCGGGGGGGTAGACTGGGACCTGGATTGCGAAACTGCGCCAAACTGAAAAAAGGTTCCCTCCCATGATAACTACCTGGCTTTCGGCCTGCTTGCCCGCTTTGTGCCTGGTGCTTCCCATGCAGGAAACGGTGCGTAAAACCAACGAAGCAACGAAAGCTCAGGAGAAAACCATGGCGTGGAAAAGCCTGCTGGAAAAGGAGGTCTGGAAGCCTGAAACCAACGGTGGGCTCCCGTACCGCATGATGCGGCCAGAAAATCTGGAACCGGGCAAAAAATACCCCCTGGTGATCTTCCTCCATGGAGCGGGCGAGCGCGGCAATGACAATGAGGTGCAACTGGTCCATGGCGTGAAAGATTTTGCCAACCTGGGCGCGCGCAAGAAATATCCGTGTTTTCTGGTGGCCCCGCAATGCCCCGTCAACAAGCAATGGGTCCAGGTGCCCTGGTCATCCCCCTCCCACGACATGCCCCCCAAACCCAGTCAGCCTGCCAGCCTGCTGGTGGGGCTGCTCGACAGCTTGCAAAAGACTCTGCCGATCGACGCCGACCGGGTTTACATCACCGGGTTGTCGATGGGCGGTTACGGTTCGTGGGACCTGCTGGCGCGGCAGCCAGAACGGTTCGCGGCGGCTGTGCCGGTTTGCGGGGGCGGTGACGAGAAAAAAGCGGAGCGGATGAAGAATGTGCCCATCTGGGCATTCCATGGCGGGCAGGATGGCGCCGTGCCGGTCTCTCGCTCGCGCAACATGGTCAACGCCGTGAACCAGGCGGGTGGCTGGGCCAAATACACCGAGTACCCCGAAGTGGGCCACGACTCGTGGAATGCCTGTTATGCCGATCCCGAGATGATGGCCTGGCTGTTTGCGCAAGTGCGGACCAGCAAGGCCCGCTGACCAGTGGCTGGCCCCCTGTTTCCCAGGGGGCTGGGCTTGGCACCGCCCCCTGCACCAACGAATCATCTCTTTACTATACCAAAAACTATCAAGGCAATCCGATCGCCTGCTCGTCTTGCCACAAACCATCACTTGGCTTTAGAATATGCAATCTAAGCTAGCACGGCTTCTGGTTGCGGGGGATGGCCGATGAGGTACGGGATCATGGTTTTGTGCGGTATGGCCTGTATGGGGCTGGCAGGCTGTGGCAACAAGCCGGCAAGTCAGGAAAATGGCTCGGGTAAAAAGACAGACCCGCCCCAGGAAGTGGCCCGACCCGTTCAGGAAACACTGAAGGTTGTCAGGAACAGCCTGGGCATGGAATTTGTCCGCATCCCGGCAGGCACATTCCAGATGGGCAGTCCCGACGATGAAGCCGACCGTAATGCCAATGAAACCCGGCACGAGGTGACGCTGACGCATGATTTCCTGATGGGTGTGTGCGAGGTGAACCAGGCGCAGTACGAGAAGGTGATGGGCGACAATCCGAGTTTTTTTCAAGGTGCCAATCTGCCAGTGGAGCAGGTGAGCTTTGAAGATGCCGAAAAGTTCTGCATCCGGTTGTCCAGCCTGCCTGAGGAAAAAGCATCTAAACGCCGGTACCGCCTACCCACCGAGGCCGAATGGGAATACGCCTGCCGGGCAGGAACCACTACCCCTTTCAACTTTGGCAGTACCTTGGACGGGACGCAGGCGGATACCAATGGCACTTCCCCCTACGGTACCGAAAAAAAGGGGCCCAATCTGGAAAAGACCAGCCCGGTGGGCAGTTACCAGCCCAATGCCTGGGGCCTGTACAATATGCACGGCAATGTTTGGGAATGGTGTGCCGACCGGATGGGCGACTACCCGGATGGTCCTGCCACGGATCCCCAGGGTCATGTAAATGGCGTGGCCCGGGTCTTGCGTGGTGGATCATGGCGTTGCCTGCCCAAAGGGAGTCGCGCCGCTTTTCGCAGTAGCGAGGTACCAGATCTCCGCAGCAAGTCATTTGGTATCCGTGTGGTCCTCACGCAAAGTTTTTAATTTGCGAAATGTTTCGTCGGCCTTGCAGGCCAACAGGCTTTTTGCCACCTTTCATTCCGGCCGGAAACCTACCCGTAATACCTGGGGATCAGCCGCCACCTTCAGGGCCTCCGCATGGTTGGCAAGGGTGAACCAGGGGCCCGTGAGGCCACCTAGCGGATGCGCTGAACCGAGCTTTTCCAGCAGCCCTAACGCCATGGACAGATGCCTCGGCGCATAATTGTGGACACCACGGATGGTAATCATCCGTCGCACCACACGCTCGAGGTTGAAGCATGTGTCAGGGGCGGGAAAAACCGCCCCCACGAGCACGACTGAGGCACCAACGGCGAGCATATCGAAACCGGATTCCCAGGCGGTATTGGTCCCGGAAAGCTCCAGCCAGGCATCGACAGGTTCAAGTTTGCCAGCTCCAGATGAAAAAGCACCGATAGCGCGGTTGGCGCCCATGAGGAGCGCCTTTTCGCATCGCCAGGGTATCGGATCGACCATGGTGATGGAACCAGTGCCCATCCTGCGGGCCAATGCGGTGGCGGTGAGACCCAGCATGCCGGCGCCGGTGATCAGCAGGTGCCGGTTGCTGATCGGGCCCAGAGCTTCCAATGCGGCACAGATGGTGGCGGTGGCACATGAGGCAGGTGTGGTCATCCCGGCCGGTAACCCTGTGGGTAGTCTGGCAATGCTGGTGCCCGGTGCAAGCAAGTTCCAGGTGGCCAGGCCACCTGTCCACATGCGCCGGTCAATCCATGGTTCGTGGCCATATTTGACAGACCGGATGCATTTTTGCGGCAATTCGCGCAGACATGGCACACAAGCACCACAGTGGACCACTACAGCCCAGGTGATGCGGTCGCCCACATGCAGTATTTCGCCTCCGAGGCACCTTGGTGGGTAGCCGGGACCAATCTCTTCCACTCGCCCGATAGTCTCATGCCCCAGCACAGTGGGGGTCTCTACCAGGCGCTTGCCGGCAAGGGTATGCAGGTCACTGCCACAGAGGGTTGCAGCCTCGACCCGCACCAGCACCTCACTCAGGCGCGGTTCCGGCCGTGGTTGTTCGACCAGCCGCAGTCTGGCGGGAGGGCCATCAAAAAGTAGCGCCTGTGCCATGGTCAGTTAGTGCTCCGGAAAGGTGTTTTCGGGAATTGATGGGCGAAAACACCCCAAGCCATGCCAAGTAACAGGATGCCGCAAAAAGAGCTCCAGATCAAACTGCTGTTGAAAATCGCCATAATGGCTTGCGGGTCGCTGTTTAGCCCCGTACCCCAGAAGTTCTTCCCTAGGAGCAGTGCTACATATCCAAGATAGCCAAAAGAATCTACCAGATAAAGAAGGTAGCTGCTTGTGCCCTTGTCACGACTCAATGCAAGCAGTCTTTCAAAGACGGTAATATGGACAGCGGCATAGGGCAAGTACAGGCCCAGGCCCAGCAACACCACAAACATCACCGGACTTATCAGGCCCAGGGTCGAACCAATAGCCGAGGCCAGCACCAGAACCAGGCCCGCCTGGCAAAGACCCAGCGAAACGAAAAAAGCATGGCGGTTATTGACGATAAGCACCAGACTGCCGTTGATCAGCATCACTCCGGTGGCCACCCACAGCTCGGTCACCGTAAAAAGCGAGGAGCTGGCTTTGCCACCAGAAATGGCGAACCAGATTTCCGGCGCGAAGTCGGCCCGGACACTGCGCAGGATGGTAACCAAAAGATATACCACAGATATCCCAGACAGCCCAACAGCGTATTTCCTGAATAGGCGCCATCGGGATTTCCTATCAAGCGTGGTCCGTTCAACACGCTGGGCCACATCGCGCTCATCAGGTGGAGAGATCCGGTTGAGCATCCATACGGACAGCAGGAGTGGTGGCAGAAAAATCAGGCCCGATAGGGCTGGCATCCAGACTTCAGGGACATTGTTTTCCAGGAGCCAGGTGCCCACGGTTTTCATGACACCATCCGCCAGGATAAAGCTGGCGCAAAGACCCGCGGCCAAAATTTCAGTAAGCCTGCGTCCCTCCAGAAAGCCAAGCACCAGCCCGAAGACCATGCCGAGTGGCAGCCCGTTCAGGAAGAGGAAGAGCGCCGACCAGGGGGCCGGTGTGACCGCAAAACCAAACAGGGCCAACTCGGCCAGCACCACCAAGGAGACAATCCCAATACCCCGGCGAGCGGGTGGAAGCTCGGAAACGACCTTGATACCAAGGAATTTCGAGAGGGTGTATCCTAAAACCTGCGAGAGAACCAGAACCGCTTTCCAGTCGAGTCCCAGAAAGGTTTCCCCGGTGAAAGAAGCCGCCGTATAGGGTTTGCGAAAGGCATACATGCAGAAGTACGCGCTAAAGGCCGCCACAACTGCCCAATTGGCCGCCATGAGATCCGCATACCGGTTTCTTTTCCCGGCGGATTCCGGCATGAGGCATTTTCCATGAAAGAATGATGAAGGAGATTTCCCGGCACCGCTTAGTCATAGAATCAGATTTTAGACAGCAGTGTGTGTTTTTTTTGTGAAGTATCAGATTGGTTTCAGAAAAAGATGCGCATTGGAAGGCGAAATATGACAACAGCAGTGGTGGACCAGATTGTCGTGCTTTTCAACCAGCACGGCAATTCACAATATGGTGGCGAGGCGGTCAGTCAGGTCGAACATGCTTTGCAATCTGCCCTGCTTGCCAGCAATGCAGGGCTGGACGCGGCCGAGGTCGTGGCTGCATTGCTGCACGATATTGGCCATCTGCTGCACCATTTGCCCGACGACGCCCCCGAGCAGGGCATCGATGATCACCACGAAGATCTGGGTGCCGCCTGGCTTGCAAGGCACCTGATACCCGAGGCAGTCGAACCAGTCAGGCTGCATGTGGCAGCCAAACGCTATCTCTGTGCGGTTGAAGCTGACTACTACTCAAGATTGAGCGGCCCCTCAATCACCAGTCTGGAGTTGCAAGGGGGCCCGATGAGCCCTGCCGAAACCCATGATTTTGAGCGCAACCCGCACCATAGGGCTGCCGTCACATTACGGCGTTTTGACGAGCAGGCAAAGATCCCAGGGCTGGCCACGCCCCGTATCGAGGATTTTGCTCCGCTGCTGGGCCAATGCCTTTTGGAGCGCACCCTTTGAGCCAGACTGTCGCAGTAGTGGGGGGTGGCATCGTGGGCCTGGCCCACGCCTGGTCAGCGGCTCAGCGGGGCTGGAAGGTAACGCTTTTCGAGCGGCACCAGCGTGCCCAAGGCGCGACCGTGCGCAATTTTGGTATGGTCTGGCCTATTGGCCAGCCACCCGGCCAACCTCTCGAGGTGGCCAGGGTCAGCCGGTCGCGGTGGCTCGAATTTGCCAAAGCCACGGGCTTCCCGGTCCAGCAGTGTGGTTCCATCCACCTGGCCCACCGACCCGACGAGTGGGAGGTGATCCAGCAGTTTGCCGAATTGGCACCAGGCCTCGGTTACGAGTGTTCACTGCTCAATGCGGGTGAGGTTCATGATTATTCCTCCGGGGCCAATCCCCAGGGGTTGCTGGGGGGGCTTTTCAGCCCGATGGAGCTGGGGGTGGATCCACGCCAGGCAGCGGCAGCCCTGGCAAATTGGCTGGTCGAAGCCCATGGTGTCAGGATTTGTCCGGGTGTCGAGGTGGGCGCGGTGACTCCAGGTCCCTGGGTGATGGTGGCAGGGGAGAAGCTGGCATTTGACCGGGTGGTGGTTTGCGCCGGCAGTGATTTCGCCGCTCTGTTTCCCAATGATTTTGCAAATAGTGGCCTGATAAACTGCAAGTTGCAGATGCTGGGCACCGGCCCGCAACCGGCAAGCTGGAAGCTGGGACCCCACCTGGCCAGTGGCCTGACGCTGCGGCATTACAGTAACTTCCAGATCTGCCCCGGTCTGCCGGCACTGGCAGGACGCATTGCCGCCGAGACGCCTGAACTCGACCGCTGGGGAATTCATGTGATGGCTAGCCAGCCGGTGGATGGCCGGATTATTCTGGGCGATTCCCACGAGTATGGTGAAGAGATCACGCCATTTGACCAGGCGGTGATCGATGAACTGATGGTGCGCGAACTGCATAAGGTTTTCCATCTGCCCAATTGGACCATCACAGAGCGCTGGCATGGGATATATGCAAAAAATCCTGCTGGTTATACGCTGCGCGTGGACCCGTTGCCGGGTGTATCGGTCAGTACCGGCACCGGTGGTTCCGGCATGACCATGTCGTTTGGAATAGCTGAAGAGTTCTGGAGTACCCGATCATGAGTTTATTGTTGAATCCCATCCGTGGCCTGTTGCTCGACTGGGCCGGCACCACAGTCGATTATGGCAGTCGCGCCCCGGCGCGGGTCTTTGTCGAGGTGTTTGCGCGCTCTGGCGTGCCTGTCACCGAGGCGGAGGCCCGGGGGCCGATGGGGATGGCAAAGCATGAGCATATCGCCGCGGTGATGCGGCTGCCCCGCGTGACAGAAGCCTGGAAGCTGAAGTATGGCACAGAACCTGGCGATACCGAGGTGCAGCGGCTGTACGAAGAGTTTCTACCGCTGCAATTGGCGGTGCTGGGGGAATATTCTACCGTGATTCCCGGAGTACCCGAGGCGATCGCCTGGTGTCGCGGACGCGGCCTGAAGATTGGGAGCAGCACGGGGTACACCCGTGCTTTGATGGCGGCCGTATTACCGGTCGCCGCCGCTGGCGGGTATGCACCCGATGTGGTGGTCTGCTCTGATGAGGTGGCAGCAGGGCGACCGGCACCCTGGCTGAATTTCCGGGTGGCCGAAAAACTGGGCCTCTATCCCATGCGCCATTTGCTTGTGGTGGATGACACGCCGATTGGGATCGCCGCTGGCAAGGCAGCCGGTTGCCAGACCGTGGCAATCAGTCGCTCGGGGAATAGCCTGGGATTGACACTGGCTGAAACAGAGGCGTTGCCGCCATCTGAATTGGCTGCCCGCCTGTCAGCCATTGACCACGATTTCCGGGCGGCAGGTGCCGACCATGTGTTGCACTCGGTGGCGGATCTCCCCGCGCTCCTGGCGGATAGGGCATCAGGCCTCATTGTGGAATTTTCTGCCTGAATATTGAAAAATATCCGGGAGTTACCGGGTGGCAGCCCAACAGCCGGCAGGGGTCCGGGTGCATCAATCAGGATGTGAGCCTTCGAACAGGTCCCATCTCTGGTGGGTGGGGAGCAAGGACGCCATCCAGGCTTGCGAAGAATTTCAACTGGGAATTTGCACTGGTTTTTCATGGCTGCCACATGAAAAACACTTCAAACTGGACTTTTGCAAAATCATGTCAAACCGAGTTTTTGGATAACCTGATCGCTAGACCTTGAGAACTCGGTCGCCTGCCGGATTGCCCAGGTCAAAGTGCCTCTCAAAGTTTCACGAAGGATCGCCCGACAGGCCTCGCCGATGGTGG
>QWOS01000091.1 GCA_003669555.1 Planctomycetota bacterium
ATTATGAAACATCGTCTCCCGGTTTATGACAAGATTGTCGCCACTCTTGTCAATAATATCCACGACCGTTGACTCAACCAAAATGTGCTGGTCATTGCCGCTGGAGAATTCGGCCGAACACCTCGCGGTTCACTTCAGCCAGGAACTGCGAAAAAAAAACTGCAATGGGGCAGTGACCATTGGCCCGGAGCGCAATCGATCTTGCTTTCAGGCGGTAGTTTCCGGATGGGGCAGGTGATAGGTGCAACCGATTCCCAGGCGGCCTACCCGGCGGACCGGCCCCTTGATCCGCAGGATTTGATAGCAACCATCTACCGACATCTGGGCATCGACCTTGGCACCCACTTTCCGGACAACACGGGCCGGCCTGTAGCTATCACCACAGGTAAGCCGATCCGTGAACTGGGTTGAGTGTACTGTGGCAGCCGTTTGACCCAAACCAAGTAACCCGTTTCAAACTGCAAGCCCCCAAGAGTGCAACCCAGTCCACCTCAAAAACCTAGCCGAAAGGTACATTGGATGGTTTGAAGCCAGCCCGTGAAACTACCCCAGAGAATCGGTTCAATCCCAGTTTGGCAGGATCCGGAAATGGCATGCTGGAAAAACTTTTTGTAAACTTGTATTTTTTTAAGCGAGCAAGGTCACCGTAAGTCAGTACCCCTTGCCGCTTGATCTCGGCAAGGTAGTTGGCGAAGAGTAAACCAGAAGCCAGAGCATCATTGGCAGCAACATGCGATCCCGAGAAATCAATGCCATCCAGACGGCACGCCTCCGCCAACCTGCAGCATGGACCAATTCCCAACATGTTTCGCATGTACATCAGGCAAAAATGCGGTGGCTCATGGTACACACCCACATTGGCTAGCTCAAAATTAAGAAACCTCATGTCAAAGTACACATTGTAGGCCGCAATGACACAGCCTTGCGTGGCGGCCAATAATTCCCCGGCAATATCCTGAAAACATGGGGCTTTGGCCACATCGGCTTTTTTAATTCCGTGAACTTCGGTGGCAGCCATGGAACGAAGCGGGTTGACAAGAGTGTCAAATGCCAGGCGCGGCTTTTCACCGGGATCGATACGAACCACTGAAACTTCAACAACCCGGTCATAGCCGGGGTCCAGGCCCGTGGTCTCGAAGTCGATGATGGCAATCGGCGTGTCCGCGATTCGTAGCGACGAGACCCCAATATTCGCGTGGCTGATTTTCACAGAATGAATACCTCGGACAAGGCGAATTGAACCAGGCGGTCTTGCCTACTGAACCGGAATCATGCCTGGTAATCGCTATCGGCCTTCATGCAAACACCCCATTCAAACCGCAATTCATTACATCAGGATAATTGCTTCCCAACAGGCCTGGAAGGGGAGATGCACCTGTAGCTAAGGGTTGAAGCAGTTCTACTCTTCGGCTGGGACCTGATTACGGAAAATCCCTGATCAGTACCACATCAGGCAATCCCTTGCAGTTCTGCCTTCAACAAATGGTATCAGTGCACAAAAAACTTTGTGTTTCAGGAATTGCTCCTCAATTACAAATACCCCGCACCAGGGTGCCAGCATTCCCCCCAATCCGAGTACGGTAATAAATTCCTCCTGGTTTTCTTCCCCAGCCTCCATGGCCTTGCCATTCCGAAAAAAAACAGCAAGCTAACAATTGTTTTTCTCCAAATCCTGCTTGCAATCGAGGAACGCCATGACTGCCCCCAAGCGGCATTCCAGACAAGCGTCAATTACCTTGGCCCTGGTTATCCTTGGCCTTTCCATAGCCCTGTCTGGCTGCCAACAATCCCGGGAAATCAGCCAGGTTCCAGCTAATGCCCGAGTGGAAGTCGCTAAACCCCTGGTGCGCCAGGTCACTGATTCCGAGGAGTTTAACGGTCGGCTGGAACCTGCTCAAACAGTTGATTTGCGCCCGCAGGTTTCAGGATATCTGGTGAAAGATACATTTAAGGAAGGCTTCGAAGTTGTGGCAGGGACTGAACTTTTCAAAATTGATGACCGCCCCTACCAAAGAGCCCTGGAAGGCGCCATGGCCCGTAAGGCGGCAGCGGAAGCCTCACTGAAACTAACCGATGCTGAATTGAATCGCGCCCGCATCCTGCGTGTGCGTGATGCAATCAGTCCCGAAGAAGTCGATATCCGCGCCGCGAACCAGGCCGTTTCCAAGGCAGAGGTTCAAAAAACCAGCGCCGACCTGGCGAAGGCCCAACTTGATCTGGATTTCACCAGCCTCAAATCACCAATCAGTGGCAAGGTCAGCCGTAAACTGGTAACCGTAGGAAATCTGGTCGGTCCAACCCAAATTGCCGAGCCACTGACCACGATTGTCTCTCAGGACCCGCTTCATCTTTATTTTGCCGTGGATGAACGCACCCTCCTCCGGTATCAGCGCCGCATCCAGACCAAAGCCCCGGAAAAAGACCAGTCAGACGCTGGGATGCCACTTGTCTTTCGCCTGGAGGAGGAGCGTAGCTTCACTCACAAAGCCCTGCTGACCTTCAACGATAACCGCCTTGATTCCGCCACTGGCACCCTGCAACTGAGGGCAGACGTTGCCAACCCTGAAGTCAATGGTCACCGTATCTTCACTGCAGGCATGCGCGCCCGCGTCCGTATTGTGACCGAACAGCCTTATCAGGCCCTTTTGGTACGGGAAGATGCCATTGTTACTGACCTGCGCCGCAAGTTCCTCTGGGTACTTCGCGATGGCAAGGCCGAGCGGGTAGAGGTGATGCTGGGAAACCCTGCCGCTGAAAACCTCCGGGATATCATCGAAGGTATCAGGCCTGATGATGTGGTGGTGATTCGGGGTATACAGCGCCTCCGGCCGGGTGCACCAGTCGATGCGGCCGAGGTCTCCATGGATCCCATGGCCTCCAAAGCGGAAAAAACAACTATCACCAAGGCGGCCAGCTAGCCATGATTTCCCGCTTCTTCATTGATCGCCCTGTCTTTGCGACGGTGCTGTCGATTGTGGTGATGCTGGTGGGAGGCATTGCCTATTTGCGACTCCCCCTCGCCCAATATCCTGAGGTGGTCCCACCGGTGGTGCAAGTAACCGCCACCTTCCCGGGAGCCAGCGCCGGCGTGGTTGCAGAGACGGTTGCCGCTCCCCTGGAGCAGGAGATCAACGGCGTCGAAAAGATGCTCTATATCAACTCGCGCTCAACCAACGATGGTCGCATGACGCTGGATGTCACCTTCCAGGTGGGCACCAACCTCGATATGGCCCAGGTGCTGGTCCAGAACCGTGTTTCCGCAGCCTTGGCCCGCTTGCCCGAAGAAGCCCGCCGACAAGGGGTGGTGACAAAAAAACGCTCCCCCAGCATCCTGTTGTGCGTGAATCTGGTTTCTGAAACCAGCCCTTCCACAGGTAGAGAACTTTATGACCAACTGTTTTTAGGCAACTACGCCACCACCCGCATCAATGAAGCTTTGGCCCGCATTGACGGTGTGGGGAGTGTGGAACCGTTCGGCAACCGCGATTTCTCCATGCGAGTCTGGCTCGACCCTGACAAGATGGCGGCACGCAAATTGATGCCTGCTGATGTCCTGGCCGCCATCCGCGACCAGAATGTTCAAGTGGCAGCAGGCACCCTGGGCCAGCCCCCAGCCCCCCCCGGAATTCCCTTTGAAATCGTCCTCAAGGCCCGCGGCCGACTCACCACCGAGGATGAATTTGAAAAAATTATCCTGAAAACCGGGAACACCACCACTCAAACTGTCTTCCTGGCTGATGTGCTGCGCGACTCCGAATACTTGCTCCGGATCGATCCCAGGGCGATGCACGAAAATGGCCTGACCATCGAACAACTCGACACAATTCTCAATGGTGCCGGCCACCAGTCTGCACCTGTCCCTGGACAGATAGACCAACTCCGTCTAAAAAGCGCGGCAAATGCCCCCTGGGCCATTCCGGTTTCCATACCACAAGCTGGAATCAAGCCCCTACGAGATCTGCTGGGGCATCCCGGCGGCATCACCACCATTACCCGGGGTGTGGAGCTAGGCTCGAAAAGCTATAGCGTCAATAGCTATCTGGATGGAAAAGAATCGGTTTGCGTCGCAATCTATCAGCAACCCGGCTCGAATGCGGTGGAAACAGCCAAGTTGATCAAGGATACCATGCATTCGTTGAAAGGTGATTTTCCACCCGGCATGGATTACAAAATCGTCTATGACACCACTGTTTTCATCGAGGAATCAATCAATACGGTCTACCATACGCTCTTCGAGGCGATGCTGTTGGTCCTGCTCGTGGTGATCGCCTTCCTCCAGGACTGGAAGGTGACCATTCTACCGATGATCGAAGTCCCCGTCTCGTTGGTGGGAACCTTCGCGGTAATGAGTCTGCTGGGATTCAGCCTGAATAACTTGTCCCTTTTCGGGCTGGTTCTGGCTATCGGCATTGTGGTTGATGATGCGATCGTGGTGATTGAAAATGTCGAGCGCTGGATTGCCAAAGGTTACGAACCCAAGGAGGCAGCGCGCCGGGCCATGGATGAGACAACCGGAGCGGTGATCGCCATCGCCATTGTCCTGGCCGCAGTGTTCATCCCAACCGCTTTCCTCACCGGTATCAGCGGCCAGTTTTTCCGTCAGTTCGCCCTGACCATAGCAGGTGCTACTCTCATCAGTGCCATGAATGCGTTGACCATGACCCCCGCCCGTTGTGCCCTGATCATGAAGGCACACAATCACCATGGTCCGCGCGAGGCTCCCTTGCCCAACTGGGCTATGCCTCTGGTGGGATTGCTGGGCGGATGGTTGGTTTTCGGCCTGACGGTATCAGCCCTGCTGGCAGGCCCGGCTCCCCTGTTAGGCCCCTGGGGCAAGGTGATTGCCGGGGCTGCTGGTTTACTTGTTGGCATCGGGCTGATCCGGCCTGTCAACGCCTTCCTTTTGATTTTCTTCCAATGGTTCAACAAGGTGATTGGCCGGGCAATGGACACCTATGCTTCATTGGTAGGGTGGTTGGTGCGCCGAGCCCTGATGTTGGCGGTGGTTTATCTTTTGCTGCTTTCGTTCACCGGATGGGGTTTCAGCAGATTGCCCAGTGGATTCATCCCCGACCAGGACAAAGGTTATCTTTTGATGGCGGCTCAAATGCCCGAAGGTGCCAGTCTGGGCCGCACAGATGCTTTTGTGCGTAAGCTGGAACAGGAAGCCCGCCTTGATCCAGCCGTGGACCATGTGCTGGCCTTGCCCGGATTCTCCCTTTTAGCCAGCTCCAACATCTCGGAAGCTGGAGCTCTTTTTGTCATCCTCAAACCGTTTGAGGAACGGGCAAAAAATCATGCCTGGAGTGCCGCTGGAACCCGAAAAAGGCTCATAGAAAACATGGCCGGCGAGCTGGATGGATTGGTGCTTGTTTTTGGCTCACCCCCTGTGGATGGATTGGGCAGCACCGGCGGTTTCAAACTCCAGGTGGAGGATGTGGCCGGCGTTGGCCCGGAAGCCCTTGCACAGGCGGTTCGCGACATGGAAAAGGCCGCCCTTGGCGAACCTAAACTCGCCGGCCTGATGAGCACTTTTTCGAACTCGCAGCCCCAGTATTTTTTGGAATTTGATCGGGAGAAAGCCCGCGCCTCCGGCGTTAGCCTTGAAAATATTTTTACCACTCTCACCACCTACCTGGGAGGCATGTATGTCAACGACATCACGCTGTATGGCCGTAATTGGCAGGTGAATGTTCAGGCAGACGCCAAATTCCGCTTACGCAAGGAAGACCTGCGTCTGCTCCTGGTGCGAAGCTCTGCTGGCAAGATGGTCCCATTGGGAACCCTGCTCACTGTGATCGATGACAACGGCCCCGCGATTGTCTCCCGCTACAATCTCCGGGGAGCAGCCGCTCTGAATGGTGCTCCTGCCCCGGGAATCAGTTCGGGCGAGGCTATGGCTGCGGTTGAAAAACTGGCCAGCAATAACCTGGGCGGGTCGATGCGGATCGAATGGACAGAATTGTCATTGCTGGAACGGTTGGCTGCACAGGACTGGATCAACCTGCTGATCTTCCCGTTGGGCGTAATCTTTGTCTATCTCGCACTGGCCGCTCAGTACGAAAGTTACACATTGCCCATCGCCATTTTGCTGATTGTACCCATGTGCCTACTCTCCGCCTGGGTCGGTCTGGTATGTACCGGCCTCGACAACAATCTCTTCGTGCAAATCGGGTTGGTAGTCTTGGTGGCTCTGGCTGCCAAGAATGCCATACTGATTGTCGAATTTGCAAAGCAGCAGGAAGACTCCGGAAAACCGCGTGTAGAGGCAGTGGTTGAGGCGTGCAAAATGCGCTTGCGACCAATCCTGATGACATCCCTCGCTTTTATTCTCGGCGTGGTACCGTTGGTATTCTCCCATGGGGCAGGTGCTGAAATGCGCCAGGCTATAGGTATCACGGTTTTTTCCGGGATGCTGGGAGTTACTTTTTTTGGTCTGCTGTTCACACCGGTTTTTTATGTTTTGGTACGCCAGTATCTGAGTAGTAAATCCACCCCATCTCCGGCCTCGCCAAAACCAGTTCAAGTCCCCCAACCAATCATCCAGGCGGAATGCCCATGAACCTTCCCCGTATTTTGTTTGTGTGTGTTGAAAACAGTAATCGCAGCCAGATGGCCGAGGGCTTTGCCCGCATGTTGGGTGAAGGGAAAATAGAAGCCCACAGCTCAGGCTCCCGGCCCTCGGGCAAAGTGAACCCCCGTGCCATTCAGTTTATGGCTGAAATGGGCTATAATCTGGGCACCCACACATCCAAGGGACTGGATACATTCAACGGGACTCCGGTGGAAGTGGCGGTGACTATGGGATGTGGCGACTCCTGCCCCATGGTAAACGCCAAACGCCGCGAGGAATGGCAGATCCCCGACCCCAAGGAGCTGCCTGACGAGGGCTTCCGCCAAATTCGTGACCTGATCCGCGACAAAGTAAAGGCCCTTCTCGATTCCATTTGATGATCCAAAACCGGCCGGCCAAATTGTTTACCTCGAGGCAAGGCCTGGAAGACTGAAAAAATTCGTAACCCTTCAGCCGATTGCCGTGGATGAGTGTGAATCTTGGTCTGGATTGGTTGTCTGAAAAATGCTTCAGCGAATGAATTATGAAGAATCATTCAGCATTCCCTATCCATCCCGTCGGCATCAAGATGCCGTAGTGAAAACAATCTTTCCTCCGGGGTTCATACTTCCCTCCCCCACACAGCAAAAGCATGCAGCCCATTCCTGTCCTGGCCCCACGCTTTTGCCATGACTACCAGGCGGGTATTGACTACCTGGACAAGACAGGTTTGCTGATCCGTAAATTCTCAAACCAGTAAAGCCCAGACTTGCCAGGCGCCACAACGTCGAGGTCGCCATCCTGATCCATATCCTGAACAGCCAAATTCAGACCTGTTCCAGCGGACCCTCGTTTGAAGTCTTTCAAGGCATTTCGCTTTTCGGCATCCAAAGGGGCATTGGGAGCCGGTTCGCCCTCGTCCACGATAGTCTTGACCCATTTTTTGCCTTTACGATCGAAGCGATACCGGTAAATACATGGTTTTTCCGTTGCCCCCGGTTCGCTTGAGTGTGCGTAAATCCGTTTTCCCGTGATAAATTCCAGTTCCCCATCGCCGTCAAAGTCTCCCAGTTGCAAGGTATGGACTTGGGAAAAACCCATATCAATATCTTCCTTGATCCATGATCGCTTGCCATCTGCATCTCTGGATTGCTTCAACCAGTGCAGGCCAAAACCATGCCCCATCCCCCAAACGATATCAGTGTCACCATCGCCATCAAAATCATGCCCGAGAATTTCAATACTGGCATTACCCAGTGAAAAATCGGCATGAAATTGCCACTTTCCTTTTCGATCCGCAGGCTGCTCGTACCACCCCTTGGGAGTAATAATGTCGATACGCCCATCGTTATTGACATCCCCATGCCCAATTCCATGCCCGGCCCCTTCCGGAGCAAGCTCCCTGGGACTCCACTGGACTTTCGGTAACGCCGATATTAACTCGTACAGAACAACACGGCCGCCCACATTGGGAAGGAAGGTTGACTTCCCGGCGCCGTGGAAATCCACCAGGTAACCGGTCTCCATGGAGCCGGGCCTGTCAATCAGATGCTCAGTCCAGGGTTTGTTCGCTCGACCAGGATTTTCAAGCCATGAAATTTTCTGGCTGAAGTATGCGCAGGTCACAATGTCGATTTTCCCATCCCCATTGACATCCAGGGGCTGGTCGGCGAAATCTTCGTGGTAGTGGGGATTCGTCCCGACTGGCACATCACGCACCTTGTGCCTGATCCATGTGGGTCCTGCGTACCAGGAATCACCACTGAAAACATCCAGTTTGCCGTCACCATCAAAATCCGCAACCCCGGCGGCCTCAAAAGGCGACAGATCGTTAATCGTGTGTTTTTTCCATTTGAATGAGGCTGGGACCTCATCTCCCTGAACCGAAGGGTTCGGCAAGTAAATGGCCAATACTGCAACGAAAAAGAAACGAAGGCGGGGAAGGATCACGGACAGACTCCGAATGGATTGGTATGGATTGGTGTTAGCCGATACTCAGGCTCTTTCAGTTTGCAAACCAGGCTGTTTGGCGATTTCTATTTATATCAGAAAGTTCCCTCTGCCAAAATAGGACAGCAAGCCGTAAATCATTTCCTTGCCTTCGGTAATCGAATCCAAAACACAATTTCACTTGTGGCTCCCAAGCCTACTTCGGGTACACTAGATGATCCACCCACCCCTCTTCGGGCGCGGAGACTGTTTCATGCTGGCCATACTACTCTTGCTTACCACCACCCTGATTGTGGGTGCTGACACGGTTCCGGCTCAACCGGTTGATTTCAACCGCCAGATCCGGCCCCTTTTGGTGGAGCATTGCCTGGCCTGCCACGGGCCTGATGAAAAAACCCGTAAGGCGGGATTACGCCTCGACGGCCCCAAACTGGCCCAAATCACCACAGACTCCGGCAAGCTGATCACTCCGGGCAAGCCTGAAGAGAGCGATTTGATCGCCCGCCTGATGCATAGCGACAATACCCGGAAAATGCCCCCACCCAAATTCGCCAAACCGCTCAGCATCGCCCAGATCGACCTGCTAAAAACCTGGATCAGTCAGGGTGCCAAGGTCTCAACCCATTGGGCTTTTGCACCGCCCGTTCGCCCGCCGATCCCCTCCGTGAAGAATAATAATTGGGCGCGCAACCCAATTGATGCCTTTGTCCTTGCCCGGCTGGAGACGGAAGGCCTCATCCCGGAACCTGAAGCTGTTAAAACGCGCCTGCTCCGCCGGGTCAGCCTCGATCTCAATGGTTTGCCACCCACGCCAGCCGAACTCGACGCCTATTTGGCTGATTCTTCCCCCCATGCTTATGAGTGCGCAGTCGATCGCCTGCTTGCCTCACCCCGCTATGGCGAGCGCATGGCCCTGGAGTGGCTCGACATGGCCCGCTTTGCAGACAGCAATGGTTTCCAGGTTGATTCGGGGCGAGCCATGTGGCCCTGGCGCGACTGGGTAATCAATGCTTTCAACACCAACTTGCCATTCGACCGTTTTACCATTGAACAGATCGCCGGTGACATGCTGCCAAATGCCCGCCCCGATCAGATTATCGCCACCGGTTTCCAGCGCAATCACCGCCTCAACGGCGAAGGCGGACTGATTGCCGAGGAATGGCGTATTGAAACCGTCATCGACCGGGTGGAAACCACCAGCCTGGCCTGGATGGGACTCACCACGGGCTGTGCCCGCTGCCACGACCACAAATATGACCCGCTGAGCCAGAAAGAGTTTTACCAGCTCTTCTCGCTCTTCAACAATGTGCCCGAAAGCGGCACACTTCAGGAAAACCGCAAGGGTGGCAACACAGACCCAGCTATTGAAGTTTCCACCCCTGAAACTGCCGGAAAAATCCGGGAGGCTGGAGAGGCAATTCAAATTGCCAAAGCGAAAATCGCAGACGAGGAGTTAAAAGCCCCGCCGCGGGTGGAGGTCTGGGCCAGCGAACAAGCATCCAGACTGGGAAAAACCATCTGGAGGCCCTTTGATCCCAATTCGGTACAAGGCCAGAGTGGGTCGAAATACATCCGCCAGCCGGACGCCACCTGGCTGGCCCACGGAGATAACCCCAATCACGAGACAACCATTGCCAAGGCCAAGGTATCCGGCGCTTTGACTGCTGTCAGGCTGATCTGTTTGCCGGATGATTCACTACCCGGAAAAAGTGTCGGACGCTTTTCCAACGGCAACTTCGTGCTGACCCGACTGGAAGCCGACCTGTTCATTCCGGGTACGGCCAAGCCTGTCCGTCTCAAATTTACCAAAGCGCTGGCGGATTTCTCACAAACAGGCTGGCCTATAGAATCCACGGTGGAAAATAATTCTGCCAAAGGCTGGGCCGTTGATGGCCCAACCAGACGCCAGCCCCTGGAAGCCATTTTCAAGCTGGGTGAGATGGTTCAGGCGCCTGTGGGCAGCCTGCTGGAGTTGCGACTGGTGCAGGCCACCCTGGGTGGCCATAACATTGGCCGATTCCGGTTGGCAATCACGGATCAGACGCCAACGGAAGTTCGACTGGGCGAGGCTGGCCCCTCCCCCGATTTGGCAGAGGCGTTCAAAACACCTGCGGAAAAACGGACCGAGGTCCAGAAAAAATTGTTGCTGGGCCATTACCTGAACACCGCTTCGGGACCATTGGGAATGGCAAAGGCTGATTTGGCAAAAAAGGAACTGGAACTGAAAACGCTTAAAGATGCTCAACCCACCGCCATGGTCATGCAGGAAGGTCCACCCCGCCCCGCCCATCTGCTGATCCGCGGCCAATACGACCGGAAGGGCGAGGAGGTGAAAGGAGGGTTCCCCGCCATGCTCCCTCCCCCCCCGCCTGGCGCCAAAGCCGATAGGCTCACCCTGGCCCGCTGGCTGGCAGAACCGGCCCACCCGCTCACCGCCCGGGTATGGGTCAACCGCGCCTGGGAACGATTCCTTGGTGCCGGCCTTTGCCGCAGCACCGACAATATGGGAACACAGGCTGATTTCCCTTCTCATCCGGAACTACTCGACTGGCTGGCCACCGAGTTTGTCGCTCGTAAATGGGATATGAAAGCAATGGCCAGACTTATTGTCACCAGCGCGACTTATCGTCAGGGCTCCAGGGTTGATCCCGCAAAACTCCGGCAGGATCCGGCCAACCGCCTTCTTGCGCGCGGCCCGCGTCTTCGTTTGCCTGGTGAAATCCTGCGTGACCAGGCCCTTTTTGTCAGCGGCCTGCTGATAGAAAAGGTGGGAGGCCCCTCAGCCCGCCCCTACATGCCCACCGGAGTATGGGACGAGACCAGTGTGTACGGCGACCTGCGCAATTACAAGCACGATACAGGAGAGGGGTTATACCGCAAAAGCCTTTACACAGTCTGGAAACGCACAGCCGCGCCGCCCTCCATGCTCCTTTTTGACGCTCCCAACCGCGAGGCCTGCATGGTGCGTCGCGGCCGCACGAACACCCCTTTGCAGGCTTTGGCCCTCCTCAATGAAATCACTTATGTCGAAGCGGCCCGCAAACTGGCCGAGCGAATGCTCACCGAGGGTGGCCCTGACACGGCCACACGCCTCCGCCATGGCTTTCGCATGGTCCTGGCGCGCGAGCCCTCCGCTGAAGAGTTATCCATCCTCAATATTGGCCTAACGCGGGACCGCCAACGATTCCTGACCAACCCAGCTGCGGCAAAAAACCTGGTGGATGTCGGCGAAACCAAGGCTTCAGAGTCAGCCAGCCGGGTGGACCTTGCCGCCTACACTCTAGCCGCCAATGTGCTGTTGAATCTTGATGAATGCGTTACCCGGGAGTGAACGAATCATGAACATCACCAATCAGCCAGCACTCGCCAACCATTTGAATCGCCGGATCTTTCTGGGTGGGGGGCTTGCGGGCATTCTGGGCATGGCTGCGGCCGGCAGATTGCAGGCGGAGGATACTGAAAGTCACTGGATTCTCCCGGGAGTACCCAAAGCCAAGCGCGTCATCTACCTGTTCCAGTCTGGCGCACCCTCGCAAATGGACCTGTTTGATCCCAAACCGCTCATGGAGAAACAGCGCGGCAAAGACTTGCCCGAAAGCATCCGCAAGGGCCAACGACTCACCACCATGACCTCGGGCCAGGCCAGTTTTCCCATTGCACCTTCCAGCTTCAAATTCAAACAACATGGCACCTCGGGCCTATGGCTAAGCGATGCCTGGAAATATCTGCCCCGGGTAGCTGATGACCTTTGCATGATCCGCACGGTCAACACCGAGGCGATCAACCATGATCCCGCCATTACCTTCATGCAAACAGGCAACCAGCTCCCGGGCCGCCCGAGCATCGGTGCCTGGGTGAGCTATGGCCTGGGTAGCCCCAACCGCGACCTGCCGGCCTATGTGGTCCTCACCAGTTTCGGCAGTGGCCGACCCGATGACCAACCCTTGTACGACCGACTGTGGAGCGCGGGCTTTTTGCCTGGCAAGCACCAGGGTGTAAAGTTCCGTAACAAAGGCGATGCGGTTCTCTATCTCACTGACCCGCCGGGCGTGGATCGCGCCACCCGCCGCGATACGCTCGACCGCCTCGCCGCCCTCAACGGCATGCGTCAGAAAGCGGTTGGGGACCCCGAGATTGACACCCGTGTCAGTCAGTACGAAATGGCCTTCCGTATGCAGGCCAGTGTGCCTGACCTCCTCAATGTGCGCGCCGAGACCCGGGAAACGCTGGATCTGTACGGGCCTGATGTCACCCGCCCTGGCAGCTACGCAGCCAACTGCCTGCTGGCTCGTCGCCTGGCGGAGCGTGATGTGCGCTTCATCCAGCTTTTCCATATGGGCTGGGACCATCATGGCAACCTCCCAAACGCCCTGCGGGGCCAGTGCAAGGACACTGACCAATCCACTACGGCATTGCTGATCGACCTGAAGCGGCGTGGCCTTCTCGATGACACCCTGGTGGTGTGGGGCGGAGAATTTGGCCGAACCATCTATTCACAGGGCGGTCAGAGCGAAACAGATTATGGTCGCGACCATCACCCCCGCTGTTTCAGCATGTTCATGGCAGGTGCCGGCGTGAAGAAGGGCCTCACCCTCGGTGAGACTGACGACTACTGCTACAATATCGTCAAGGACCCGGTACATGTGAACCAGCTCAATGCCACCATTCTTCATTTGCTGGGAATCAATCACGACCGCTTGTCGTACCCCTTCCAGGGGCTCGAAGCTCGCCTCACCGGCGTGGAACCTGTTCAGGTGATCAGGCAGGTTTTGGCCTAACAAGGCATGGCTCCATTGTCTCAGGGGATTCCACCCTGTGACGGACGGCTTGGCGGCAAGCTACCATACCAGTATATCCCCATCCCGAAAGGCTCTGAACATGACCACACCAGCACGGTTTCTCAGGCGCGATCCGGCGGGCATCGAGCCCTGGGCCGAAACCTGCGGCGCGATCCGTTGCCTGGTTACTGAGGAAGATGCCGCCGCTGGCGAGGTCCACCATGTTGAAATCAGTGACGCAAAGCTGCACTTCCACGAAAAAACTGACGAGTTTTACTACATTATCGACGGACACGGAACCATGATTCTCGACGACGAGGAAATCGAACTCCACAAGGGACTTGTGGTTTATGTGCCCCGGGGAGTCAAACACAAGGCCATTGGCAAGCTTACAGTGCTAACCATCTGTATTCCCCGTGGTGTTTTGCACGATGTCCACGAGGTGGAATAAAGTCTGACTGTGACCTATTCAGCCAATCCTCAAGGTCCAGACAATTGTGCCTGGACCTTGAAGAAGAATCGTGTCAACGGGTTCCTGCCACAGCAATGCACTTTGGGACTGGTGCCAGTCTACCTGACACATCAGTCTTCCGAGGGTATTTCGCCGCCAGCACGGGTCCCAAGGGCGACCCAGGCAGAAGGTTTGATGGAGTTTCGGATAAGCCGGACGGAACCGTCACCCTGTAAAAAATTCACCCCCGAAGTATGATTGCTGGTGTAATCTTCAGCATGCAGGTAAAGGCCGTTGGGGGTGTGCGGAGGATCATTGGGATCGTTCATCCCGGTGTGGCCCAGAATGAGGGCGTAAGGTTCTTCGGCTTCGTTGGGCCTACCGACCGGGAAAGTGACGGCACCTGTCACAAAACCTGTCCAGGTGCTCTTGCAGAGGCGGCTGGACCGTTCACCCACGAGCACGGTGTTGCTACTGCCATCAAGGAGATCCGCCAGCCTGATATGGGAATTGCGAAAAAAACAGCCCTCACCACGGCCAGGATCATCAGCCATTTCACGGCTGCCAAACATGCCTACATAATTGGCTGGCCCCACCTGCACACCATTGCCATCAGTTGCGAATGACTGGTTGTGGTTATCGGAAGGGCACAGAAAACTCTTGATTATGCTGACTCGCACTGCGGCGTTCAGGGGATCTGCCACCGGTTTGTCGAAGCGGATCATGCGGGAAAGGTTATCCTGTTCAAGAAATGGCAGGAGGCGGGCCCCCCACCCCCAGCCCGGGCCAAGATTGACCGGATTGGCAATCTGGCTTTGCAGATCGCTGTAACCAGCAGGAAAACTGCCCATGGCATCGTTATGGCTGTGTAGTGCCAGCCCCATCTGCTTGAGATTGTTGGAGCAACTCATACGGTTGGCCGCCTCGCGCACTTTTTGCACGGCGGGAACCAGCAGACCAACCAGCACTGCAATGATGGCGATTACCACCAGCAACTCGATTAGAGTAAAACCATGCCTGCCTTTGACCCATTGCGGCTTGGACATCATTGACTCCTGACACAAAATAAAGAATGTTGAACCGGGTCAGCCCTGTTCTACTTACTGTATTTTCCGAGCATACCGTTAAACATCGGTTATACAATAGAATTTTGTATAACTTCGAGTAACCTGCAATCCGGCGAACACTCCTTCCGCTTGAACAACGTTTGCGGGTAGGCTTTTGCCTGGGTGGCCCTTCCAACACCAGAGCGGCCAATCCCCCCGAGGGAATCAGCATGGATGCCTTAATGCCTTGGGAGCTTCTGGAAGATGTACGCCGACTAAGCCCGGGGCTGCTCTTTCTTAGCCTGCTGGTAGGACTGCTTCTCTGGGGATTTGGCGGCAGGCTATACCGTTTTTGGGTAATCCTTCTGGCAACCCTCCTGGGTGGAGCGGCAGGTCTGGAAATGGGTCCCAATCTGGGCTTGCAGCGCATGGTGGCCGCCGCATTGTTCGGTGCCACTGCGGGAGCCTTGGCGCTGTCGATGTTTGACATGGTGGTCTTTGCGATGGGTGGAGCCGCAGCCACTTTGGTGGTACTGCAGGTAGGAAGTGGCCAAACTGATCCATTGCCTTTTTTCCTGGCCGGTGGCTTGGTTTTCCTGCTACTCCGGGGAGTTTTCCTTGTGGTTTTCACCGCTGGACTAGGAACGGCTTTAATCGGTGCGGGCCTTGCTGGCTTACTGGAATCCAAACTGGAATCTGGACAGCCTGGCTGGCCAGAAAACCATGCCGATGTGGTGGCGGGAACTGCAGCCGTTGCTTGTTTACTGGGCTGTCTGGCTCAATGGCTCACCCGTAAATGGTTCAAAGCCCGTGAGTTGGACGCAAAAGGGGGACAATTTGGCGGACGAAGCCCCGGGAATTCCTATCTTTCACAACAGGGGCAGGAAGGCCGACCCCGGGGATGAGGTTTGCTCACCTGGACAGTTGCCTGGAGGGTTGAAGAATGGCAGGCTTGGGATTTTGCCTGAAAGCCTTGCTGCTGTGCAGTATGCTTCAGCCGCCTGGGTCCCCTCCTGGCAGTGCTGCCACGCCCGCCACCCAGGGGGGCCAGGCTGGTGCCACCGGAGGGGCCCCCGTCGAAGATACCCCGCTGGGCCTGCATGTGCTGGGCCTGGTGTTTTTTGCGGCTATCACCGCAGTTCTGGTTTATCCCACACGCCGCCAACAAGGCTGAGTAGAACAGTACCTTCTTTCGACTATCATGAGTTTTACTTTGGGCGTGTGGTGAGTGGATGGCGACTTGCTTGGGTACTTTAGCAACGGAGACTGTAGATGAGCCAGGTTTGCGAGATTGCCGAGACAACGATCACCGAGACCCCGTTTGACCTGCTGGGCCTGTCACGACGCATTATTGACGGTGGTGAAATCACCCGCACCGAAGCGGATGCCTGCATGCGTCTACGGGGGGATGCCATCTACGACCTGATGTACGCGGCCAACAAGGTCCGCCGCCATTTCCACGGCAACAAAGTGACTTTTTGCAGCATTCTGCCCACCAAGTTCGGTCGTTGCAGCGAGGACTGCAAATTTTGCGCACAATCCAGTTTTTACTCCACCGGAATCGAGGCCCACTCCATGATGGATGGTGCTGAGGTTGCCAAGGCCACCGAGTTTGCCCGCGATCATGGCGCTAGCGCCTTTGGAATCGTCAATAGTGGGCGGGGCCCTACTCAGCGCGAATGGCCAAAAATCATGGAGGCCGTGGAGGCCATGAAATCGGTGGATGGAATCTGCCATTGTGCCACTTTGGGTTCCCTGACCACTGAGCAGGCTGCGGACCTGAAACGAGCCGGGGTGCGCCGTATCAACCATAATCTTGAGACATCCGAGCGCCATTATCCTAATATTGTGACGACCCACACTTGGCAAGACCGGGTGAAAACACTGCGCCTGGCCCAGGAAGCCGGACTTGAAACCTGCTCAGGCGGCATCTACGGCATGGGCGAAACCATTGAAGACCGGGTGGATCTTGGCTTCAGCCTCAGAAGTATCAATCCCGATGTGGTGCCGCTAAACTTCCTGCATCCCATTGAAGGCACACCCTTGTCGCACCTGAAGCCCCTTGAGCCTTTGGTGATTCTGGGAATCATTGCCACCATGCGTCTGATTCTGCCGAAGCAAGACCTCAAGGTTGCGGGCGGGCGTGAA
>QWOS01000043.1 GCA_003669555.1 Planctomycetota bacterium
AATCCGCTCCGCGCCCAGCAGGTCGATGGCCTGGCGGATGTAGTCGGGTGGGCCTTCCTCGCCAGCATGGGCCACGACCTTCAGTCCAGCATCGCGCACCCTCTGGAAAGCCCGGGTAAATTTTTGCGGCGGGTTCCCTTGCTCGCTGGAATCGAGGCCCACCGCGGCGATCCTGTCCCGGTGTGGCAACATTTCGTCCACCAGCCGCAAAGCGGAGTCTTCCCTCAGGTGCCGTAAAATACAGGGAATGATCCGCGAGGTGAGACCCAGCTGGGATGCGGCTTCCCGGCAAGCCAATTCGATTCCCTCCAGCAACGGCAGAAATGCCAGGCCCTTGCCCTGATGGGCCTGGGGATCAAAAAACAGTTCGGCATGGCGTACGCCCTGACTGGCTACCCGGGTGAAATAGGCCAAGGCCAGGGCGGTGAAATCGGCGGGTTGCCGCAAGACGGCCATGCCTGCGTAATAGAGTTTCAGGAAGTCGTCGAGCGAGCCAAAGTGGTAGGCCGCCAGCACCTCGTCCCGGCTGGAATAGGGCAGTGAAATGCCGTGGATTTGCGCCAGGGCCAGCAACATGTCAGGCTCGAGCGTGCCCTCGAGATGCACATGCAACTCCGCTTTGGGCAGATGCATCAGGTTTAGGGGCATGAAATTCTCCCGTCGGGCTCTGATTCAAGGATACCCATACCCGGGCCCCCTGTTCAACGGTCCATCAGGTTGCGAATCCAGGTGAATCAGCCCTGGCCGGGAGGTGACTGGCGTCGGGATGGGGCACCTGCAACAATCAGGCTCAGGAAAAAAGGTGGAAAAATTATGCTAAAGACCGTGCTCGTCACCCTCCTGACCGGACTTTTCCCTGGGCAGGAGGGCCAGAAGGTCCAGCCTGCCCCGTCCCGCCCCAACATCGTTGTCATCCTCGCCGATGACATGGGTTTTTCAGATATCGGCTGCTACGGCGGGGAAATCCGCACTCCCCACCTCGATGAATTGGCCGCGGGTGGTTTGCGCTTCAGTCAGTTCTACAACTCCGCCCGCTGCTGCCCCACCCGCGCCAGCCTCCTGACCGGTTTGTATCCGCATCAGGCAGGCGTGGGCCATATGGTGCAGGATCTGGGCAAGCCCGGCTACACGGGTGAACTGAACGCCACCTGCCGCACCCTGGGCGAGGTGGCCCAGTCGGCTGGCTACCACACCTGCGCGGTGGGCAAGTGGCATGTGACTGGTGCCGCCGGGGCAAAAGGGCCCAAAAACAACTGGCCGCTCGGGCGCGGGTTCGACCGTTACTACGGCACCATCCACGGTGCGGGCAGCTTTTTCGATCCATCGTCGCTGGTGCGTGACAATATCATGGTATCTGCCTTTGACGATCCGGAATACAAGCCGTCCACCTACTATTACACCGACGCCATATCCCATCACGCCAGCCGTTTTGTGCGCGAACATGCCGCCAGTCAGTCGGGCAAACCATTTCTGATGTACATGGCCTACACCGCGGCCCATTGGCCCATGCACGCTCTGCCGGCTGACATCGCCAGGCAAAAAGGCCGTTACGACAGCGGCTATGAGCCCGTTCGCCAAGCCCGATGGGACAAGGCTGCCGGTCTGGGACTGATCGACCCGACACAGGGCATGTCGCCGGCGGTGGGCGACTGGAACAAGCAGGACAAAACCTGGGAGGCGGCCGGCATGGAGGTCTACGCCGCCATGGTCGAGCGTATGGACCTGGGCATTGGCCAGGTGGTTGCGGAGTTGCGCAAAGCAGGCCAGTTTGACAACACCCTGCTCCTCTATCTGCAAGACAACGGCGGCTGTGCCGAACCGATGGGGCGCTCACCGGGAAAAAACCATCCGAATATCGCCAGGCCCAAGGCTCCCACCCTGCCCGCCATGAAGGCCACCGAGTTCATCACCGCTGGTAGTGTGCCGGCACAAACCCGTGACGGTTACCCGGTGCGGATGGGGAATCTGGTGATGCCCGGCCCGGCTGATACCTATGTGGCCTATGGTCGCAACTGGGCCACAGTGAGCAACACACCCTTCCGAGAATACAAGCATTGGGTCCACGAGGGTGGCATCAGCACGCCCCTGGTGGCGCACTGGCCCAGGGGGATCAGCGCCCGGGGTGAGCTACGCCATCAGCCTGGCCATCTGATCGACATCATGGCCACCCTGGTGGAGCTGGCTGGGGCCAGCTACCCCGAAAAAGCAACGCCACTGGTGGGGAGAAGCTTGCTGGGGGCGTTTGCCGGCAAAGTGATCGACCGTGAGGCGCTGTATTGGGAACACGAGGGAAACCGGGCTGTGCGTCAGGGTAACTGGAAACTGGTGGCCAGACACAAAGGCCCGTGGGAGCTGTATGATATCGCCAAAGACCGTGTGGAAGGCACCGATCTTTCGGCAAGCCAGCCTGACAAGGTTCGCGAGTTGGCCAAACTATACCAGGCCTATGCCGGTCGCTCCCTGGTGGAACCCTGGCCCGTGACGGGAATTCAGCCCTGAAAAAAACTGCCGGCCCATGAAAACGGGCCGGCAGGTCAGATGGAAAAAAGTGGTAATCTGCCTCAGCTGGTGTGCGTGGCGGCAGTGGCCTGCAACTTGTCGATTTCACCAGCGATCATCCGTTGGCGCATACCGGAGGTACCCGGAAAGCCGAAGACCGAAATGGCATGAAAGGCCAAACCCAGACCCCAACCCAAAAAGGGGAAGGCGCTCCAGGGGAAACCCGGCTTCATGAGATTGAGGGCGATCAGCCCGGCATTCACCACGGTGAAAATGGTGGCATGAATATAAAAGCCTGTCTTGGCGGCAACCCGCCTGCGGGCCTGCCTGACGAGAGTGTTTGCGGCCATCCATTGAACTCCGTAAGCACCCCGAATCGAGCCGCAACCGCTAGCCAGCACAAGGCTGGCCGGCCTGCGGTAGATCCGAGGGCAGTCCTTTCAGGTTAGCGGCAACCAAGGGGCCGGATCAGGTGGTCTGGCTGATATGGGGTAATTTTAACTAGGGCGGCCCCGTGTCATCCGTAGTACCGTCACAGGCCTCACTTGTCAGGCTTTTTCTCCGCGGGGGGTTTCTCTCCCTCCCAAATATCCTTCAGCAACTGGTAGGTTGCCGGCTCGCTTTCCTTCAACTCGCCACGGTTGAAAGGGTAAAAATCGTTGCAACCGAAATAGGCTTCGGTCATCTCGGCGAAGAATTCCATGGGAGTGGTCAGGCCATAGTGCTTGACGCGCTGTCCGTTGAACAGCATGGCCTTGTCGCCGTGGCCGCTCTTTTTGAAATCATCGTAGGCTTGCTGGATGCGCGGGTTGTCGAAGCCCAGCACCTGGTCGTGGTAAGCGTGTGACAGCTCATGGAGAATCACCCATGGCTGTTCGCTGATATTGCGGGAAGTACGCACATCAGCGGCGCGCGGCAAGTGCACACATCTGGCCAGGTCTTCCGCATAGCCGTTGGCTTTCAGCCAGCCAGCGCTGGGGTGGTATTGCATGGGGCCCAGGCCACCGTGGGTCAGATCCAGCACGATGGTCACTTTCTGCAACCGCGCCACCTTGTCGGCGGGCAGGACCACGCGGATGTCTGACAACTTGCTTCCCAGAAAACGCATCGCCTGGGTGCCGAGTTCAGTATCCGGACCGGCAAGCAGCCGGTCATCCACCCGCACGGTCCAGCCCTCGATCTTCTTTTCCGTCCGCGAGGTGGGTTTGGGGGAGGTGTTGGGCGGTTTCTTCACGGGCGGATCAGCGGCCAGGGCCACGCCGGCCCATAGGGCAAGCACACCAGCCAGTCCTGACGAATAACGACAACAATTCGCACGGTTGAGGCACAGCATGGCAATCCCCGAAAGAGTGAAAAGAACAGGGACATGGTACAGCAAGGGGCTGCCGCGGAAGAGGTTTTCCCAACCGGCTGCCTGAAGCCGTTTGACCCATTGGTGCCAGGAGGTGACACTGCCGCAGGCATCAGGGTTTCCAAATGGCCAATCCGGGGCTGTTTCCGGTCCATTCCTCTTGCCTTGGCACACTCCGATTTGGCATCGGGGTCCGGCATGTCAAAATCAACCGGGCAAAAAAACAGTCGGCAACCTGATGGGCTCCCCCCGCGCGGGGGAGGGGGCCGCCTGGCCTTTCTTGTGTCTGGAACCTTCCTGGTGGGGCTGGGGCTGCTCTGGACCACTGGCCATGCTCCGTGGTGGGTACCAGCCGGCTATGCGCTGCTGAGTGCGGTGACGCTGGGTGTGTACGCGCTGGACAAGGCGAGGGCGCGTGACAACCAGTGGCGCATCCCCGAAAAAAACCTGCACCTTCTCGAGCTTTTCGGAGGCTGGCCCGGTGCCCTGGTCGCCCAGCACTGGCTACGGCACAAAAACCGGACAGTTGCCTACCAGGTGGTCTTCTGGCTGATTGTGGGGGGCAATCTGGCGGCGCTTGCCCTGGGGGTGTGGCACGGTTTTCCTGGGCACCATCCGGTTTTCCCGGGGGGGTAGGCCGAAAAGCCTGCCTCCCGGGCCGGGTTGTCGGGTTTTTCCCCCTTGGGAAAGACCACCGCTCCGTCGGTTGGGTGGCCGGGTTCCTCAAATGCGCAGCGATTTCCGCGTTTGCCGGGCGGCGGAAAGGCCATCCGGGTGTGGAAAGACCTCGGCGGAGCAATACCCTTCATAGTCGATCTCTTGCAGGAATTTCAGGATGGGTTTTTCCAGGGTGTGGCCGAACCCCATCGCCCGCCGGTTGCTGTCAGCCCAATGCACATGGCCGATCAGGTGGGAATGGTCGCGCAAGGCCTCCAGGATCGAGACTTCTTCAATATTCATGTGGAACAGGTCGGCCAGAATGACGCAACCTGGCGCTTTTCGCCAGTTGATCAGTTTGGCTGCATCAGCCACCGTCCGCAGCATCACCGTTTCGTAACGGTTGAGCGGTTCCAGCAGGAAGTGGGTGCCTAGCGCGTGGGCGTGCGCCGTCAACTCTTCCACCGCATCGCCCAGCCACAGCATCGCCTGGTCGCGGGGCACTTCCAGGGTTACGCCACCTTGCATGCTGCCCAGGATCGCCGGGGCGCCGAATCGGGCCCCGGCGGTGATCATTCCCTTGATGAACTCCACAGCCCTGGCCCGGGTGCCAGCCTCTGCGGCCACCAGACTCAGCCGATGCACCACCCAGCCGGCGCCAGTACCAACCGCTGCCAATTTCAGGCGGTGACGATCCAGGACTGGGGCCACCAGCTCTTCCGCCAGAGCTTCCGGGCCTGGGGCAAAGATCTCCACGGCATCAAAACCCGCCACGCGAGCCTGAGCGCAGCTGTCTTCCAGGCTACCATGGAAAACAAACGGACCCTGGGCGGCTTCGGACACCAGGCAAACGGTCACGGCTGGGCGCATGCGGATCTCCCTGTGGGGTGTGAAAGGCAAGGTTAACGGAAAAGGGCGCTGTTTGTCAGCCGAAGGCCTTTTTTCCGGAGGCAAAACGGGCGGAGCCCCGACCCAGGTCAGCCATGGTGGCGTGAAGGCTGGTTTTTCAGTAAATTTGCAGTTGAACCTTACTTCCGGGCCCCCACCTCATGTCTGAGTCAGTCAAAACGATGGCTTCCAAGGTGGCGGTCCCGTGCGATCCGGTCACACTGGAAACCGTGCAAACGCGAATTCGTGCGCTATTTGGCGCCAAAGATGCCCGGCGCGGGCTGGATGGTACCTTCATGTGGTTCATGGAAGAGGTGGGCGAACTGGCCAGCGGCTTGCGGGGAGGCGATGCCACAGACCAGGTGGCTACCGAGTTTGCCGATGTGCTGGCCTGGTTGGCCACCCTGGCCAACATCCGGGGTGTGGATTTGGGGCAGGCCTTCCGTGACAAATACGGCTTGGGTTGTCCGGGTTGTCGGCATGAGCCTTGCGACTGCTTGCCCCAGGAGAAGCCATGATAGCACTTTGCTTGCTGCTGGCGGTGTTACCCGCCCCAATGGATCTGTCTGATAGCAACCAGAGTTTTCCCCGGCTGGGCACTGCCAGGCATGGTTTCGCGCTGGCCAGTGGTGGCCGGGTGTTGCGGGCTGGTTTGTGGCATCCGGTGACGGTGGATGTGCATTGTGAAACAGCTCAGGCGGGGGGTGTTTGGCGGCTTGTGGCTGAAGGGCTTGACCCCTGGGGGGTGCCGGCGCGGTCCGAGAGGGTGCTGCCCGCCCTGATGGCCGGGGACCAGCGGGCTCAGGTTTTCAGTCCGCTGGCGGGGTCCTGGGCGCGGCCCGTGCAGGTTTGGCTGGAAGAGGTGGCCACCGGCAAAAAAGTTTCCACCGCCAGGGTTGCCGAGGAGGAGGTCCGTTCGCTTGCCAATGGCGCCACTCTGGTGCTGGTGGTGGGCCGGCCCCTTCCGGAGTTGAACCGGGCGCTGGTATTGATGGAAAAACCCCAGGCAGCCCGTACCGAGAATACGGAAGCCGAGGTGGAACCTGCCGCCGGGCTGGTGCAAGTGGCCACTGTGGAAAGTTTGCCGGAAAGCCACCTTGGCTATGGAGGTGTGGATCTGGTGGTGTTGCAGCCCGATGCGGCCTGGCTGGAAAATTGGCTGGAGCCCCGCAATGCGGGGCGTCGGCAGGCATTGGCCCTGTGGCTGGCCCGTGGGGGTAATCTGCTGCTGGGCATGGGGCCTGCGGTGGTGGAAAAAATGGAAATTCTTGGGCGTGAACTGGGAGCGGGCGGCGGCAATCCACTGCCCGTGGTTACCCGGCCTGGCGGGGTGGAGCGTCGCCTGCCTGTGAGTGGCATTTCCCGGTGGGTAGGTGGCAATTTGCCCCCGTTACTGGCCCGCAGCCTGCCAGCCTGGGACCTGACCGATCCGGCGCATGCCGATACCCTGGCCGCTGAACCGGTTCCCGGTCAGCCTTCCCGGCCGGTGCTGGTGCAGGCTGGGGCGGGCCGTGGCTGGATCTGCGTGAGTGCGGTGGAGCTGGAATCTCCGGCCAATGACAAAGCCCCGCAGGAGAAAGAGATCTGGCTGGCTTTCTGGCGAAAACTGTTGGGAGATCATGGCCTGCCCAGGCCTGCCCAGGTCCAGGGGTCTCCCCTGATGGATGATCTGGCCGATACCGGCATGGGTGTGCTCCCCTTTGGCTGGGTGGTGCTGTGGAGCCTGATTTTTTTGGGGGTGGCCGGCCCACTCGACTACCTGCTCACCACGCGGGTATTGCAACGACCCGAGGCCACCTGGTGGACCTTTCCGATCATGGCCCTGGCGGCTGTGGCGGGCGCTATCGTCCTGACGCGCGGCCTGCATGGCGATCAACCTCGTCACCGGCGGCTGGACCTGGTGGATCTGGTGGTGAGCGGCCAGCCGGGCATCACCCCCTCGTGGGCCGGTGGTACCACCCTGGCAGCGGTGGTGGATCCAGCCCGGGGCGTGCGCGACTGGAATCTGGCTCTGGAACCTGGTTGGCTGGGTGAGTTGGACGAATCGTGGACTGGCCCGGGTGGCCCCTGGTTGCACGAGGACCGGCCGCGGCCCGGCCCCGTGGTGCCGGCCCGTGTGGGGTACCGGTTTGGCGTGGAAGCCGCCACAGCCACCGGCCTGGCAGCGGGACCCGGAGCCGAGCGTATTTATCGGGCGGACTGGCTGGCCCGGATGAGTGAGCCAGCCATCACGGCGCGGCTGGCAATGTCGCGCACCTCCGGCCACCTCGAAGGGGTGATAGAAAGCCAGCTGCCGGTGGATCTGGAGCAGGTGGTGGTGCTTTATGGTGGCCGGGCGACGCTGGTGGGCGATTTGCCGGGACGCGGCGGGCGGGCGCGGGTTGAGATTCACCGGGTGGGCGACGCGGGCGAAACGGGCGAAACCTGGCGATTGAAAATCCATCAGGATGCCGGGTATGTGGCGGGGGCGCGTTCGTCAGCGGGTCGCGAGGCTTTCAAGCGTGACGCCCTGGCCCGTCTGGAGCCCCTCTTGTTTGCCCGGCCCGAGGCCGAGGATGCCCTGCGTTCCACCGGCCTCGGCTGGGATCAGGCTTGGCGTTTGCGGCAAGCGGGTGGGAAATGGCGTAACGAAGCGGTTCTGGTGGGTCAGGTGGCGGGGGGTGGTGGTGGACCGGCGCTGATTGGCATGGGTGGCCCGGCGGGCATGGATCCATTGCCGGGAGCGGGTGTGTCAGTGACGCTGCTGCGTGCCTTCCTGCCGGTGGAAATGACGGCCCAGGGGGAGTCAAAGCGATGATCGAGACCAACGAACTGACCAAGATGTATGGCGAGTTGTACGCTCTCAACCGTCTGACGATCAAGCTCGGGGCCGGCGATGTGTATGGGTTTATCGGGCCTAACGGCGCCGGCAAAACCACCACCATGCGCATTCTGGCCACCTTGCTCAACCCTACCTGGGGCGAGGCCTCGGTATGCGGCTATTCCATCCATAACAGCCCCCGGGAAATCCGGCGGCTGGTCGGCTACATGCCCGATTTTTTCGGCGTCTACGACGACATGAAGGTGATCGAGTACCTGGAATTCTTTGCCGCCTCTTATCGCATCACCGGCGATGCCAGGAAGCGCAAATGTGACGAGGTGCTCGATCTGGTTGATCTGGAGTTCAAGCGCAACGCGCTGGTCACCAGCCTGTCGCGGGGCATGACCCAGCGTCTGGGCCTGGCCCGGGTGCTGCTGCACGACCCCCAGGTGCTGCTTCTCGACGAACCTGCCAGCGGCCTGGACCCGCGCGCGCGCATCGAGATGCGGCGGCTGCTGAAAAAGCTGCGTGGCCTGGGAAAAACCATCATGATCAGTAGCCATATCCTGCCCGAGTTGGCCGACATCTGCAACAAGATCGGCATCATCGAGCGTGGTCAACTGCTATTCAACGGCGATGTGGCAACCGCCATCCAGCAGGTGCGCCATGCGCCCGTGGTGCGGGTGGGGGTGGCCCACGACCGTGAACCCGAGGCTCGCGCCGTGCTGGCTGCGCTACCCGGGGTGACAGGTGTCGAACTCACCGCTGACCCGCCCTGCCTGGTGGTGACGCTTCAGAAAGATATCGAAGATATCGCCTTTTTGGCCGACGAACTGATGCGGGCCGGTTTCAGGGTGCGCCTCCTGCAGCCTGAGGAGATTGATCTGGAGGATGTGTTCCTTGGCATCACCAAGGGTGTGGTGAGCTGAGTCTTGTCCCGGGAGTGATTTCATGCGTGTACTGGTAACTGGCGGGGCAGGATACATTGGCAGCCACTGCGCGCTGCTGCTTCATGAACGCGGCCACGAGGTGTGGGTGCTCGATAGCCTGGAGAACGGCCACGCCAAAGCGTTGGCCGGCTTTCTCCCGCCTGAAAGGCTGATCCGGGCCGATCTGGCTGAGCAGCATCGGGTGGAGCACGCCCTGATGGCCCATCGAGTGGAAGCGGTGCTGCATTTTGCCGCCTTCGCGCTGGTGGGCGAAAGTGTGATCCGGCCCGACAAGTACTGGAACAACAATGTGGCTGGCACACTATCCCTGTTGGGGGCGATGCGCCGGGCGGGCGTGGGGCGGCTGGTCTTTTCATCCACCGCGGCGGTGTATGGGGAACCTCAGCAGGTTCCTATTCCCGAGAACCATCCCAAGGCCCCTTGCAACCCCTACGGGCGCACCAAGCTGGTGATGGAGGAGGCGCTGGCCGACCATGCCGCGGCCTTTGATATGGGCGTGACCGCCCTGCGCTATTTCAACGCTGCCGGCTGTGACCCCGAGGGGCGCCTGGGCGAGGATCACGAACCCGAGACGCACCTGGTGCCTTTGGCGGTGCGCGCCGTTCTCAATCCGGGCAAGCCATTCCGCATCTTTGGCGATGACTGGTCCACGCCCGATGGCACCTGTATCCGTGACCTGGTGCATGTGACCGACCTGGCCGAGGCCCATGTGCTGGCCCTCGATGCCATCCGGCCGGGAACGATGCGGCGGTACAACCTGGGCAATGGCGAGGGACACTCGGTTCGCCAGGTGCTGGATGCGGTGGGCCGGGTGGCTGGGCGGCCGGTGCCCGCCGAGGTGGCACCGCGACGGGCGGGTGACCCTGCGGTGCTGGTGGCCGATTCATCGCTGGTCCGGGCCGAGCTGGGCTGGAAGCCACGCTATCCCGACCTGGACAGCATGGTTGGCACGGCCTGGAAGTGGCTGAGCACCCATCCCCGTGGCTATGCCAACTGACAAACCGGAGTGCGACGCATGGCCACGCCTTGCCTGGTGGCGCTGCTTCTGATCGGCCTGATGGGGCAGGGGGCCGGGTCGCCTGATGACCGGGCCCGTTTGCGATCGCTGGCCTGGCGTGCCGACCGGGTGGTGCTGGTTTCGGTGCCGGAGCCGGGCGCGGGTAGTGTCACCCTGATGGAATCGCTGTGGGGTATGCCGGGCCGGCCCGGCAACAAGGTATTGCTCAACGGCCCGGGGGACTGGTCGCTACCCGGCGCGTCCTCCTGGCCTATGGCGCTGCTGTTCCTCCAGGCGGGCGATCCGGATAAAGAAAAAGATCCGCCATGGTCTGTTTTGCCGGGGGGGTGGCGAGCTTCTCAGGATGGCGAGGCTGTCTATGGGCCCAACCCTGCGGGCGGTGTTCCCCGCATTCTGGCCCCGGAAGCCCTCCGCTGGGACTCACTGGTCAGGCGGTTACGGGCCGATCTGGTCACTCTGGGCCCGCTGCGTGTCGCCTTCAAACTGCCGGCCGGTGCTGACCGCGATGAGGCCCTGGTCGAGTGGCTTTCGCGCCATGCCCGGGGCCTGGAGCATCCTGAATCGCTCTGGCCGGCGGCTGCCACTTCGGCACTGGATGTCCTCTATGCTTCCAGCCAGCCAGGCACAGCGTGGAAGGCGGCCCGCCTGGAGGGCGAATCCTCTCCTGGCGCCGTGTATCGCAAGGGGGCGGCTTTCGCCTCAGCCGGGGGAATCAGCCACTTGCTCGATCGTCTGGGTTCGCCGGCTGCCATACCCTTCGAGCGAGTACTGGCGCTGCAGGCCCTTTCCGGCGCCTTGCGGGAGGCCAGGGGCCTGGATATGCCTTTGCTGCTGCGGGTGGAAACCATGCTCCCTGTTGCCCTGGAGCCAGCCTTCATGCGTGAGGCTGCCCTGGTCGCCATGCTTGCTTACCTCGATGGCGCCGGGGCCAGCAGGCTGGAAGAGTTGCGGAAGCCCTGGGGAGAGCCGGTCAGCCGCTGGTATGCGTTGGCCGTGCGGGGCGCTGAGCGCGGGTTGCTGGCGCAAGCGCTGGCGGTGCTGGGGGGTGTTGAGGTCTACGCCCGCGAGCGGGGCAATCCCGAGGGCGTGGTGCTGCTGGTGGAGGGGTTGCAGGCCGAGGGCCTGAGGCTGCGGGGTTGGCTGGCGCAGCCGAGGGTGCGGGTGAAATTCGGATACCTGCCCACTGTTTTGCTGGAGAGGCTGGGCACGACTGGCAAGACCACCCTGCGCCGGGAAGAACCTTTGAAAACGGTCGCTCAGGCTGATCCCTGGTCTGTGGGGTGGTCTGGGGTGCGGCCGGTATTTTTTGAACTGGAGATGCGGGGGCTGGAGCCGGGGCGCTGGCGGCTGAGTGTTCGGGCCAAGCGGGGCGAGGGGACCTTTTGGGTGTCAGAACCCTGGTATGTGGATGTGCGCCCCGCCAACAACCCCCAGGGCAAGTTGGAAACCGAAGTGCTGCTTGTAGACCCTTTCAAGCCCGGGGAGAAACCCTGATGCTGTCGAACCTGTTGCTGCTTTTACCCCTGGTTGCCACACCCTGCCAGGTGTCACCCCCGTGCCTGGAGAGGGCCCACGCCCACAACGACTACCTGCACAAACGCCCGCTGATCGATGCGCTGGAGAAGGGTTTCACCAGTGTGGAGGCGGATGTTTTTTCGGTTGGCGACAAGCTGCTGGTGGCGCATTCCGCCCTGGAATTATTGTCGCCGCGCACGCTGGAAGCCCTCTACCTGGACCCGCTGGAGAAGCTGGCGGCGGCAAGGGCTGGCAAGTTGCGCCCCGATGGCAAGCCG
Source organism: Planctomycetota bacterium (assembly GCA_003669555.1). GTDB lineage: Bacteria > Planctomycetota > Planctomycetia > Gemmatales > Gemmataceae > UBA6894. The sequence continues at coordinate 11,957 of QWOS01000043.1, forward strand.
TTGTGGCTATTGGTGGACATCAAGAACGATCCGGAAAAGACCTGGGAGCTGTTGCGAATCCGCCTCGAGGCCCGTCCCGGCCTGTTTTGCCGGTGGGAGAAGGGTAAACGCATCAATGGGCCGGTGTGGGTGGTGGTTTCGGGATCGGTGCCGAGGAAAGCGATCCTCGAAGCCGAGCCGCGGTTGGCCAGCGTAGATGGCCGGTTGGCTGATCTGGGGAAAAAGACCGACCCCGAGGCAATCCCCTGGATTTCGGATGCATGGAGTGGTCAGTTCAGATGGCGGGGCAATGGGCTTATTCCCAAGGCTGATCAGGAAAAGATGCGCGAAATGGTGCGGCAGGCCCAGGCCGAGGGGAAACAGTTGCGCTTTTGGGGCGCACCCGACAACGCTCCAGGCTGGCAGGCCCAGCGGGATGCTGGGGTGCACCGCCTGGGAACCGACAAGCTGGCTGATCTGGCTGAATTCCTTAAACCGCAGCAGTAGAGGCACGGGCCAACAGGTCGGGTCCGGGCAATTCCAGACCGATCAACGCGGAGGCGAAGCCGGCCGGTTTCCGGTGGTAGTTCTACGCCGCCGCAAAATTCCCACCCGCTCTTGTTTTTTGCCGGCACTCTGGTTAACAGGCCGGAGTGATCAACTTTCATGCACCAAGGCGCTGGCCGCCACTGATTTTCCTGGCCCTGCTTCTGGCGGGTGTGGGAGGGTGTCTGTCGCTGCGGCTGGAGGAGGTGGGCCCTGCCGCCTTGCTGGCGGGGTTGCCCCATGATTTTGCCAGCGGCAAGCTCTCCACCCAGGCCCAGGAGAACCTCCGCACTGAAAAACTGGATGAGTTGTGGCACCGCTCGCCCGAGGCAGCCTGCCGCGAGCTATCCACCCGCATGCTGGCCGAGGAGAACCAGTCACCTGACAAGCGGGTCAGCCACCTGCTGACTCTGGCGGAGATGTATCACCATCTGGCCAAAGGCAGCACCCCAGGGGTTACCCTGCATCCGGATCGATGGCAGGACTTGCAGGCCCTGTTCTACGCCCGCTGTGCCGCTTATTCCGCCCATGCGATGGCCGGCCTGCTGCGGGAGCCCGAAGACCAGTCTTCCCGGATGGTTGGGTCGTTGCGAACTGTGGATCTGGCCATGGACATGCACAACAATGCCTGTCTGGAGCTGACCCGGCTGGCCCGCAACCGGGGTAAGCTGGTCCCCGGCGGCACCCTGACCCTGAAGGGCCCCTCAGCTACCCGACCCAGCGAAAATGGTAGTCTGGAGATTGTCGATGTGGGAATTCCATTGCCCCTTCAGGAGTTTGGCAAGCTGACTCCAGCCGGCGAACTGCGGGTGGTGGGGCTCGACTGCAAGCACGATCGCCCCGGGCTGGGCGTGCCCCTGCTGGCTCACCTTCGGCCCGTCGCCGATGGCAGCAAGTCGATCTATCTGGATGGGCTGAAAGTGCCAGTCTCGGCGCATCTGGTGATTCCAGCCAGGCTGGCGGAAGTGCCCGACTGGACCCGTCTCGAGTTGCGGCTGGTAGACCCACACCGGCTGGAAACAGTGGATATCGCCGGGCAGGCGGTCCCCCTGGCGGCTGATTTCACCACGCCTTTGGCGGCCTCGCTGGTGGACAGCGGCCTGGAAAAATTGTCGGAAAAGGCTTTCTTCAAGGGCGATCTGGCCGACAAAAAACGCGGTCTGTTCCTGCTGGAGCCATACCGTGCAGGCAAGATTCCGGTGGTGCTGGTGCATGGCTTGCTGAGTTCGCCCGTGACCTGGGCGATGTTGGTGAACGACCTGCGGGCCGACCCGGTGCTGCGCGACAAATACCAGTTCTGGACATTTTTCTACCCGTCATCGCAACCCATTGTTGTCTCGGCGAGCGAACTGCGATCATCGCTGCGCGCCACGCGCGATATGCTGGATGCGAATCATGAAGACCTGGCGATGGATCGGATGGTTCTGGTGGGCCACAGCATGGGTGGGCTACTCTCGCGGCTACAGGCCGTCGACAGTGGCGAGGCTGTCTGGCGGGAGTTCAGCCACGCCAATTTTGATTCCCTGAAACTGAGCGCAACCACCCGGGAAATGGTGCGGGGCATCTTTTTCTTCAAGAAAATCCCTGAGGTGAGCCGTGTGATTTTTCTGGCCACTCCCCATGCGGGCAGCCCGATTGGCAATACTTTTCTGGGACAACTCGGGGCGACTTTTGCCTCGACACCCTCCGGTTTGCGCAAGCTGTGCCTGGAGGTGTTGCGCGACAATCCCAAAGCCTTTGATCTGGAGGCCAGCGCCACCAACAGCGTCATGGCCTTGCGCCCCGGTTCACCTGGCCTGCGCGCCATCAAGGCCTGTGGTCCACCCAGGGTGCCTTTTCACACCATCGCTGGAGCGCTGGAAGAAAAAAGCAGTTTGATCTCTCTGGAACACTGGCTCCACGACCTGCCGCCGGGCATACGGACAGACGGCGTGGTGGAACTTGAAAGCGCCCGGCTGGCCGGCGCGGTGAGTGAACTGGTCTACCCCGCCGAGCACACCCGGGTGCACCAGGACAATCCCGGTGTGTCTGAGGTGCGACGCATCCTGCTAGAACATCTGGACGCACCCTCGGATCCCAAGCCCGATCCACCCGCACCCACCGCCCCCGGAAACTAACGCCAGGCCGGCAGTCTACAGGGAATCCATCTGATTGGTGTGGTGATCAGGCCCCGGGCAGGGTCAGTTACCCCAGTCATCCGATCCAGCCTGCTGGGCCACCTGGCGCGGTAACGATGAGAAGGGCATTCCCTGCGAAAGGCCGATGACGCTTGTGGGTGATTCCTCGTCGCGAATGCCCCGGCGCCCCTTTCGCCAAACCCAGCCGTAGGCTATCTGCCCGCCCAATACACCGGTCCAAGGTGTGGCTATTGGCCTTGCTGCATATACAGGCGACCCTGCCAGATCTTCCCCACCAAAGGGCAAGACAACGCAGCCACAGATCCAGAAAGCGGCACCGATCTGCGGGAACCGGCCCTGTTGCCACTATTCCCCAGGAGAATCCGCATCAGCAGGGGGAAGCCGATTCTTGTCAACCAGTGCCGGCGTGGAGTGATGCCTGGCATCTTATATATAGTAGGTGGGCCTGAACCATCTGCGGAAGCGGAGATTGCAACTGTTGCACCGCACCGTGCCCTTCAGGACAAGGCGGAAAAGCCAATCCCCGGCATGGGGCGCCGCCTGCCGGATGCGGTTGGATTTACAGTGTGGGCATTGCAATTGGTTCAAACTGCCACCTCCTTCACCATCCGGCGCCTTGGCCAGAAAAAATCCCAACCATTCACGACACCCAAAAAATCCAGCGCAATAATTAGCAGTTAAATAACATCGAAAATAATTTAATAGCGATGGAAAGAGAAAATAAATTCAGTGTCAAGTACAATCAATGCGGCAATTGGAGTATTTCATGCGCTGTATGATAGTCAAGTGCGTCGACCTTCGGGATTTTATGTATCAATTGGGCTGTATTGGTATTCAAGCGCACTTGCCAAGTAATTCAAAGATATCTTGTCAGGTTTTTTTGCCTGCCATTTGGATGAATAGTGTGGTGTTTTTGTTAAATCCCTTCATAAAAACCAGAAAAAGCGTACTGAAATCCATTGATCAGGTGCCATTTCTGTTATCTAAATAGTGCTGCAGTAAATACTAAGGCAGCAAGAAGTGTCATAAAAAATCGATAAAATAGTTCAGATTGGTTGAAATATTTTATCGGAATTCGCCATTTTTTTCTTCCCCGCTGGTTTTGGCCCGGTATGCCCAGTGAGTGCCAGGACGGGTTGAAGTGATGGGCGGGGTTCTGGGCCTTGGGCACTACCCCCGGAAGTTCTTGCCTGGGGTTGAAAAGGGTGGCCCCTGTCTCCCGGGCGGGCAGGGGTTTCTTTGGTCGGGGTGATTTTATGCAGCCCGGCGTTATCCCTGTTAAGATTGCTGCCTGAATGCCCGGACGGCTGGTGGGACCGGCATCTGAAGCCATCATTTTTTTCCACTGAAAGGGTTTTGCCAGATGCCTGCATCAGCTTTGCTGGTTTTCGTCGCGCTGGGCACCCTGGGGATGCCGCTGGTTGCGCCCATGGCGCCTTTCCTGGGTGGTGCGGCGGTTTTTCAGGGAGTGTCCACCGGTGAGCCGGCGGGCGGGCAATTGCCTTTCAAGACCTTGCAACCCTTTATCGACCGGCAGGAATTGGCCGGCGCGGTCTATCTGGTAGCCAACAAGGAACGGGTGCTGACCCTGGGCGCGGCGGGCTTTGCTGACATCAGCAAAAAAAAGCCGATGCGGGCCGATTCCCTGTTCTGGATCGCCTCCCAGTCCAAGCCCATCACCGCCGCGGCCCTGATGCTCCTGGTGGATGATGGCAAAGTGAAGGTCGAGGACCCTGTGGAGAAATACCTGCCCGAATTCCGTGGCCAGATGGTCGTGGTGGAAAAAGATGGTGGGCATGTGTTGCTGAAAAAACCGTCCCACCCCATCACGGTGGCCAATGTGCTGTCGCACACCAGCGGCCTGCCTTTCCGGTCTGCTCTGGAGCAGCCGACGCTGGATCGCCTGTCCCTGGCCGACAGGGTACGCACCTATGCCATGACACCGCTCGATTTCGAGCCCGATAGCCGGTACCAGTACAGCAACGCCGGGATCAACATAGCGGGGCGGATCATCGAGGTGGTCAGCGGGCTGAGCTTTGAGCGTTTTCTGGACGAGCGTCTGCTCAAACCGCTGGGCATGAGCGACACAACCTTCTGGCCCGACCAGGACCAGACCGCGCGGATCGCCAAATCATACCGGCCAGGGCCAGGCAAAATGGGCCTGGAAGAAACTACTGTTGGCCAGCTCCAGTATCCGTTATCAGACAGGGTCAATCGCCAGTCGATGCCGGCGGGTGGCCTGTTCTCGTCGGCCGCCGATCTGGCCCGGTTTTACCGGATGGTTGCCGGCGGTGGGCAACTTGACGGGCGCCGGTTGCTGTCCGAGGCCGCAGTCAGGCAAATGACCAGCCGCCAGACACGGTCGGATCTGTCCACCAGTTATGGCTTTGGGTTCTCAACCGGCGGCAAGCAGATCGGCCATGGCGGAGCCTTTTCGACCAACTCGTACCACGACACCCAGGCGGGGCTGATCCTGATCTGGCTGGTCCAGCACGATGGTTTCCCCGGTGCGGGCGGCTCCAGCCAGGAGGCGTTCCGCCGCGAGGCCCTTGCCCGGTTTGGCAAATGAACCTCCCGGGCAGAGTGGGAAGACGATGACGGGATGGCAGGCAAGGTGGTCAACGGAAAGGCACTCTGGGTGTCCTCACCCGGAAGCCAGCGACCGGAAGGCCGCTGGCAGGCAGTCCACCAGATCGGTGGCGATCATGCCGACTTCCCCCAGGCGGTCCCGGGCCAGGTCGCCGGCCAGGCCATGGGTATGGGCACCCAGCACCGCCGCCTCGTAGGGGTGCATGCCCTGGCACAACAATGCGGTGATCAGTCCGGTGAGCACATCGCCCGATCCGCCCCGTGCCATGCCCGGGTTGCCGGTGGTGTTCACCGTTAGCCGTTCACCATCGGTGACGACCGTGCCATGCCCCTTCAGCAACACCACAGCCCCCAGCTTGTGGGCCAGGGTGCGGGCGTGGCTTTGGCGGTCGGCTTGCACCTGGGCGATGGTCAGGCCGCTGAGGCGGGCAAATTCACCCGGGTGGGGCGTGAGAACCGGGGGCAGGGAACGGGGCGGCAGACTGGGGACTGCCCCGAGACTGTTCAGCGCGTCGGCATCCAGCACCATCGGCCCGGCAAAACGCTCCAGCAACAGCAGCACCAGGCGCGCCAGAATTGCCGATGTGCCGCAACCCGGACCCACCGCCACCACATCCCGCGCCAGCGCCAGGGACAGTGCCGGGCCCAGGGCAGCCTGCGACAGCATGCCCGTTTCGGCATCTTCTGGCAGTGGAACGGTCATATAGCAGGGGTTGCCCAGAGCGATAATCGTTTGCGATGGGCGCGGCATTGCCACCGTCACCAAACCCGCTCCAGAGCGAAGCATGGCAGTGCCGGCCAGGATGGCGGCCCCGGTCATGCCAGGGCCGCCGGCGATGAGCAAACCTTTGCCGTGGCTGCCCTTGTTGCTGTCGACCAGGCGGGCAGGCAATCGGGGAATGGCCTCGCCACTCATGGCTGGGGATTTTCAGGAGGAGCCTTTTCAGCGGGTGGCTTTTGCTCGCCTTCTCCGGGAGGCTTTTCCCCCTGGGGTTCAGCCGCCCGGGGTTCTGCCACCCGGGGTTTATAGTCGAGCAGCTTTTTGTCCCCACCCGGCCGGGAGAGCATGGTGAGGGCACCGGAAACCCTGGCGCGCACTTGCGGGTCCTGGATTTCTGGCAAAGAGTCTTCCAGCGCCTTCACCTGGGCATTGGTGGTCAGGCGTCCGTTGCGTTGCACATGGCGGGCCAGAGCTTCGGCGGCCGCAAAGCGTTCGGGGGCGGGGCGGGCCGGGTCGGCGGCCATGCCCATCAGGCGGGCCTGGGCGCTGCCACCCGGCAGGGAGGCGATGGCCTGGGTGATGGCGATCCGGCTTGGCGGCGTGAGAATATCGCCACCCAAAGCCACCTCCATGGCCTTGCCGGCGGGACGGATGTCGTAGCCGTGGATACGGCCCGAAGCCATGCCAGCGAGCAGTTCCGCCGCCTGATTGGCCAGCAGGATCTGCTCCTGGGGGCCAAGCGGTATTTGCCGGGTCTCGTTCAGGGTGGCCGAGATGGTGCGCACGGCCGCACCCGGTTTGCCCAGGGCACCGGGCCGGATGACATGGACCCGCTTGTCCGGGGCCAGGTGACGGGTCAGCTTGTCTTCGCGCTCGCGGCTGGCGATGACAAAATCGGTCTGCACAGCCGTCAGGCCCCGGCGCACGGTGGCCAGCTCCCCCTCCAACTGAAACTGGGGCAGAAAACGGATCTGGAAGGCCTTGTCCTCGTCCTTCTGGCGCTCAAGTATCTGCTCACGGCTGGTGTCGTAGTTCTCCTTGCTGCCAGCATCGAGCGTGCCCTTGTTCCGCTTGCGAATCGTTTCGTACAAGGCGTCGAGTTCGGCCAACTCCGCCTGCTGGCGCGTGTTTTTCGCCTTTTGCTCAATGTGGTACTGGCGCAGCTCCTGCTCGATAGCCACCCGCCGGGCCTCCAGATCCTGGAAGCGCACGCTCAGGCATGAATGCTGGCGCGGGCTGGGCATGGCGATCACCAGCACCGGCATCCGGCTGAGGGGCCCTTCTGCCCCCATCTGCGCCAGTAAATGATTCAGGTCGATGTCGGCAATGTTCCCGTCCACCACCAGCAGGTCGTGATCGGGCCCGCGTAGCAGCCGCTGCATGGTCTCGCGGGCGGTCACGGCGCCATCCACCTGGTAGCGGGCCGCCACCAGCGAGTGGCTCAACTCGTCGAGAAGATCGGGTGAATCCATGCTCATCAGCACCCGCGCCCGCACCTGGCCATCTTGGGGCTTGCCTTGCGTGAGGAAGCCAGCCAGCACATGCACCACCCGGGCCGCCACGCGTGCCGAAGGGGGCTTGGGCAAGCGGGCAATGGCCATCGCAGCGGCCAGTCGCAGGCGGGGCTCACCCGATTCGAGGGCCATCTCATAGGCCGAGATGGTGTTGCCCCGCTCCAGACCGGCCATTTCGTCACCCCGTGAAGCCAGGGCCTCCAGCAAGCCCAGGGCCACCGCCTGGCGGTCGTTCGTCAGCGCTTCGCGGAGCAGTTCCACCAGCATGGGTGAATCCTGCCCGGTGAGCAGTTCCAGCAGGGCCGGCTGGGATACCGCCAGCAACTGGAATGGCTTGCCGCTGGCCTTTTGCCGGGCCGCTTCATTCTCCAGCCACAGGCCCAGCAAGGCATGACGGGCCTGGCGGGAGCCAGACTGGATTTCCAGGGCCTTCCGGGCTGCCCGCATACCCCAGTACTGCTCGGCTTCGGCAGGGCTCACCACGGGGGTGGTGGCACCATCCACGGCCCCGGGAACCAGCCCCTTGCCTTTTTGCCAGTGGAAGATCTGCAGGTGGGAATCTTTCTCCAGAGGCACCTGGTGACGATAAAGCCGTAGGGCCGTGTCAGCCAGCATGTCGGCCGCCGGGGGCAGGTTCTTGCCATGCGTCTTGCGGAGGTTGGCAACCACGGCGGTCACCCCGATCCGGGTGTCTACCGGCAGGCCGTCGTCTGCCAGCAGCAGCTCCAGGGCTGGCAGGGCGGATTTCATGTCATCGCCAATCTCGGCGCGAAAGGCAATAACCCGGGCCACCCGTCGCTGCCAATCGCGGTCGGGTACATCGAGGGCACCAATCAGGCCGGGCAGACTGGCGGGCGGCAGCTCCAGCAGGGCGCGGGTCACATCCCGGGCCTGGGTCTCGTCAGTGGTGCGGCGGCCCAGATCCAGCAACGGCTTGACCGCAAAACCACCCTTGTTGGACAGTTCTTTCATGACTGCCTTGAAGGCCGTGGGCCCTTCGAGCAGGCGGTCGGTGAACTCCTGCAACTTTTCGGGTGATTGCTGGGCGCGCAGATGGTCCTGCAAGGTGGCGGCGAAAGTGTCGAGCCCTTTGCGCAGTTTTTTTGACAGATCAGGATCACCCGAATCCAGCACCACAACCGGCAAGCCTTGCAGGCTTTGCAGTTTGGTGAAATCGGCGGTTTTCAGCAGGACATCCAGCTCCCGCTGACGCGTGGCCGGATCCATGGAAGCAAGCAGGGTGTTGATCCGGTCGACATACAACAGCACATTGTCGTGGGCACCCACCTCGCGCTCGTACTCCAGGTTGTCCCACAGCTCAGACAGCGAGCGGGCCTCGTTGAACATGCGGCGCAGCCCTTCGCGGGGCCGCTCGGCGGGTTCATCAGTCGCTCCGGCGGCCTTGGGGGCACCGCCTGGCGCGGGCGGTTGCAGCGCCAGCAGGCGTGGCGGCTGCTGTGCCAGCACGGCCTCCAGGGCCGCCAGGGCCGCCCACGAAACCATCCCACCCATGCGCATGCGACGACCCATATGCCGTCCCCCTGTTCCTGCCGGGCCCGCGCCCCTGTTTTCAACCCTGTTGCTCTTGCCAACGATTCGTCTGGCGCGGCTTCAGGGGCCGCGCCATGACCCGAAAATCATCACCAGCCCGCCATGGCATCCAGCTCTGGCGCCACCAGATCATGCAGCGTTTCCCGGCGACGGATCAGGCGGAAAGCCGAGCCGTCCACCAGCACCTCGGCGGCGCGTGGCCGCGAGTTGTAGTTGCTGGCCATGGCCATGCCGTAGGCCCCCGCCGAGAACACCGCCAGCAGGTCCCCCTGCAGCAAGGGCGGCAACGCCCGTTGCCGGGCCAGGAAGTCACCCGATTCGCAAACGGGCCCCACCACATCCACGGCGACAGTTCCGGGAATATCGGCCTCATAGTCCTCGGGAGGACTGGTTGCCCCGGCCGGGAGCTTCACCGGCCAGATCCGGTGGAAGGCATCGTACAAAGAGGGACGGATCAGGTCGTTCATGGCGGCATCCTGGATGATGAACCGTTTGCCGCCAGACTCCTTGCGGTACAGCACCCGGCTCACCAGGATGCCAGCGTTGCCCACGATGAAGCGTCCCGGTTCCAGTACCAGCCGGCACCCCAGCCGCTTGACGACAGGCAGGATCTCGGCCGCGAAAGCATGGGCGGGGAGGGCTTCCTGCTTGCGATAGTGGATACCAAAACCACCACCCATGTTGAGCACATCGATAGGGTGGCCCATGCGGCGCAGTTCGCCCACCAGCATTTCTGCCTTGGCCGCCCCCTGCCGATAAGGCTCGGCGGAAAGTATCGGGGAGCCGAGATGCATGTGCAGGCCAATCACCCGCAAATGTGCGTGGCCCAGCACGCCACGGGCAACATCCAGCACGGTCTCGATATCGAGGCCAAACTTCACGCCCTTCACGCTGGTGTCGGTGCGAGCGTGGGTCTTTGGGGGCAGGTCCGGGTTCACCCGCAGTGCCACCGAGGCAGGCAGGTCCAGTTCGCGGGCCACATCTCCCAGGAAGTGCAGCTCTTCCTCACTCTCCACATTGAAGAGGAACACCCCCACTTGCAGGGCCCGCACCAGCTCTTCCCGGGATTTTCCCACGCCGGCGAAAACGATTTTGCGGCCCGGTGCGCCAGCCAGCACCGCCCGGTGCAGCTCGCCGGCGCTGGTAACATCAAAACCGGAGCCATGCCGCGCCATCAGCCGGCAGAGCGCCAGGTTGCCGTTGCTCTTCACCGAATAACAGATCAGGGGGTTCGCCTCGGCGAACGCCTCCTGGATTTGCCCCAGATGCCGAAGCAGGGTCGCCTGGCTGTAGACATACAAAGGCGTGCCGAACTGTTCGGCCAGAAGTTCGACTGGCACACCCTCGGCGTGCAACTCGCCACCCTGATACTGAAAATGATCCATGCTTGTCCGCCTGCCTCCTGCCCCGTTTGGGGTGGCCGGCTCAGGCGGAGGGCGACAGCCTTTCCCGCCAGACGGCCACCTGTTCGCGAACCCGTTCCGGGCCCGTCGAACCCACCGTGACGAACGCCTGCACAGCGCGCGCCACACCCACTTGATCGTAGACACCCGGCGCCAGCCCGGGTACCACCTGCTCATAACCCTCGGCGGGCAATTCGCTCAGCTTGCAGCCCCGCTCCTCACAGAGCCGAACCAGCTGACCCACACACTCATGCGCGGTGCGCATGGGCATGCCGAGACGCACCAGATGCTCCAGCAGGGTGGTGGCATCGAGGAACCCCTCGTCGAGCCTCCGCTCAATACGCTCACGATTGAGGCGCGTGCGCGAAACGAGGGCCCCTGCAACTTCCAACGAGCGGGAGACGGTATCAACTGCATCAAAAACCGCTTCTTTGTCTTCCTGCAGGTCGCGGTTGTATGCCAGCGGCAGACCCTTGAGCAAAATCAGCAACCTCTGCAAGTCCGCCACCACCCGCGCGGTCCTCCCACGCATCAATTCCAGAACATCGGGGTTCTTTTTCTGGGGCATCAGGCTACTTCCGGTGCAGAAAGAGTCAGGCAGCCGCAAGAAGCCGAACTCGGTGGTGGACCAGATCACCCACTCTTCGGCCCAGCCGCCCAGGTGGATTGAGGTCAGGGCCAGGCAGCTGACGAACTCGACCAAAAAGTCACGATCGCTGGAAACATCCAGGCTATTGGCGGCCACCCCGTCGAAGCCTAGTTCGCGGGCCACAAAGTCGCGGTCCAGCGGCAAACTGGAGCCCGCCAGGGCACCCGAGCCAAGCGGCAGCTTGTTCAGGCGGGCCCGGCAGTCCAACAGCCGGCTATGGTCCCGTTCCAGCTTTTCCACATAGGCAAGGAAGTAATGCGCCGCCAGCACCGGCTGGGCCCGTTGCAAATGGGTGTAACCGGGGATGATCACCCCCTCTTCCCGTTCCGCTGATTCCAGAAAAGCCCGCTGCAGATCACGCACCAGACCGGCCACGCCGTCGAGGGCGTCGCGGGTCCACAGCTTCATGGTGGTGGCCACCTGATCGTTGCGGCTGCGGCCCGTGTGCAGTTTGCGGCCCGTGTCGCCCAGGCGGGCAATCAGTGCCTGCTCGATGTGGGTATGAATATCTTCCAGCTCCAGGCGAAAAACCATCTTTCCCTGGCTGATCTCGTCGCCAATGTCATCAAGGGCCGCCACCAGGGCGACAGCCTCTTCAGGGCTGACCAGCCCCACTTTTCCCAACATCCGCGCCTGCGCCTGACTGCCCAGAATGTCGTGCCGGGCCAGGCGACTGTCGAACGAGATGCTCTCGGTGTATTTCACCACCAACTCATTGGTGGCCTCGGCGAAGCGCCCGCCCCAGGTTTTGCCGCTCTGTTCGCCCTTGTTTACTGACATCGATGGCCCTTCCACGACATTTTTCCACTTTTCCGGCACAAAACCCGTTCGGGACCCACCCATTCCGGGAGCCCTCAGAGAAACCTTACCAATTTATCGAAATCAGCAGGAGGCCCGAAACCGGCGGGAGAATTCCCGGCGCCGCATTTCAAAGGGGGACAAATCGCCTCAAAGATGCGCTTCTGCCCGGTTTTTTTGGGGAAAAAAAGCAAGGCCGGGCGAATTGGAGGGGGGGGGATGCCATCCGGGCAGCGGGTCTTGCCGCCTGGAAACGACCCAGCCATTGGCTGGGGAAACCGGAAACAACCCTGTTTCCTGCCAGAGTGTGGAGTCAGCCAATGGTTGCTCGATTTGCTGCGCGATGCCGGTTGGTTATCCGAACTGGCCTTACTGAACCTGGCCAAAAACCCGGAGCTGAACAATTTTTCCAGTGTGGTGGCCGGCTTGCGAAGGGCTCTGGAAAGTCTCGACCTGACCGCTTGCAGGATGGGGGGCGCTGACCTGACTTCCCTGCTGGAATGTGGCCCGTTTGAGCGTCTGGGCCAACTGTCACTGGGCAGCAACCCTCTGGGGGATACCGGGGCAATGCTGCTGGCCAGCACCAAGGCTCTGCCATGCCTGCGGATTCTTGACCTGAGAAACACCGGTTTGACTGGCGAAGGTTTATTCAGCCTGGCGTCTAAAAGCCTGCTGGCCGGACTGGAGCGGCTCAACCTTTCGAGCCAAAAGCCCCTCGCAAAATGGCGGATTCAGATGAACCGCGCCAACGACTCCGATTCATCCACTTCAGTCGGAGAGGTGTCCATCCTGGAGAAATTGCTGCACAGTCCGGCCGCGGCCAACCTGCGACAAATCCGGGCCGAGGGAAGGCTGTCACGGCTCCGGTTGATGCTGGGGGAAGGCTGCGCGCTAAACAGCCGGGCCATCAAGGATTTTTCGGAATTGATCCGCAATCGCCAAGCTCCGGCTCAGGAAGTGATCCGGCAGCCCGTTGACATGGGGGCCGATCATCGAAAAAACCAGGCACTCATGAACTGGTGCACCCGGCCCCGCACCCCGCCCCCGCACCCCGCCCCCGGCACTACTGCAACCGGCCAGCGTGCGCCTGCCAGATTCCCTGGGCAGGACAGGGGATGGTGCCGTGGTGGCCCAGTGGGAAGAGTTGGTGGTTGGCGAGGAACCCGCCAATCACCCGGACCCGACAGACCCCGCTGGCCGGGCCAATTGACTCGGGCAGCAGAGCGGAAAAAATCACTTCAGCGGGCTGAAGCCCTCGCTGGCTCCGTTGGTGTCGAGGATCTGGAAGTGGTGGATTCCCGATTTGCGGTCGTCGGTGTGCTTCCACGCAATCTTCTTGTCGCGTGTCACCTCGGTGAGCTTGGTCTGGCCCGCCGAATTGTGGTGGCTGGTGATGACGGTGTTGCCGCTCTTCAGCCGCTGCACGCCACAGGCATCGTTGATGGGACGGCCAGGCAGGTCGTCGTTGGTCACGCGCCACACCTCTTTGCCGGCCGGATCGACTTCGATCACCAGGTCGCCCAATGTGCAGCCGATGAGGGTGTTGCCATCTGGCAACCGGATGGCTGTGAAAGGCATGTGGGGCGTTTTCACTTCCCAGACAATCTTCCCTTCGGGGGTGTATTCCCGCACCACGCGGTCGAGGAGTTGCGGCACCAGGTAGTTGCCGTTGGCCAATTTGCGCGACATGCGGGTTTGCAGGTGATGATCCTTGGTCTGAGCCTGCAGGGCCACCTCGACGACCACTTTGCCGGTGCGGTCGACCTCCACCAGGCGGGGCCTGGGCCCAGCTTCACCCAGGAGAACCCTGCCGCCGGGGAGTGCCTGCACGGTGTTCACCTCAGACTGCGTGCCCATGAACTCGAACAGCACAGTGCCGGCCTTGTCAATTTCGCGGACGCCGCCACCAGGAAATTTGGGCCCCTTCGACATAGCCAGCAGCAGGTTGCCATTCTCCAGCACCCAGCCATCCCGGGTGGATTCAGGCAGGTTCCAAACGGTTTTTCCATCGGCGCCAGTGATGTAAGTCTGGCCACCGGTGGCCAGAAAGGAATGGGTGATGGGCTCGGCGGCCTGGGTGAGGCTGGAGGCGATTGCGCAACCCAGCAAGGCTGCCAGCGCGCGGGTGAAACGGTTCATCGGTTTTCTCATACGGTCAGGGAGGGAGAGCAACAGGTGAGGGCCACTACCTCCGATTCTCACATCCCCATCCGGGGTGCGCAAGGGAGGGGGTGTTCAGACTCAGGTGGAGGGGCGCAGGATTTCTTTACAAACGGTGCACTTGTAGTATCCGGGCGCCTTGATCATGCGCCGGTGACGAATGATGGTCATTTGGCGCACCCGGCAGCGGCAGCGGTAAGGGAAGGTTTGCAAAGGTTTGCGGGCGGCACTTCTGGCTGTGTCGTAGGAATGGCAGCGATCGGCGGGCAGACCAAATACGCCCATGATTTGCCGCCATTCGGGGCCATGGGCGCGCACTCGCATACCATGAACATGCCAGCAAACCAGATGGGCCAGCTCGTGCCCCACGGTTTGCTGGACAAAATGGTCGAGATTCTCCGTCATCAAAACCCGATTGATGCGAATCCGGTTGTCCCGGCAGCGGGCCTGACCAGCGGACCGGCCACGCAAATCGTAAGTGACCACTGGCAGCGGGAAAACCCGGCCCCACTGTTTCTGGGCCACAGCAAGAAGGGTGGTGAGCCGAGCCATCACCTGATCGGGGGCAGAAGTCAGATCGCATGGAATGCAAGGGTCGTCTGCCATAGTCACCCAGCCCCGCTCAATGCCCATGCCCACAACATATAGCAGATGCCCCGGTCATATCAAGCCGGAGCGCATCCAGGAAAAACCGGAATCGAAGCCGCGTCTGTCGGGCTTTCGAAACACCCGATTTCACCTTCGGGCCGATCCTGGCAAACAGGGTCCAGCAAATCGACAAACTGGAAGAATACCCCCGACAGGACTTGAACCTGTAACCTACAGAGTAGAAATCTGTTGCTCTATCCAGTTGAGCTACGGGGGCTTAGCCAGGAAAAACTGCCTGAATCAAACGCACCAAAAACACATTGGCGAGTAGCACCGCCAGGATGCCACTCACCACGCCGCGCGTCGCCGCCCGGCCCACGCCTTCGGTGCCCTCTCCGGCATGGGTGCCATGATAGCAGGCGAACAGTGCCACCAGCCAGCCAAAAATCACAGTCTTGCCCAGGGCGGGTAGCAAGTCCCGCAGGTGTACCACCCGCCAGGCCTCGTCCCAGAAACGCGTCAGGGTGAGGCCGCCTGAAAGAGATTCGGCCAATCCGGCCGCACCCAATGCCCCCAGGGCGATTACTCCGGTCAGGAGCGGCAGCGCCAGCATTTGCGCCGCCAGTCGCGGTGCCACCAGCACCCGCTCTGGCTCCTGCCCCAGCACACTCAAGGCGTCCAGCTGCTCGCTCACCCGCATGGCAGCCAATTCCGCGGCCAAATTGGCACCCGATCTCCCCGCCGCCATCAAGCCGGCGGTGAGGGGGGCCAGCTCCAGCACCACCGCCAGGGCCAGACCCTGTGGCAGGTACATGGCGGCCCCTGGACCCGCCACCCGCACCAAAGCGTCACGCACATGGATCCAGATCACCACACCAATTGCCGCACCTGCTACCAGGGCCAGGGGCATGGCTTTTACCAAGGCTGATTCCAGAGGTGTCGCCAGCCAGGCAGGCTGGCGTGCCACACCACCCAAAGCCTGGGTGGATCGCCATGCCATACGGAAAAAGGGCAGGGTGGATACCACCAGCGAGGCCCCGGGAATGGCCATCAGTGGACCCCCTGAAGCCAAGGTTTGCGGCAGCACCAGGTCCAGTGCCTGTCAGAGTTGGCCCACACCGTTGCGGGTGGGGCACCCAGCCTGGCCACACTCGCCCGCACTTCGTCGAGCGTCAGGGCGGCATGGAGACTGTCGGCGAACAGACGCCTGGCAGTAGCGGATTCGCCAGTCGCATGCAAGGCTACCAGGTTTTCCAGTTCTCCCAGGTCGTCGGGGCGGGCCAGGTCGCGCATGAAAATCCAGCCCCCCGGTGCGAGGGCCCGCCAGGCCTCGGACAAGACTGACCAGGGGTCTGGCACATGGTGGATCAGGCTGTTGGAGACGACCAGGCTAAATGCCCCGTCAGCGCAGGGAAGAGACTGGGCTCTGGCACGCAAGAAATCCGGGAAGGCCTTTTGGCTACGGGCATGGGCACAGGCCAGACGCAGCATCGACTGGGCTGCGTCCACTGCCACTACGCAGCTACCTGGCAAGGCTTTTTCCAGCAACAGGGGAATCAGGCCCGTGCCAGCCCCCAGATCGAGAACCGGGCCGTGGCAGCCCGGACAAAAATGCAGCAAGTCGGCCACAAACCGGGAATTGACCTCACGATGATCCATGGCATCGTATTCAGCGGCCTCGGCGGGGTCGTCCATCACCTCAGGCTCGAGGAGCCGGGTCAGCACACCGTCGTCCCCTGAAAGGCTGCCCGAAGAGTGGGTCTTCCCTGCTGTCGCCGGTGCCGCTCAGCGCGGAATTCGTCGAGCAGGAAGTGGCGGTAGGCCAGGTCGTTGGCACCGCGGGCATCCCAAAAAGTGAGCACCGTTGAGGTAACGGGGGAAAGATTGGCAACCCTGTCGAGCCAGACGATTCCGGAATCTTGGGCGAGATGGGCTGTTTTTGGGTGGTGCCAGGCTATCTGGGTCGCCAGGCAGCCCTGAGGGGGCATTTTGCTGAAGTAACCACTGACCAGCAAAGGACTTGCTGACTCGAGGAGGTGGACAAGATGGGCCACAGCTCCATCCGTGGACCCTGGGAACCAGCGCTGATGCAGTTCGTCCAACACAGATTGTGGGGGGTCCAGAATCAACATGGCCGGTTCTCCGGGTTGTGAGAGTGATTCTACCTCGGAGGTGGCTTGAACGGAAGACCAGCGTGGGAGAAAATGTCGGTTAATCACGCAACCTGAGGCCCCGTATGGGGAAAGAGTTTTTCTGAATTTTCCGCAAGGTTTGAATGCCGACAAAATTTCGTTGTTGATGGGCCAGAGTGGCCATCCAGAAGGATTTTATTGGGGGGGGAATAAAGAAACCCGCCAGGGGTGCGTGCCCCAGCGGGTTTTCGGAACTTGCGTGAAGACGGTCACACTATTGCCTGGAGTTGCGGGATGGGTCAAGCCCAGGCCGGTAATAATTCCATAAAACTGAAAACTTTGCTGGCAAACTTTACAAAAGCCGCCCGAATTGCCTGCGTCTCCTGTTTTTAGGCATTTTTGGGGTCGATTCTTCGGAATTTTTATCGAAAACAGATCGCCCGGGCCAAAAAAGGGCCAAAAAGTTGTCCGGGATCGCTTGGTCTCTCTTTCCTTGACGCAAGCTGCCAAGTACCATACAGTTGCGATCCGTTGACTTCCGGCCCGGATGGCGCCATGGCACTCTCAAATTGTCATGGTTGGCAGGTTGGGTTCCCTACCTTGATCTTGCCAGGTGGCCAAAATGCAGTTTCCAAAAAGGAGGCGGGATTATTCGTCCACCATTTGACCGCAGCGTGCCAGCCCCGCAAGACAGGGGCCATCGCGTCAATGACCAGATTCGTATCAGCCCCATTCGCCTGATTGGTGCGGAAAGCGAGCCCATCGGGGTAGTCCCCACCTCGCAAGCCATGGACATGGCCCGCGAAGCCGGACTGGATCTGGTGGAGGTGGCTCCCAACGAGCGCCCACCGGTTTGCAAGATCCTCGACTATGGGAAGTTCCGCTACGAGCAGTCGCGCAAAGCGAACCGCTCGAAAGTGCATCAGCAAAAGCTCAAGGAAGTGCGCGTGCGGCCCAAGACCGGCGATCACGATGTGGAGGTGAAGGTCAACGCCGCCCGCAAGTTCCTCGAGAACAAAGACAAAGTCCTCATTCTGGTGCAATTCCGTGGCCGGGAAATGCAGCATTTGCAGGAAGGCAAGAAAGTCCTCGACCAGGTGCTGGAGCGCCTTGCCGATGTGGCCAAGGTGGAGCGGGGTGCCAGTATGGAAGGCAAACGCATGTCAGCCATGCTTGCCCCCAAATGACTTGACGCGCCCGTTTTTCCTCTCTACCGCTCAAGTGCGTGGCTGGGCCAAGGGCCCGCTGCGCACTTGTTCCAAAGCCAACGGATCGTTTTTTCAACCGGGAGAACAGCCATGGGTCGTCGCAGTCCGCAGCGTCGTCAGTTTCTTGCCACCACCGCCGGAGCCGCCATGGCCCTGCCCGCCGCCAGCTACAACAAGGTTCTCGGTGCCAACGAGCGCCTTGGAGTAGCCTTTGTTGGAGTGGGTGGCAGGTGCCAGGCGCACCTTTTGGTGGTGAACGAACTGGCCAAATCGCGCAAGGATGTCGCCCCGGTGGCGGTCTGCGATGTGTGGGACGGTCATCAGGGCAAGTACACCCGGATGAATGGCGGCGTGAAAGAAGAGAAGGTCTACAACCAGGGGCTTTACCCCTCGGCCCGGGTGGTGGGACTGGATCCCGAAGACAAGCGGCATGTGGTGAAGGACTACCGCCGCATTCTCGACCTGCCTGAGGTGGATGTGGTTTGCATTGCCACTCCTGACCATTGGCATGCCAAGATCAGCATCGACGCCGCCGATGCCGGCAAGCATGTCTATTGCGAAAAGCCGATGGTGCGTACCATCGATGAGGCCCACGCGGTGGTTGACACCATGCAAAAGCGTAACCGTGTGATGACGGTGGGCGTGCAGTCGATGGCCGACCCCACCTGGCGTATGGCCAATCAGGCTGTGAAAGCTGGCAAAATTGGCCACATTGCCCAGGGCCAGACCAGCTATTACCGCAACAGCCTGGAAGGCCAGTGGCGCTACTACCGTCTCTACCGTCAGATGAACCCCAAAACCATCGACTGGAAGATGTTTCTGGGAAACGACTTCAGCGTCATTCCTGGCGTGCCACTCGGCCCTGTTGTTCCCTTCGACCGGTCCACCTTCGCCCAGTGGCGCTGCCTGTGGCCCTTTGGCGGTGGCATGTTCACGGACCTTTTTGTTCACCAGACCACCCACATGCTTGAAGCCATGGGTATCCGCTACCCTGGCCGCGTGGTGGGCTCGGGCGGGTTGTACCTCGAATACGATGGTCGCGATGTGCCCGATGTGGCCACCATCGTCGCTGATTTTCATGAAGGGTGCCAACTGAGTATCAGCGCCACCATGATCAGCTCGTATCCCGTTGAAGAGGTGATCCGCGGCCGTTTGGGTACCATCAAGTTTGTCAAAAATGGTTACCAGATCATCCGCGACGATCCCGATAAGCGCGCCGGCATTCCTGCCCGGCTTGAACAGGCTATCCCCGGTGAGCTGGTTGAATCGAACACCGGCTTTGTCGACAAGAACGATGACACCAAAGCGTTGTGGAACAATTTCCTCGACTGCGTCAAAAAGGGCGACCGCAACACCTGGAGTACCCCTGAACTGGGTGCGGCCGCATTCACCACTGTGGCTTTGGGTGTGCAGAGCTACCGCACCGGGAAGGTGCTGTTCTGGGATCCCGAGGCGCGCAAGCCGGTGGAAGCTGATGGTTCCTGGGCGGCAAGGCTCGAAAAGCGCAGCAAAGAGCGCGGCAGGCCAAACCAGATTCAGGGCTGGACGGGTGGCGACCGCGGCAGCGTGGTCATCCCCAACGACTACATGAAGCTGGCCGGTCCCTGGACCGATGGCAAGGACCCCGCTCCCGAGGGCGCTGTGGGTGATTGATTTTTGCCACCGCTCCTGATCCCTTGAAACCCGGCGGTTCCTGATGGCCCGCCGGGTTTTTCCGTTCGCACCGTGTGGGTGATTCGTGCCGGTTGCTCGTTTCAGGACCAGCCCAGTCGTCAAGGGGCCATCGAAAGAGGCGCTTACGGTTACCCTTTCTCATGCTTTCCGCCCGATGCAAAACCTACGGCGCACCTCGAAAGGCGCCGCAAGCGGATACTGCCTGTGGGTCATGCCTTCCATTCCTGGAACTCTTGCCGTCCAGCCTGGTTGCTGGCGTTGTCCCTCTGCATGCTGGTTGTCGGCTGCAAACTGACAAAAAAGGGCTCGCAAACACCCACCGATCAGGGTATCGATCCGACCCATCTGGTGGACCTGGAAGCCCGCGCCCAAAAAAAGAGCGGCCTCGAATTTTCCGACCTGTTTGCCGAGGCGGAGGTGTTGCGCAAAAGCAAAGTGGCCATGGCAACCGGGCCCAAACGCTCCATCCTGGTGCTATCTGGTGGCGGTAGCTATGGGGCTTTCCAGGCGGGTGTGTTGCGCGGCTGGGGCGACACAGGGACCCGACCAGAATTTGCGGTCATCACCGGAGTGAGCACCGGTGCACTTCTGGCGGCCACCACTTTTCCTGGGCCTGATCGTGACAATGTCTTCGAGGCTGTCTTCACCTCGGTTTCCAATAAAGACATCTTTCGGAAAAAGAATGTTTTTGCCGGGATCGCTACAGGTTCCATGGCCAATACTGCGCCATTGCGCGAACTGGTAGACGCGACAGTCAACCCTGAATATCTGGACCGCGTGGCCGGGGAGCATGCCCGTGGCCGGCGATTGTATATTGGCACCACCAATCTCGAAACAAAGCGCCAGGTGATCTGGGACATGGGAGCTATCGCCAGCAGGCATCGCACTGATCCCGGCAGCCAGGAACTATTCCGGCGGCTGCTGATGGCCTCCACCGCCATTCCCGGATTTTTTCCGGCGGTGGAGATCCCCATCACGGTGGACGGCAAGCAACTGATCGAGAAGCATGTGGACGGTGGAGTGACTGCCGGTCTGTTCTTGCGCCCACCCAACCTGGGCGGCAGCAATCCCAAAGCGGATCTGGCAGGCAATGACTTGTACTGCCTGCTGGCGGGGAAGCTCTTCGCTGATCCTGGCCCTCCCGGCAATGATCTGGTGAGCCTGGGTTCCAGCACCCTCGCAGCGTTGCTAACCGGCCAGGTGCGGGATGAATTGTCCGAGATTTACGCTATTTGTGTCTTTCAGGGTCTGAATTTTCATCTGGGCGTCATTCCCAAGGAATACCCTGTAACCATGAAGTCTGCAGAGTTTAACAAAGAACAGATGCGCGATATCTTCAATATGGGGCGGCGGATCGGGCAGACCGGCCAGGTCTGGCGCGACACCCCCCCCGGCTCCAATCCCGGCGAACGCCCGGAAGTGCGTGGCAGCAATCATCTGCACCAGATGCCGCCCCAGTCCACGGCGCCTTCCGGCCTCCGCTAAGGCCCAGGCAATCTTTTCCGGGTGCCAGGCCGATCAGGCCAGACTTTTCGCAGGCATCATGCTATTCTCGAGGGCTATTCCCTCACGGAACCAGGTCCTCATGAGTCATTTTCTGGCCAGGTGCCTGTTTGTTTGCGGCACGCTCTGGACACTGCCCAACACGCTGCTGGGGCTGACGGTTTGGGTCACGCTGGCCCCTTGGGGGGCGCGTGCCCGTGTCGTCACCGGGGTGGTGGAGATCGCCGGAGCGCCGGTGCGCGGCTTCCTTTCCCGCTTTTGCGGTGGTGCCATCGGCCTGACCCTGGGCCAGACGGTTTTATCCTGGACGCCAGCCACCCATGCCAGGGCCCGCGACCATGAGAGGGTGCATGTGCGCCAGTATCTGCTCTGGGGGCCGCTTTTTTTACCTGCCTATTGTCTGGCCTCAGCCTGGATCTGGTTGCGGGGTGGCGATCCGTACCATGGCAACCCTTTTGAAAAGCAGGCCTATGCGGTTGCCTGCATTGATCCGGCGGTGGATGATGGGCTGTAAAGTAGTTGGCCGGAATAGGCTGAGGGAAAATAACCATGGTGGTTTCTTGTCTGCTCGTGGCTATCAGCCTGGCGGTTGCCGAAGTTTCGGCTCACCCCAATATTGTGGTGATCCTCACCGATGACCAGGGTTATGGCGACATCGGGGCGCATGGTAATCCCGTACTGAAAACCCCCCATCTCGATCGCCTGCATCGCCAAAGCGCCCGCTTCACCGATTTCCTCATCTCGCCCACCTGCGCACCCACCCGCTCGGCGCTGATGACCGGCCGCCATGAGTTCCGTAATGGAGTTACCCACACCATTTTTGAGCGGGAGCGCTTGACGCCCGGCGCCACCATCCTGCCCCAACTGCTGCGGGGGGGTGGTTACACTACTGGTATCTTTGGCAAGTGGCATCTGGGGGATGAAGAGGCCTACCTGCCAGGAATGCGTGGCTTTGACTCAGTCTGCATCCATGGTGCGGGGGGCATCGGCCAAACCTTCCCGGGCAGTTGCGGTGACGCTCCCGGGAACCAGTACACCGATCCGGCGCTATGGTGCGATGGTGCCTTTGTGAAGGAGAAGGGTTACTGCACCGATATTTTTTTCCGGCGGGCGATGGACTGGATCGACAAAACGGCGGGCAAAAAACCTTTTTTTTGCTGGATCGCCCCCAATGCGCCACACGCTCCGCTCCAGGTGCGCCCCGAAGATGAAGCCCGCTACGCCGGCAAAGCAAGCGCCGGGCAGGCCAGGTTTTTCGGGATGGTGGCAAACATTGACGACAACATCGGCCGTCTCACCACTTTTCTGGCTGAAAAGGGCCTTGACCAGAACACCCTGGTGGTCTTCCTCACTGACAATGGCGGTACTGAGGGGGTGCCCGTGTTCAACGCGGGCATGCGAGGCGCCAAAGGAAGCGTTTGGCGGGGGGGAACCCGTGGGTGTTCGTTCTGGCGCCTGCCAGGTGTGATCAAACCCGGTGATGTGACCAGGCTGGCTGCCCATGTGGATGTGCTGCCCACCCTCCTCGAACTGGCTGGGGTCCCTTGCCCCGCCCCTGTGAAGCCCCAGGTGGAAGGCCGCAGCCTGCTGCCCCTGTTGCAGGATCCCCAGGCCGCCTGGGAGGAGCGCATGCTGGTCAGTCATCTGGGGCGCTGGCCGAAAGGCCAGGCCGAGGCATATGCCCGGCGGGTGACAGCGGTGCGGGGAAGTCGCTGGAAACTGATCCAGCCCCTGATGGACCGGGATGCCCCCTGGCAACTCTATGACCTGGTTGCCGACCCTGCCGAGAAGAGCGATGTTGCCAACGAGTACCCGGATCGGGTGCGGGAATTATCGGCGCACCACAGCAGCTGGTGGGAGTCGATCCGCCCTGGCCTGGTCAACGAGAATGTCACCGGACCGGCGGTGAATCCCTTCAAGGAGCGCTACTGGCAGCAGTTTCCCCTGGAAAAACCGGCCGCGAAACCGTGACCCTCCGGTTTTTTTCACAGGGACCAGTCCACCGTCGGCTGGCCGTGCTCAGCCAGCCAGGCGTTGGCTTTGGAAAAGGGTTTTGAGCCCAAAAAACCCCGATAGGCCGATAACGGGGACGGGTGGGCTGAATACAAGGCCCCGTGCGGCGGACAGAGTAAGGGGTCGGCCAGTTTGCGGGCGTGTGATCCCCACAAAATGAACAGGGTAGGGCGTTCGCTGGCTACCACCACCCGCAGCACCGCCGCCACCACCAGTTCCCAGCCATTACCGGCATGGGAATGCGCTTCTCCCAGACGAACCGTCAGGGCGGTGTTGAGGAGCAGCACACCTGACCGTGCCCATGCCTCAAGGCCGCCATGATCCGGAATGGCGTGTCCAAGGTCATTGTGCCATTCCTTGAAAATATTGCGCAGGGAGGGGGGAAGCCGGATCCCCTGACCCACCGAAAAGGCCAGCCCATGGGCTTGACCCGGCCCGTGGTAAGGGTCCTGGCCCACAATCACCACACGCACCCCATCTGGTGGCGTCAGTTCCAGAGATTTGAACCATTCAGCCTGGGGTGGCAAAACGGTATGGCTCGCTTGCTCATGGTGCAAAAAATGAGCTAATCCTGTTAAATGGGTGGGCTTCAGGTCAAAAGCAGGGTGGCCACGCCACGGGGACGGGATTCGGTGGAAAAGCTGGGTTGGCAAATGATTTCCCCTGGATGTGTTAGGTGGCGGTAGTGATATCTGCCGGCCGGGTTATCATGACGCACCGGGGTTTCCACCGGTTGGCAAAAACCGTCATTTGCCCTATTATGCACTCTTCACGCTATCCATCCGGGCCGCACTGTTATTGAGGGCTTCAGGGTGGTCCCGCGCGCATCGTGGGCAGAGGTGCCAAGCCCCGCGGCACTTTTCGGTATTGGAGCGTTCAACAGGGGAGGTTCAGAGGCCAGCATGAAGGAAATTGTTGTCGACGACTCGCGCGAAGTGGTTTACGAACGATCAGATTACCCCATCGACAAGATCCGTTCCATCCTGAAGGACGAGACGGTGGCAGTGCTGGGCTATGGCGTGCAAGGGCGCGGCCAATCGCTGAACATGCGCGATAATGGTATTCCCGTCATCATTGGCCTGCGCCGGGAGGGGCGGTCGTGGGATCTGGCCATCAGCGATGGCTGGGTGCCAGGCAAAACCCTGTTCAGCTACGAGGATGCTGCCGACAAGGGCACCGTTATCCAGTACCTGCTTTCCGATGCCGGGCAGAAAGAGTTCTGGCCAAAAATCAAGCCTTTCCTGACCAAGGGCAAGGCGCTTTATTTTTCGCACGGCTTCAGCATCGTCTACGCCGACCAGACTGGTGTGGTGCCACCCAAGGATATCGATGTGATACTTGCCGCCCCCAAGGGATCCGGGACCTCGGTGCGCCGGCTGTTCCTGGAAGGCAAGGGGATCAACTCGAGCTTTGCGGTGCATCAGGACGCCACCGGGCGGGCCGCCGAGCGGGCTCGCGCGCTGGGTTTTGCCATCGGCTCAGGCTACCTCTTCGAAACCACCTTCACCAAAGAGGTTTACAGTGACCTGACGGGTGAGCGCGGGGTGCTGATGGGTGCCATTTACGGCTTGTGGCTCGCCCAGTACGAAGTGCTGCGCGCCAATGGCCACTCCGCTTCCGAGGCCTTCAATGAGACAGTAGAGGAGGCGACCCAGAGCCTTTATCCCCTCATTGCCGAGAATGGCATGGACTGGATGTATGCCAACTGCTCCACCACCGCCCAGCGCGGCGCGCTGGACTGGTTCAAAAAGTTCCGCGACGCCAGCAAACCGGTGTTCGAGGACCTGTACCACAGCGTCAAGACTGGCGAGGAAACCCGCCGTACCCTTGAAGTGAACAGCCGCACCGATTACCGCGAGCAGCTTGAGAAAGAGCTGGCGGAAATCCGTGATAGCGAGATGTGGCGCGCTGGTAAGGCCGTCCGTTCGTTGCGTCCCGAGAATCAGGTCTGATCTGTTTTTCACCGGTAATCAGCCAGGGCCCGCTTCATCCCCAAGATGAAGCGGGCCCTGTGCGTGAGGTCGTGTGATGAGGTTGGGCCGTCAGCGCAAGGCGGCGGCGCATCGGCTTTCCCATTCTTCCGCTGTTATGAGCACTTCGCGGGCAGAGGATCCGTTGAATGATCCCACTACCCCCTCCTCGGCCATCTGGTCGATGAGCCTGGCGGCCCGGCCATAGCCAATTCCCAGGGCTCGCTGCAACAGGGAGGTACTGCCCCGTCCCTCGCGCACCACAATTTCCACGGCCGCATCGAAGACGGCGTCGCGCTCTTTTTTCTCGCCGTTTTCGCCCTTCTTGCCATCGCTGCGGTCCACCGGCAACTGCACCAGCTCCTGAATATAGCTGGGCGCCACCTGCTCCACGCCGGCCACGATTCGCCGGATCTCGCCATCGGAGGCGAAGGTGCCCTGGGCTCGCGCCACCACGCTGGTGCCAGGCGGGAGGAAAAGCATGTCACCCTTGCCCAGCAGACGGTCGGCGCCCATCTCGTCCAGGACCACCCGGCTATCGCTCTTGTTCACCACCTTAAAGCAAATACGGGAAGGCAGATTACTCTTGATCAGGCCCGTGATTACATCAACCGTCGGCTTCTGGGTGGCCACCACCAGGTGGATACCCGCTGCCCGCGATTTTTGGGCCAGGCGAATGATATGGCCTTCCACTTCCTTGCGCATGGTCATCATCAGGTCGGCCATCTCATCGATGAAGACAACAATGTAGGGCATGCGGCGGGGCAACTTTTCGCGCTCCTCATCCGTTGCCGGTTCCACTCGCTCGAGCAGGGTTTTTTCATCCAGCTCGTTGTAACCTGCCAGGTTGCGCACGCGGGCACGGCGGAAGCACTCGTAGCGCTCCTCCATCTTGTCCACCGCCCAGGCCAGAATGGCCTCCGCTTTTTTCATGTCATGCACCACCGGGTGCATCAAATGAGGGATTCTGGCATAGTCGGTCAGTTCCACTACTTTGGGGTCGATCATGATCATCCGGACCTGATCGGGCCGGCGCGTCATCAGCATGCTGAGGATGATGCTGTTCATGCATACCGATTTACCCGTGCCGGTGCTGCCAGCGATGAGCAGGTGGGGCATATCGGCCAGATCATGCACCAGAGGGCGCCCTTCATTGTCCTTGCCCAAAAAGAGCGGGATCTTCATGGCGTCGACCTTGCGCCCGCAGGCGCCGATCACTTCCTTCAGACGCACTGTGGCGCGCAATTCGTTGGGGATTTCCACACCCACCGTGTTTTTGCCGGGAATAGGGGCCACCATGCGAACGCTTGACACGCGCAGATTGAGGGCGATATCCTCGCCCAGACGGGTGACCTTATTAAGGCGAAGACCGGTCTCGAGGGAAATCTCAAACTGGGTGATCACCGGGCCGGTGTTGATTCCAACCACTTTCACATGGATGCCATAATCGCGGAATGCCTGCTCCAGCAGCGTGGCCCGGTCCCGCAGCAACTCCTCGTGGCGGTCCACCTGGAAGGCTTCAGGCTCATCGAGGATCTCAAGACCCGGCACCTCGTAGCCAGCAAACTCCACAGCCGGTGATGCGTCTTTGGGGCGCTGAGCGGCAGGTGGCTCGGGTGGCGGGGGTTCCACGACCCGGGTGGCGTGGTGATGGATGGGGATGGATGGTTCTTCTGTGGTTTTGCCTTTCGGCCGTAGTTTGACAACCGGAACGGGCGGCGATACTACCACGGGATCCGGGCCGGGCGGATCGCTTTCGGGGACCTTGCTGATAGGCGAACAAGCCGGACTGATAATCAGCGGGATGGGGGTATCCAAGGGAATAAGCAACTTGTCGGGTACCCGCACAGCCTCGGGTTGGGCTGGTCTGGGTGCCAGATTCAGCAGGCTACCCAGGCATTCCATCAGATAGAGAGGCAACGCCGGGCCCACAAGAAAGAGCATGCAGCAGCCCAGCCATACCCACAGGGCCAATTCGCCCAGCTTGCCGGTGGGAAGATCGTGGAGCACCAGCCAGGCACCCAGGGAGCCTCCCGCCCCGGCCACCGGCCCGGAAAGATTCCAGCCACCCAGCGCCATGGCCAGACTTGCAGCGGGAATGAGCGCCGTGGCAGCCAGAAAGCGCACCACCCAACCCCAGCGCGCTGTCCAGAAAGTGGCGGCAAGTACCAGTAAGAGAGCGGGTAGCAGCGGTGCCGCAAATCCCAGGGTTTGCCAGGTGGTTCGGGCCAGAATGCCACCGGGGGCACCCAGCCAGTTGCTGGAGGCGGTTGGCGGCCAGAGGGTGGACCGCCAGTAAGCCTTGTTTTCACTCAAGAGGGCGACCAGGCCAGCCAGGCTACCCATGACTAATACAATAGCCAGTTTGCGCCGGTTGGCGAGGGGTGGCCGCAAAGCCTCGGTGTGCGATTTTGGTTGGCCCATGGCGGCCTGTCCTTGCATGAGAAGTGCCGGAACCTGCAGGATATTACTGGGCTCAACTGACATCATGACACTTAAAAGGGGCCTCGGATGATCCAAGTGGCACTGGTGGAACCGGAAATTCCTCCTAATACGGGTAATGTGGGACGATTGTGCGTGGCAACGGGGTCGTGCCTGCATCTGGTGGGGCGTCTGGGTTTCCAGATTGATGACAAATCGCTGCGGCGGGCAGGCATGGATTACTGGGACCATCTGAAATTGCGCCGCCATGCCACCTTTGCCGATCTGGAGGCATTTCTGGGTCAGGCTGGGTCGCCGGGCCGATTGATTTGCTTCAGCACCAAGGCTAGCCGTCCTTATAGTGCCATCCGTTATCAGCCGGGTGACTGTCTGGTGTTTGGGTCCGAAGGGCGTGGGTTAGCCCCGGAAATCCTGGCCAGGCACGGGGAACATGCGGTTACCCTGCCAATGCCGGGAGGGGGGAATGGGGCGATGGTGCGCAGCCTGAATCTGGCAACAACAGTGGCTGTGGGATTGTATGAGGCACTCAGACAGATCCATGGCTGGGAAGGTCCGGGTTGACTCAACCACTGGAGTGTGAAGGCCCGATGAAAAGGGCACACCACTGCGATTTGCACCAGGCTTGTCACCACGAGAAAAGCACCATGAGGGTTCGGCTGTCCATTCCTGATTTTTGGCAATTGCGTGTTTATGTTCTGGAGAAACTGTGTGAGGCCGAGGGTCTGGAGACCAGCCAGGTTGTGCTGGCAGAGATGCCTTTGCGGAAACGGCAACGGGTGTGCGGCCTGTTGCTGGAGATGCAGGGGCCCCGCCAGCTAAGGAAGCAGGCTGTGTGGTCGGCTGAGGAAGACCGGGTGCTCTTCTACGATGGCATAGGCCGTCGCTTTCTGGAGGCTGAACTCTGCCCCGGCCCGGGGCTGGAAGGTTTGCGGCTGGCTCTGGAAAGCAAGCGGGTGGCCTGAGCCACCAGGTTGCCGGATTGTCCTGTCATTTCCCCCATTCATTTTTTGATGCCAAACGGTATGATGACCCGGATGCGCTTGTGGGCGCATCGGGGCCATTCATGCCGTATCAACCCATCCTTGCCACACTTGGCTATGTATTCGACCCCTCCGGGGAGCGGGTTCTGTTGATCCATCGCAACAAACGAAGCGATGATGCCCATTTGGGCAAGTTCAACGGTTTGGGGGGGAAACTCGAGCCCCATGAGGACCCGGTCACCTGCATGCGGCGCGAGTTGCACGAGGAGAGTGGCCTCTTCGCCACCCGGATGGAGCTGCGTGGCACCATCAACTGGCCCGGTTTTGGCAAGAATGGCGAAAGCTGGTTTGGTTTTCTTTTTCGCATCACAGCATTTACAGGCGACTTGCGGGCTGACAATCCTGAAGGGGATTTGTCCTGGCATGCGCTGGATGCGCTGGGAGACCTGCCCATGTGGCCCGGGGACAGGGACTTCCTGCCCCTGGTGCTTGCCGGGTCGGGCCCCTGTTTTCATGGGGTGATGCCCTATTCGAATGGAATGCCAGTTTCCTGGCAGTATCAGATTCTCGAAACGGAGGCCTCAATTGCGGGCGGCTAATTGGCTTGTTAGCATGATCAAGCGTACCTTTTCGGATGGTTCCGCAGGTGCGCCAGATGCCGTTGATGAAACATCCGGCAACAAGAACATAGCAAAGAAACGACATACATCTGGCAAGAATGAGGGCAAGATGACTGATTCCCAAGGAAAAAAGAATGAAAATCACCTCGAATCCCTTCTGGAAGGGTTCGGGTTGCCCATGGAAGAACAGCAAGGTGGTGTCAACGACGAACCTGCCGAGCCGGAGGAGGCCCCCGAAGGTAGTCTCACTTTCTCCCGGGTGATGGTTGATACTTCAGTCAAGCTGGTTTCCGAGCGGCCGGCGGAAGTTTCCGGGTTGGCCGGAACGGCTGAGCCCACGGGGGACATGAACGACTTCGACCGCCGTCGCCGTCGCCGCCGCCGCCGGCCTGATGAAGAGGGTGCTGAGCCAGGTGATGTGATTGAGGTCAAGGAACCGCGTGAGCCCCGGGAACCACGGGAAGCCCGTGAGCCGCGTGAGCCCCGCCAGCCCCGACCTGTCAGCGAGCCTCGTGAAGCCCGCGAGCCGCGTCCAAGGCGTGATCGTCGTCGCGACGAGGACGAGGAAGAAGGCGAGCGCGCCGAGCGTATCGACCGCGATGCCTTCGATGAACCAGAGGCCGGTCCCGAAGAGCCTTTTGTGCTTGAGGATTTGTCGAGCCTGCAATTTCCGGCCTGGGATGACCTGATTGGTGGGCTGTATCGGCCACAAAATGACCACCGCTAAGTCCGGTTTTGGTGGGGCGTTGATCCAGTGAAGGCCCGGGGTTTTACCCCGGGCTTTTTGTTACCCCGGACAAAACCAGGCCACCTGGGCCGGGTGGGTAGTCAGCCCGGAATGGGCCGTTCGAAGCTGTGCAGTTTCCCTTTTTCATTGGCCTGGTAAACCCTGCCTGTGGTCAGATCCAGTGCTGTAAGCCAGCCCCCCTGGCAGCAGCCTGTATCGATCAGGGTCACGAAGCCGAGATCCAGTATGTCACCATCCGGCTGCGTAGTGTGTCCCAGGACCACCGCCTTGCCAGAACAGTGTGGCTGCAGTTCCCCGGGATTGGCGAATTCCCACAGCAGCACCTCTCGTGGCGTTTTGGCCAAAGGACATTGAGGCAAGTAGCAGGCGTGCGCGAAGAGGTGGCTTCCTTGTTCATGGAAAAGCTGGGCTGATCGCAGGAAATCCAGATGCTGGCGGGGGATTTGCGCGGGGTGGTCCACGCCATAGCTGGTGAGAACCTGCTTCCCGCCATGGCGTGTCCAGGTGGTCGGGGACAAGTGGCCATCCGCCACGGCCAGTAACATCTCCTCGTGGTTTCCCAGCAGAGGAATCAGGGTGGTTTTCCCCTGCAAGGCCAGGAGCTGTTGGATCACCTTTTCGGAATCCGGGCCACGGTCCACCATGTCACCCAGAACCACCAGGGTGTCGGCAGGCCCGGGAGCCAGTTTTTCAAGCATGGTCTGCAAGGCGCGGGAGCAACCGTGGATATCGCCGATGGCGATAAGCCGTCCCGTGGATTCAGTAGTCATGAACAGGGTTTCCTGGGGGCTTACCTCTCAGACAATGAAGGTAACGAGGTGGTTGCCTGGCCACCATGACCGATCCGCCCCTCTCCGGCATCGGGGATGGGATACCCAGGCAAATGATTACCCTTACCCCTATGTGCGGGGCAGGTTGGTCTGGTGAGGAGGCAGCTTGGAAAACGCATGCCTGTTACTCAGATATTCGCCACCACCGGGTAGTACTCGTCGTCTTCATTCTTGCCGCCGTAACCCTTGCCCACTTCCTTCTCCGAAACGACGAACTCCACGCTCTTGATCCATTTGACCATTTTGTAGCCCAACTGGTTTTCGACGCGCAGACGCAACGGGGCGCCGTGCAGGTCAGTGAGTGGCTTGTCATTCATTTCCCAGGCGAGGAGTGTCTCGGGATGGTTGGCGTTTTCGAGTGTGAGGGTGTCGTAGTATTCACCGCCATAATGTCCGTCGCCGAACGAATGGAACACCACCGCCTTGACCTCGGGTAACGGTTTGACCAGCTCAATCAATTGCACCAGGGTGATTCCACCCCATTGCGCCACGCCCGACCAGCCCTGGATGCAGTGGTGGAGGGTGATCTGTTCCCGTCTGCCCAGCCGCTGCAATTCGTCGATTCCCAGCTCCACCGGGTTTTTTACCTGGCCAAAAATCTTGAGCTTGAAGCCCTGCCGCCGCAGATTGCCCAGTTTCTCCCATTCGGGGTCGTGAGGCATTTTTCCATTGGGCCAGAAGTAGGGGGAAATGTCGGCTCGGGTATACTGCCGGCGGCTGGGGAGGCGATTGAGGAGCTGCCTCTGGAAAGGCCCAAGGATACGCCGGAAACCCACCTGCACCCATCGTGGTCGCTGCCAGGATATCCAGTGCGCTGCCCAGCAGATGGCAATGATGCCCGCAACGGCTGTGAAAAAAACCACCAACCCTCCAGGGCTGGTATCATCGGTGCCGAAAATGATGTGATTCATGTTCTGGGCGAAGCCAGTGATGACCACCATGCCCACATGCGGTACCAGGAATGCCAGGTAGCCGCACACTGCCAGAAAGTGGATGGAGCGGGCCGCCTGCCTGCCGCCAAACAGGCGTGGATACCAACCAGCCCAGTTATCGATGGCTGGCGACATGGCCAGGCCAGTGAGGACTGAAACCGGGGCAACCACAAAGACAATGCCAAAATATGAGAGTTGCTGCAAAGGGTTGTAGCGATAGAAACCATCGGGCTCCACCGGCAGGTTGAAGGTGGCATAATGCACCATCACTTTCCAGGCATCGGTGAAAATCGACAAATCGGTGGGAACCAGCCTTTTCCACTGGTTGGTGAAGAAAAGAAAAGCCACGAAAATCAGGCCGTTGGCGAGCCAGAAAAAGGCACTGAGGAAATGCCAATGACGGGCAATGCCGATCGTATGCCGGAAGCCGGGCAAGCCGATCCAGGGAGAGATGTACCGGCTATCGTCTTTGGCCGTCCACACCGTGTTACGGTCGACGATGACTGGCGTGAAGCGGATCCACTCGGAGTCCAGAGTGCAGTGGTCGTTCCAGTAAAGCCGCGGGTGATCCATCAAAATGGACAGACCACTGCGTATTAGCAGCACCATCATCAGCAAGTTCACAAAATGGGCCAGGCGCAGCCAGACCGGGAAACCGCTGGGGTCGCTGGCGGAAGGCTCTATCAGGCGCGGGCTGGCGGCCATTTCCGGCAGGCCAAACAGCAGCCACCAGGTCCAGGCTGCCAGCACGGGGGTCACGGCCAGAATAAACCCCGCCACCAGAAACGGCAGCTTCACATGCACTCGTATCCGCCGGTCGGCTGGATAAGCCAGAGAGTTTTCAAGGACATTTTTTGCCATCTCACCCATACGTTTATTTCCATTCAAAGGATTCAATCAGCCTAACCATTCAGCCAGCTTCCGTCAAAGTTGCCGGGATTCAAGATTGCCAGTTGGAATAAAATATGAGGCAACGCGGTGATGTCAGGAAAAAAATCCTGAGTCATGGCCGGCATGTTGGCCATGACTGACCAGGCTTGCCAACCCGGCGCTGTCGTGATCATGGTCAATGTCCGTAGTCGTTGATCCGCAATGGGCAGCTATTGCGGGAAAGAGCTTCTTCAGACCGTGCCTGATTCCCAGAGTGTGTTACATCCCTTTACTTGAGGGCTGTCCTTCGTACCCCCAGGGCGACGGGGAGCCAATCCACCGTCTGGCGGCGGATTGGCTTGTCAGTGGTGTCGAATTCAAGCACCCCTTCCGGGGTGGCCACCAGGGTATTACCATCAGGCAGACGCAAGGCCGCCAAGGGAGACGGGGCGGCGATGGAACGCACCTCCATACCCGTGCGATCGTATTCAGCCACCCGATTCTCGCCGGCCAATGGAGCCAGAATTCGCCGGCCTGGCAACACCTGCATGCCAATACCCACCACCTGGGGTACTGGTATCCGGAAGGTCGTCATCGGCTGGCCAGTGGCATCGTGCCAGGAAACCGTGCCATCATCCAGCCAAATGGCAAACCACCCATCGCGGGCCAGACAGGCCGCCGAGACCACCCGCCTGCCAAAATGATGGAGGGGTTTTCGCTCCCCCTTTTCCAGCAGCAGCAGCTCGTTCCGGGTGGCCGCCAGAAATCCGCCGCCCGGTCGCGAATTCAGGGCTACCAGCCGGCCTTCCACCGTCAGCGAGGGCGGTTTCTCGTCACCAATGGCAAACGGCCAGGTGATAGTGCCTGCCACAGCAGTGGAGCGCGCCAGCCAGGCCCGCCCTTCGCTATCGAAACCGCAAGCAACCACCTCGCCATCAGTGGCCAGCCGCTCACGGATTCGGCCAGTCCGGTCAACAGCGATCAGCAGGGTCTCATGCTGATCGCTGTTGAGTTGGGCTGCCAGCACCAGGTCTGCTGGTCGGGCCAGGGGTGGCGGACCGCGTTGGACTCCCGGGTGTTCGAGCCAGCGGGCCCATCCGGTAGCTGCAGGCTGGCGGGTATCCCCACTCCAGGTGGCTATCGCTTCGCCCTCGTTTGCCCAGGCGAGCAAGCGTGCTTCGGCCAGGCGACACAGAGGTGCCGGGGCATCCGTCAGGCCGGCGGTCAACTCCCCGGGCGCCGGGGCCTTGCCCCGGTCCATCCGGGCCACCAGCGCTCGCAGGGAAACGGCGGGATCCCTGTCGGTCACCAGGCGCGCCAGAAGGTCATCCGCCAACACCACTTTGGCATGCAGCAGGCGCAGGGCCATTTCGCGACGGGCCGGATCCGTATCGGTCAAACGATTGCGGGCGGCTTGCAGCCCTTCAGCGGTGGCCAGATCTTCAGTGATTTCGCCGGCCAGCATCTCCTCAACAGTGGCATCGGGGGCCAGGGGAACCAGGCGCCAAAACAGTTCGCGGGCCGAAGCCTGGTCAGTCTTGGCAGTGCGGTCAGCCTGACGGATTACCTGCACAAGGGCCCGGGCCATGGCTTGGGAGGGAGCGGAATCCATCAGGGCATCGAGAGTTGCCCGGGCGGTGAGATCGTTCTCCATACTCCGGGACCGCCGAATGAAACCCAGGGCAGCGGGGCAGGCATCTTCCAGCCGGGCGCGCCCTTCTTCCCGCCTGGCTGAATCGTCGTCAGCCAGCAACTTCACCTGGGCGGGCCAGGTGCGCTCCAGCTCAGGCCTGGGCAGAAACTTGTCGAGTTCGCGGCGCATCGCCTCGGTGTCGCCTCCGCGGAGAGCATCCCGCAGGGGGGCCAGTTTTTTTGATTGGGGGTGGTTGGGGTCGTCGGCTTCGTCCTCATGCCAGGCAACGCTGACAGCGCGGCCATGCCAAGCCTGCCAGGCCAGCGACCCCCACAGGCCCAGCCCCAACAGCATCATCAGCCAACCCACCCGGTTCAAGCGTTAGACCCCCAGAAAAATGGCAAGACGGTCGGGCTTGCCGTGACCATATTAGTGTCGCAGGGCCCGTGTCACCCGGCTGAACTGCGACTGATAATCCCAGACCAGGCGGCCTGCGGCGTCGTATTCCATTGCCCGCTGCTCGGCCATACTGGTCATCATGACATGGCCGTTTGGCAACCGCTGGGCCATGATGGGCTCGTTTACACGGAAACGCCTCAGATCGTGTCCGCCCATGTCCAGTTCCACCACCATGTCCTGATGCATCATAGGCACCAGCACCCGCCCATCGGGCGAGACATCGATCCGCCCGCCCGTGGTGCTTACCAGGACGGGGAAGGTGTCAAGGACCTCGCCGGCTGCATTGAGGCGCATGAACTTCTGTCTGAGCGTCACAACGCCCAGGCCGCCATCCGGCAGAGCTGTGGCGCGCATATAGACCTCGCCGGCTGGCCGGTTCCAGTCGCGGATGCGGTTTCCCTGCCGGTCCACCACAAAGAGGTCGGTGCGGGTGGCGATGAAAATGCGCCCACCGGGAAGTGCCTGCGCAGCAATCGGTGAAGTCACCGGATATTCCCAAAGTACTTTGCCGGTCCTGGAGCGGATGGTAACCCGGTTGCCCTGGTTTTCAGCCAACAGCACCCGGTTGCCGGGTAGAGGTTCGGCGTCGAGCGGAAAATCTACCTTGTCGAATCGCCATAGATCTTTATCGTCGCTGCCGAGCATGGCGATCTCACCGGCATCGAGGAAGACTATCAGGGTGCGGTCCAGAAAAGGCCGGGGCGGAATGTGCACATCGCCTAGTCTTTGGGATGCCTGCTTCCACCAGTTTTCCCAGCCCGAAGTAAACGCCAGACGCTCTGCCGCATCAGGGGCCCAGGCCATGTCCGGGGTATCATCCCCGCCCAACTGGTGCAGGTGCTCGAGCGCATCCTCACGCAATCCCGCCGGAGCAATAGCCATAAGGCTCACCAGCGACGCCATCCCCTCGCGACGCCCGGCGCGAACCAAAGACCAGGCGGCCTCCACCCGCACCTGGTCGTCGGCGTCATTCAAGAGATCGACAATGCGATCCGACCAGTCAGCGTTGCCGCCCAGGGCCGAGGCCGCCAGGGCTCTGCGTGGAGCAGCCGCATCGGCCAGGGCGCTACTCAGGGCCGACACTCCCAAACCTGCGCTTTCCAAACGGGCCACCTGGGCCCGCAGGCTGTGCCAAAGGCGAGGTTCACTTTCCCGGGCCTGTTCACCCAGTGACAGCAATACCTCGGTCGCCCCGTTGATGCGCCGCGATTCCAGAGACCTGACCATCGCCCCGATCAGGGCCGGTGACCGGCTCCGGCGCACCGCTTCAGCAGAGGATTTGGCCCGCCTGGCCACCTCGGGATCCTCGCTGGATTGGGCCTTTTCCAGAAGAGCCAATGCAGCCAGGCCACCATTGGCCAGCACTGTTTGAGCGTTTTCACGCGTCGCAAAATCTTCAGCCCCCAAATCAGTCAGGGCATTGTCGAGGAGTTTTTGATTGCGCGGAGAGACCAGCTCACGGAGGTACGATAAAATGGCGCCAGGATTGTCGGAAATCCCTAGTGCCGCCAGTTGGCCATCCCCAAGCAACTCGTCTCCGAATGTTGCTGGAGTGGCTGTCAGGGAGTTTCCAGGCGGGATCCAGGCGGCTGGTGCGCCCGGGGCAAACCAGGCAGAGACCCGGAGCACCCCCATGGCCATCAACCCGAGGACCGCCAGTGCCAGCAATTTCACAGGTTGGCAGCATATCACGCGGAAAGTCTCCCTCAGTCTCCCTTCAGGATAGCCGGAAAATCACCCAACCGCATCAGGAGGGAATTTCCGGAAACATTTTATTGTCAAGTGGCATCCTTCGGGGGCATCGTCCTGAAGTCAAGCAGGGAAGCCGACTGGTGATATTTCTAGATGCGATTGCGATGCCTTTGATTGGTTAAGATATAGCGGCCGGCTTTTCAGGGTGATCAGCGGTCGGGCCATGGTTTGGATCCTTTGCCCCAGATATACGCCCCTCAGGAACTGTGCATGATCAGTCTTTCCCGCCCCTGCAGATCGTACCAAAACCCCTAAACGCACCTGCTGGGCCTCCGGCTGGTTCCAGTACTTTGCCCTGAACTTCCGGATCCGGAATTGGTGAGCTAGAATGAAGAGTCCCCACCAGGGCCAAACCTGGCCATACTCCCTGCCACCTGGCTAAGCGGAAGTTGTTTCAATGACAGGCCAAGAATTGATTGCTGTGCTGCTGACGAGTCTCCCAGGCGTGGGCCCTGATGCGGCATTTTTTGAAAGCCGCATCCGTCCCGTCCTGGTGGAACACTGCCAAAAGTGCCATGGTCCTGGCAAACAGCAGGCCGGCTTGCGGCTCGACGGACCTACCTGGTTGAAAAAGGGGGCAGATTCCGGCCCTGTGGTGGTTGCTGGCCAACCGGCAAAAAGTAGTCTCCACAAGGTTCTCTCGCACGATGGCGAAGTGAAAATGCCGCCTAAAGGCAAACTGCCTCAGGCGGTGATTGACGATATCGGGCGCTGGATTCTTGATGGTGCATTATGGCCCGATGATGGCAAAGCGATTGCCACAGGCCCACCTTCAGCCGAAACAGCCCGCAAAAGTCATTGGGCTTTTCTGCCCATCCGCGATCACGCTCTCCCGGAGGTTCGCCAAGCCGGCTGGGTACGCGATTCGCTTGACCGCTTTGTTCTCGCCGGCCTGGAAACCGCCAAAGTGTTTCCGGCCCAGGAGGTGGACCGGGCGAAATACATCCGCAGGGTGACCTTCGACCTGATCGGCCTGCCACCCACGCCCGCCGAGATCGATGTCTTTGTGGCCGATAAAACCGCTGGTGGCCATGAACGACTGGTGGATCGCTTGCTGGCGGACCCCCGTCATGGTGAACGCTGGGCCCGTCACTGGATGGATCTGGCCCGCTATGCCGACACCAAGGGCTATGTTTTCACCGAAGACCGCAACTACCCCTTTGCCTGGACCTACCGCGACTGGGTGATCCAGGCCCTGAATGCCGACATGCCTTACGATCGTTTTGTGTCGCTGCAACTGGCAGCTGATGCTCTCCCCGGGGTGAAAGCGCCAGACCTTGCCGCCCTGGGATTCCTCACGCTTGGTCGGCGGTTTTTGAATAACACGCATGATATCATCGATGACCGGATCGATGTCACCATGCGCGGCCTGCAAGGGCTCACCGTGGGTTGTGCCCGCTGTCATGACCACAAGTTCGATCCAGTGAGCATTGCCGATTATTACTCCTTGTATGGTGTTTTCGCTGGCAGCGGCGAAAACCAGCCCGAGCTGGCCGACCCCACCGATCCGGCGGTGATTGCCCGGAAACAGGGCAACTCCCAATTTGAGAAAGAGCTGGCCATTCAAAAGGCCAGGGTCGACGAAGTGCTCGCCGATTTGCGCAAGCAGGTCCCTGACCGTTTGCTCAAGCAGGCACACCTTTACATGGCCGCTGTGCGCGATCAGAAAGCCGGTGAGCGTGGTGGCAGGGGTTCACCCGGACCGTTTGCCGGCAACCTGCGGCGCCCGGTGGTCGACCGCTGGAAGACCTACCTGGAAAAGGCTGAAAAGGATGACGATGAATTGTTCGCCACCTGGCGCGCTCTGGGCATGCTGAAGCCTGCGACCTGGAAGGAGGAGGGCCCGGCTGCCCTGCAAAAACTGGCCCAACGCGCTGATGCCAAAAAGTGGCCCCCCAGCTACCGGGCCCTCATCGCCGGATTACCGGAGAATCAGACCGCCTTGTTGGAACGCTATGCCAGGTTGTTTGAAAATGCCCTGGCCAAGCCGGCGGAAGCCGGGCACGCCCTGGTCATGGCTGCTTTGGTAGGCAAAGATGCCCCTCCGGATGTGCCCGCCGACCAGATTGAAAAATTCATCGACCGGGCCGAGCGCAATCGTCTGCAAGAGGCGAAAAAGAAGCTCGATGCGTTTATCGCTTCGCGGGCAGCCGACCAGCCCCGCGCCATGGCGCTGAAGGAAAATGCCCCGCACAATCCACGGGTGTTCCTGCGTGGCAATCCGGGTAATCCTGGCCCGGAGGTGAAGCGGGGCTTCCCGGCGGTGATTTCCGATGGCAAGCCGTTCACGCAGGGGACGGGGCGGGCCGAACTGGCCCGGGCGATCAGTTCTCAAAACAATCCCCTCACCGCCCGGGTGCTGGTCAACCGGCTGTGGATGCTGCATGTGGGCATGCCCCTGGTGCGCACCCCGGGTGACTTTGGCCTGCGTGGCGATGCCCCCACCCATCCGGGCTTGCTGGATCACCTGGCTTTCGGCCTGATGCGGGATGGATGGTCTCTGAAAAAGTTGCACCGCCGCATCGTTTTGTCGGCAACCTATCGCCAGGAATGCGAGAATCCCGTCATCCAGGCTGCTGATCCTGAAAACCTGCTGGTGGGCAGGATGAACCGTCGTCGCCTCGAATACGAGGCTTTGCGCGATAGCCTGCTGGCCGTCTCTGGCCGCCTCGATGGGAAAAAAGGCGGCCCGTCGGTGGACCTTCTGGCCAAGCCCTTTTCTGGGCGCCGCAGTGTGTTTGGCTTTATTGATCGCCAAAACCTGCCGGGCACATTCCGCACCTTTGATCTGGCCAGCCCCGATCTGGCCACGCCGCAGCGGCATGCCACCACAGTACCCCAGCAGGCGCTGTACCTCTTGAATTCACCCTTTGCCCTGGAAATGGCCCGCGCCCTGGCCAACCGTCCTGATTTGGCTCAGTTGGCCCCATCCGAACGGGTGGAAGCCATGATTCGCCTTGCCTGGGGTCGCCAGGCCACTCCGGCAGAATTGGGCCAGGCTCTATCCATCTGCCAGGATCCAGAGGGATGGACCGCCCTGGCTCAGGTGTTGTTCTGCTCGAACGAATTCGCTTTTGTGGATTGAGGTTTGTCATCATGCCCGATCGTCGTGAGATTCTTGCCCGGTCTGCTTTGGGAATTGGTGGCATGGCGCTTTCTGCGCTGCTGGCCGATGAGGCGCGCTCCAGCCCCGATCGGGCCATCGCTCCCCTGGCACCGCGTTCGCCCCATTTTGCTCCCAAAGCCAAGCGGGTGATTCACCTTTTCATGAACGGTGGTCCCTCGCATGTCGATACTTTCGATCCCAAGCCGCTGCTCACCAAAAATCACGGCAAGGCGCTGCCCCGCCCCAACCTGCCGACCGAGCGCAAAACCGGCAGCGCTTTCGCATCGCCCTTCAAATTCAGCAAACATGGCCAGTCGGGACTGGAGATCAGCGAGCTGTTCCCCTATGTGAGCCGCATGGCCGACCATCTGTGCGTGGTCCGCTCGATGCACGCAGATGTGCCCAATCACGAACCATCACTGCTCTTGCTCAACTGCGGCGACAGCCGTCTGGTGCGGCCCAGCATGGGCAGTTGGGTGACTTACGGCCTGGGAAGCGAGAACCAGAATCTGCCTGGCTTCATCTCCATGTGCCCGGGGGGCTACCCCATCCAGGAAACACAAAACTGGCAAAGTGCCTTTTTGCCAGGTGTGTATCAGGGCACCTATGTCGACACCCGCCACACCGAGCTGGAAAAGCTGATTGAAAATGTGCGCCCAGCGCGGCCCCGCGACAAGCAGCGCCAGCAGCTCGACCTGCTGGCCCGGTTCAATCAGACTCACCAGCAGACCCGTCCCGCCGACCCCAGGCTGGATGCCCGCATCCAGTCGTTCGAGCTCGCCTACCGCATGCAGTCTGACGCGGAGGATGCCTTCGACATCAATCGCGAGCCGAAAAACATCCGTGAGCTGTATGGTGCCGGGTTGCAGGGGCGGCAGATGCTGATCGCCCGCCGTCTGCTCGAGCGTGGCGTGCGTTTCGTTCAGGTCTGGCACGGCGAGGGGCAGCCCTGGGACAACCATGACGATATCGAGGTCAACCATCGCCGTCTGGCCAGGGAATGCGACCAGGCCATTGGTGGTTTATTGTTTGACCTGAAACAGCGTGGCATGCTGGACGATACCCTGGTGCTATGGGGTGGCGAGTTTGGCCGGACCCCCACGGTGGAGATGCCTACCGCAGGCGCCAACGCCGGCAAGATCAATGGCCGCGACCACAACCATCACGGCTACTCGGTCTGGCTGGCTGGTGGCGGAGTGAAGGGCGGCCTGGCGTATGGTGCCACCGACGATTTTGGCTTCCAGGCGGTGGAAAAGAAGGTGCATGTGCATGACCTGCAGGCTACCATGCTGCATCTACTGGGCTTTGACCATGAAAAGCTCACCTACCGCCATGCAGGCCGTGATTTCCGCCTCACCGATGTCCATGGGCAGGTGGTCAGGGATCTGCTGGCCTGATGACAGCGACACCTTGGCCACCCGGGGGAGATCCAGACGACAGGTTCCAGCCACTGGCGCTGGAACTTCGGGGATAATTGTGTGAATCCGGATGTTTTTTGGGTTAATCTTCCGCTTTGCTGCCATCGCCGCACATCAGCACCATGCGCGGGTCGAAGCGGGCGATAGCGGTGACCAGGTCTTTCTGGCTTTCCATCACCTGGTGGATATTCTTGTATACTCCGGGCACCTCATCCGAACCCGCCGCCAGCACCTCGATGCCAATATGCGCCAGCTCGCGCCGCACCTTGTTCAGGTTGAAAAGCTGCCTGGCCTGGGTGCGACTCATCAGCCGGCCCGCGCCGTGCGAGGCGCTGTGGAGGCTGTCGGCATGACCCAGCCCCCGCACCACAAAAGCGGGCGAGCCCATCGATCCGGGAATCACCCCCAACACCCCTTTCCC
This sequence comes from Planctomycetota bacterium, assembly GCA_003669555.1. Lineage (GTDB taxonomy): Bacteria > Planctomycetota > Planctomycetia > Gemmatales > Gemmataceae > UBA6894. The sequence continues at coordinate 53,304 of QWOS01000043.1, forward strand.
TGCCGGGGTAGCGCCCTTGCGGTGGACATAAACCTGCTTGCCGGCATGCTCCTCCAGCCAGCAGAAATTGTGGTGGTTCTCGACCCCGGCCATTGGTTTTTCGCCCAGGAGCCTTGCCACCACTTTGTGGATCACATCGTGGTTGGCAGCGGCATAATCACCCATCAGGTTCATCGCCGCAAAATATTCCTGCCCAGCCTCGGTGTCCATGGGCAACCAGGCCAGGCGGCCGACATCCGCATGCTTTCGGGGAAGTTTTGCGCGTGCTATTTCACTGTAGGTGGAGCAAACTGCCGCGCCGGTGCCACGGCTGCCCGAGTGTGACAACAAGGCCATGTACTGCCGCGCCTCCAGCCCCAGATCGGGCTGTTCCAGGGTCAGTGTGCCCCATTCGACAAAATGGTTGCCACTACCCGAGGTGCCCAGTTGCCGCCAGGCGACATCATGCTTTTCGCGTGTGATACGGCTCACCCCCCAGTCTTGATCCATCACCGGATGGTCCACCCGGTGCTTCTGTTCCTTGCCCACACCAAAGACCGTACCCCCTTGCAGGGCCTGACGGAACCGGTCAGCCTGGCGACTGAAATCAGCGGGAGTCACATCGTAGACGGTCAGTTTCATGCGGCAGGCGATATCCACCCCTACGGCATAAGGGCAAACCGCATTTTCCAGGGCCAGGACGCCGCCGATGGGCAGGCCATAGCCCACATGGGCATCGGCCATCAGCGCCGCCCCCACCGCACCCGGCAGGGCGCAAGCCTGGCGCATTTGCTCGTGGCAGGGCGCATCAATTCCGTCAGGCCCCCAGGTGCGGTAAGCAATCGACTGCCGCACTGCGGTCGGGGCCAGAAGGTCTTCCAGCAGTGCCTCAGCCAGCTTGTTCACAAATGGGTCGCTGCTGAATCCCGCCGGATTTTTCACGCAGGCACCAATCCGCTCGCGGATGTCGATCCGTTCGGTTTTGGCCACTTCCCGGTTGTGATGGGCCAGGCCCTGCACAGCCTGCATGGCGACACCCATCGCCCAGGGGGGGACTCCGGCTTCAGTCAGCTTGCGGGTATTCATCGGATATCTTCAGGGTCAGGGAAATTCCACCACTTCGCCCCCGGAGCGGGTGATCCACTTCTTCAAAGTCTCCGGCGCCAGGCTTTTTACGATAACCCGCACGCTACCATCCGCCAACAAAACCTGAAAGTAATCGCGGATCGGCAGGCCCAGGGCCGGCAAGGCTGCCTTGGGGTTGAAAAACAGCTCATCCGGCGCTGCCCAGGGCACCGCCTCCCCGGCTTCCACCACCATCAGGGTGTTGGAAGTGCCATCAGTGATGGCCTCCATGCGGGTGCCCTGGTCATTGGGAAGCACCCCGGCTTTGCCAGCGTTGAACAAGGCATCATTGCCATAGAATACCCGGAATGGCGTCTTGTTCGAGGCAGGCAGTGCCGGGTCGTTGAACACCTTGATCAGGACCTCCGAAAGTGGCTTGTTGTTGGGGCTGTCCCAGGCCTCGTCCAGCTTCCATTGGTTATAAATGGCCGCCTGCTCGATATAGGGCAAAATCAGCACCCGCCAGGAGTAGAGCGGCTTGCCCCGCTTGTCCACCACAAAGGCGGGCGGAAACTGATTGTAGGTTGAGTGATAATTGTGCAGGGCCAGGCCGATCTGTTTCAGGTTGTTGGAGGCTTCCATGCGCCTGGCCGCTTCGCGCACCTTCTGCACTGCGGGCAGCAGCATGCCGATCAGCAGCGCCGATTCGGTGGTGCCCATCCGCAGGTGGTTGCCGGCCATTTTACCAACGACCGAGACGGTATTTCCATCGCGCTGAAACTCCAGCTTTGCCAGCAGGTCATCGTATTGGGCCAGGGAACCCGCATAATAAGCGAACAGGGCGGTGACCAATGGCCCATTCATTCCCGGGGTGTTGAAGTTGCCGATCCCGCCGAAAAGTTCCTTCCCGACATCCTCACCCAAAGCCCCCAGCGCAGGTATGATGCCTGAGAAACCCTCACCAGCTTTCAGAAAACCGCGTACCACCCGGGTCTGGAGTTGCCAGTTTTCCAGGCTGGCCTCGGCCAGTTTGTCCGTTTGGTACAGAACCGAGGCCTGTGCCACAGCAGCCCCTTCTGTGAAATGCACGCCCACTCCCGCCAGGCTGGCCCCTTTCAGCGCCTGGAACATTGGTCCATTCAACTGCAACCCCTGGATCTGGATGCCGGCATCAACGAAAAATGCGCCTGGATCGGCGCTAATCCATGCTGAAACAGCCTCCTTGTTGGCCAAGGCCTGGGCTTGCTTCCATACCGGACGATTGTCCCGGGGCAATTTGGCATAGGGCACCAGCGATGACGAAGGCCCCATGGCCACGGTTTCAGGATCCACCTGCATCAGCATCCATGAACCATCTCCCAGAAGAGTCACATTCTCGACAATGGTTGCCGGCTTGGTCCAGCCAAACTGTTTGGCAAGGTCACGGATGGAGGTAGGCCTGGAAAAATGGGCCACCATCACCTGCCGGGTTTCCTTGTTTTCATCGAGATGAAACAGGATCCCACCCACAGAGACCAGGTCGCCAGGGGCGAATGGCAGCTTTTTTAGAAAACCATCGATGGCTTCCTGTCCAGCCGCGTCCCATACCTTGCGGATTGGTTCAACCAGAGGCGAGGTGGCCAAACTGGCAACCGTGGCCTGAAAGAAAGCCAGGGTTCCTTTGGGAAGACTGATACCCTGGGCCGGAGCCCAGTGGGCGACCATGATCCAGGCCAGAGCGGTCAAAAGGCATTTGCGCATGCTGCGATCTCCGTGTGCCGTCGTCCTGTATACGAGCGGGCCGCTTGCTGTTTTCTGAAGTTGCGTTTATTTGAGCGGCTCGGGGGTGGGCATGCCATCGGCACGCTCGATGTACAGCCGCAACAATTTTTCCGCTGTATCTTTGGTGATCTGGCGCACGCTGGCGTCAAACATGACCATTGCGGCAGTTTTTCGTTCCCCCACACCCAGCGCTGGTAGTGCCTTCTTGCCATCGTAGTCGAAGGCATCGGGGGCTGCCCAGGGCGTGGCCTCTTTGGCCTCCACCACAGCCAGGGTGTTCGACATGCCGTCGGTGATGGCTGCAAACCCGAACAGGCCTTTTGGGTCAGGCTTGCGGGGATTCCAGCCCGGGGGGCTGGCTGTCCAGCCAGCCTTGTCCCCAACAAAAACGCGGTAGTGGGTTTTGTTCGACGGATTTTCCGGATCAGCGTACACCTTCACCACCATCGCACTGAGCGCCTTGTTTTCGGGGCTGTCCCACGGCTTGTCCATGTTCCACTTCTTGTAAAGAGCCTCTTCTCCGATATAAGGCAGCAACAGCACACGCCATGAATACAACGGCTTGCCGGCCTTATCCAGCACTGCTGCTGGCGGCAGGAAGGAATGAGTGCCTTCAAAGTGATGGATACCCAGGCCGATCTGTCTCAGGTTGTTCATGCTGCGGGTGCGGCTGGCTAACTCGCGGGGACTGTCTGGTTTCAATTCTTCAGACATTTCCTCCATTTGTGGTTCCGGCGCCGTGGGAACAGCAGAACCGGCGCGCTGCGAGGGCGGCTGGAGGCTCAACTGGCCCTGGGCGGCATAGCCATATAAACCCAAGGACAGCAGCGGCCCGAACGGGCTCGCCTGCATGGTATCGATGGTCAGGGTGGCTGTTACCAGCTGGCCCGTTCGCCTGATTGGGAGCTTTTCAAGCTCCTGACCCAACAGATTCATTCCGCCAAGCCCTAAAACTGCAAAAGCATGCTCCAGCATCTGCTTGTCTGGGAGAGCCATGTCTTTGCGCAGTTCGGCTTTGCCCTGGTTCAATACTTTCAGACCCAGGTCCTTGGCAGCCCGGGTGGCCCCGATGGCGGCCACTGCTTCCTTTTCGCTTGCATAGGCCATCTCCAGTTCGCAAGTGATCGACTTGGCATCCACAGCGAGATTCAAATGAAGCGTTGTGGCCTGGACCAAGGGAGTGAACGGTTCAGGCACCGCACCCACCAGACCATCCGACAAAGGGTTTTTCTCCAGCCGTATTGCCACCTGGCCCTCGAGCAATTTGCCCGGCTTGACCGGGCGTTTTTTTCGGCTCAGTGCCTGGATCACGGCCTCCCTGCTTCCCAGTAGCAATGCACCATCCAGGGCCGGGGCCACCACGAAAAGGGGCTGCTTTTCATGACTCCAGATCACGCCGGCGCCTTCGCGCTCCATTCGGGCGCCATGGCCAAGGAACATCTGGGCCGCCTTATCCAGGTCCACCGTTCCTGTACTGGATATAGCCAGTAAAAACCGGGGCATGCCATCATGGCCCTGCCACACCGCCCCACTGATTTCCTCAAATTCTTCCAGACGCGGGCTCATCTGCAACTGCAAAAGAGCCTGGGCGGCCCCGCCCCGCAAAATGGCCTCGCGCATATCGGCGAAGAGGGGGCCGCGCCACAAAGCTTTGAAATCGAACCGCGCGGTGGCAACCGCGTCTTCAGGCAGCCAGCCCAGGGTGCCATCGCCTGCCTGAACAGGGGAGGCAAATCCAGCCAAAACCAGGCAGCAGCAGCCGGTCAAAAACAAAAGGGGGCGCATGGTGTCTTTCCCCGTGTAAGGGCAGGGTTCACGACTTGATAATCTGGAAGGTAACAGAAATCCCTGGCAGTGCAAAAAGGGCTGCTGCTCAGGGAAAAAGGAGGGTGAGGCAGCAAAAAGAAAACCGGGCTGATGGCGGCAGTGAGTCGTCCCCGTTCACTGTTTCAAACATGCGTGTGTCGTCCCCACACACGCACAACTGTTCCATCAGCCCGATTGGTCGGGCATTAAAGGTGTTCAAAAAAAGAAGACTAACCAGAAATTTGGGTCAAGGAAGTAAAAACCGGGCTGATGGCGGCAGTGAGTCGTCCCCGTTCACTGTTTCAAACATGCGTGTGTCGTCCCCACACACGCACAACTGTTCCATCAGCCCGATTGGTCGGGCATT
>QWOS01000033.1 GCA_003669555.1 Planctomycetota bacterium
AGATCGGATGGTTTGTCTACCCGACCCATGGTGCGCAGTACCACCTCGCTCGCCCCCTGGTCAATCCGGCCACCGGGCTGCTCCAAAGTTTCGCGGCCCAGGACCCTGCGGACATCCTCCACCGACAAATTCTCGTACTTGAGCAGCCGCTCAGGGTCGACCACCACCTGAATGGCGCGGGTGCGGCCACCTGTCAGCCTCACCCTGCCAATACCCGGCAACGATTCGAGATCTTCCTTCAATACCTTACGGGCCAGCTCGGTGGTTTCGCGGGGGTCACGACGGCCTGAGACAGCGACCGTGAGCACCGGTGAAGACTCCAGATCGAAGCGATCAATAATGGGAGTTTCTGTGCCCTCGGGCAACTGGCCAAGGATGGTGCGCACCTTGCCCTCCACCTCCTGGCTGGCCTGGGCGCCATTTTTCTCAATGACAAACTGGATGATGATCTGGGTGAACCCCTCGCGGGTGGTCGAGCGCAGCTCATCGATACCCGAGACGGTGTTGCAGATCTCCTCAAGCGGCTTGGTGACGCCGCTTTCCATCTCCTCCACCGAAGCACCGCGCAGCACAGCGCTCACCACAACCACAGGCACATCAACATTGGGAAACAGGTCCACACCCAGGCGGCTGAATCCGGCAAGGCCCATGACAAGCGGGGCGGTCAGAAGCATGGCGGTGAATACCGGCCGACGAATGCAGATATCCCAGATCGCCATACTCAGACCAACAATCTGTTCCTGGCCCTTTATGGCGTTCATGATTCCGCCCGGGGCCGCACGCGGGTCTTGTCTGCCAGGCGGCCCAGACCGCTGATGGCAACCTTGTCACCGGGCCTGGGGATTACTTGCGATCCTGAAACCGGGCTGATCTCCACCCAGATGGAAACGCGCCCGCCCTTGGCCTCGGCTACCTCCAGCCGAGCTCCAGGTCGCACCTGGAGCATCCGCGCCATGCCGTCGTTCTCGATAAAAATCCGCGTCACGCCCGCAAAGGTGGTGAGTGCCTCCTCTGGCACCGTGACCGCACTTTCCGAAGCGCGAATCACCACTTCGGCCCTGGCGAACATGCCGGGCCTCAAGCGACGGTCGGAATTGTTGACCGTGACTTCAATGGGAAAAGTCCGGCTGGCCTGGTCCACCGTGGGGTTGACCCGGCTGACCTGGCCACGGAACACCACACCGGGCCAGGCCTCCACAGTCAGTTCCACGCCCTGCCCCAGGGCCACCTGGCTTGCCAGGCGCTCGGGGAGCGCGGCCTGCATCTTCAATGGGTTGTCCAGCACCAGCTTGAACAGAGGTGTGCCCACCCGCGCCAATTCCCCTTCGGAAATCAGGCGCTGCGCCACCACCCACTCCAGACTGGTGGCGGGAACACCACCGCTATCGGCACGGGTGATTGCGGCTTTCCGGTCGGCGGAAAGCTGCTCGGCCACTATCCGGCTATCGCTGATTTTCTGCGCGCAGATAGCCTGACTGGCCTGACGCTGCTTCACCCCGGCCAGCAGGGTTTGCGCCTCCAGCAAAGCGGCCCGCACATTCGACAAAGCCACCTCCACATCCGTTTCGGCGGTCTGCACCTCTTCGCGGGTGGCCACCTGGCCCAACCGGCGGATGCGGTCCAGCTTGGCCTGGGAATTATCCTGGAAGCTTTTTTGCCGCAACACCAGCGGCACCTGATTGATCTGAAAGCCTGGTCCGGGCAATTCACTCAGCCCCAACTTGGCCAAATCCACCCCCACAGCCCGGTCCGCCTCGTCTTTGGCCAGCTTGAAGTCCCGATCCTCCATCTCGGCCAGCAATTCATCAGGTTTCACCCGATCGCCAACATCACGCGCCACTTTGCGGATACGCGCCTCAATCTTGGCTGCCAGCAGGACCTCCTCCTGACCCAGCAAGTTCCCCACAACCCGGATGGTGCGTTTCACCGCGCGGGTGGTGACTGTGGCACTGGTGATCGGTACCACCTCTTCGGCTGGAGGCACCTTGCCCGGACTGGAATCGACCAGCCCTGACTGCTTTGGGCCCCCTGTGGCACCCGGTCCGTAGTAACGCCACCAGAAGTAGCCAGCGCCCCCCGCGACAACCAGCACCATCAACCCGATGCCCAAAACAAGGCGCATGGACCAGCCCCCTGCCTGATTCTCCCAAAACACCACCGCCACCCTAGACCAATCAGGCCCAAATCACAACTTGCCTCACTCGCCGGGTGGAGCAATTCTTTCCGGTCGGTCATGGGGGGAAACTATCCGTAGAAGGAAACTCAGCGCCAGCAGTCCCCCCAGCCCGGCACTGCCCAGCATCAGGAGCACCCATGGTTCCATAAAAAGCCAACTGATACGGGGTGACATCCAGGGCCAGCCAAACCAGGTAACTAGAACGCCTACCGCAAGAGAGGGTCCAAAAGGCAACGATTGGGTGCCCCGTAACAGCACGAAACCCAGCCCCATGATGATACCTGGGGCCAGCGACACAAAGAAACTGCACACAATTGGCTGCCAACCCAAAAATGCCCCGGCCATCAGCAGCAGATCACCATCGCCCAGCCCAAGGCTTTCGCGTCCCCTACCAAGCCCGTAAACAGCCCGGATAGCCCGGCAAATCAGGTTGCCAGCCAGGGCTCCAGCCAGGCCACTCAGCAACCCTGTCCACCAGGCGCCGGGGGGCATCCAGGCAGGTAAAGGCCACAGCATCGGCCAAGGTTGAAGGCTGGCGGGAAACCGCAACTCTTCCGGGCTGTTTCCCACAACCCTGGCAACCCCAGCCAAGCCCTCGGCCGGGTAAGGCCAGGGGCAAAGGGTGCTGAAAGCCAAGCCCATCAGACAGCCACTGAGACAAATCGGCAGGGGAATTTCCTGGTGTTCGAGGTCACACAGGCTGGCGGCCAGCAACAAGCTGAAAAGCACCGCCTCCGCCGACCAGATCAGCCACGCTTCTCCAGGCACCAACCCGGAATTCAGATAAAAGGCATAGGTGGCCCACCAGCCCACACCGCGAACATCGAGAACCACCTCCATCACAAACATGCCCAGAAATCCCAACCCGGCAAAAAGCTCAACCAGCAGGTAACGCACGGAATACGATGCCCGGCAATTGCGGCAACGCCCCCGCAACATCAGCCATCCCAGAATGGGGATGTTGTCGTGCCAGGCAATGGGCCGCAGACAATTCATGCAATGGGAACCGGGCCACAACAGACTTTTCTCGAAAGGCAACCGGACCGCCGCCACTTGGAGGAAACTGCCGGCAGAGATCCCCAGCACAAACACCCCCAGGCACCAGATAGTCCAGCCAGCCACAGAGATGCTGATCATGGCTGGTTCCCGATGGAGGTAACGAGATCCCGGGCGATGATTGCCGCAGCAGCCAGGGGTGACTGGCTGCCGGTGTCGATTCTCAGCCGGGCCACCTCGGCATACAGGGGTTCACGCTCCAGCAGCAACCGTTCCATCTCCAGCTCCCATCGCCGGCAAGATACCCCCGTATCCGCTTCAGCCATCGTGCCAGGCAAAAGGGGTGGGCGCTGCCCGGCAGTGGCAGGATCAGCCATCAGCCGGCGGGCCAGTTCAATCGGCGGCGCCTGCAGCCAAACGGTATGACGGCCCGCCAGCAAAGCCCGGTTTTCTGCAAGTAACACCGCCCCTCCGCCTGTGGAAAGCACAAGAGGATAGCGCCCCAGACACTCCGCCAGCACAGCCTGCTCCCGCCTTCGAAATTCCAGTTCGCCATCGCGTGCGAACTGACTGGCAATAGAGCCGTGCATGCGGGTCAACTCGGTATCCGTATCGTAAAGCGGCCAGCCCAAAAGACCTGCAAGCGCCCTGCCCACGGCACTTTTCCCTGAGCAGCGCAACCCCACCAGACAGATCTGGCGTGGTTTGACGGTGGAATCATTCATCCCGCGTCCCCATGCCGCTGCGCGGGGGCTGCCTGAACTTCGGGAGCGGTCAATTCATTCTCGGGGCTGACCGTCTGGCGCACCGTGATGGGTGTCAGGGCATTTTTTGCCACCTGGCGCATGAGATCGATGGGCGGTTCCACGCCATTGAAGACTCTAAATTGCCCTGCTGCCTGCCGGATGAACATGTCGAGGCCAGTCACCACCGAGGCCCCGCGCGACCGCGCCTCCTTGATCATCATGGTGTTTTCCGGATTGTAAATGGTGTCCATCACCACCATCCCTGGCCGGAAGACACTGGGATGGATAGGCGATTCATCCACCTCGGGATACATGCCGCAGGCGGTGCAATTCACCACAATTTCGGTGAGAATTGTTTGCCGGAGGCCCCAATCCACATGCCGGCAGGACATCTCGGCGGCTAATTTATGGGCTTTTTCCTCGGTACGATTGGTGACAGTGACAATGGCGCCAGCTCTCACCAGAGCATGGACAACGCTTCTCGCGACACCACCGGCCCCAAGCACCAGGGCGACTCGTTGCAGCAGGGTACCGGGGGTGCCATCAGTCGCTTTGGGCAGGCTGGCCACCAGGCTTTCGAGAATTGCCGGCTGGTCGGTGTTGGTTGCCCGGTAGCCGCGGTCGGTGCGAATCAGGGTGTTGGCCGAACGGGTCTGTTCCACCAGAGAATCGTGTTCCACTGCCTGATGGCAAGCCGCCTCCTTGTGGGGCAAGGTGACGCTCAAGCCCTGTATTTTCAGGAGGGAATGGCTAGCCAGGAAGGTCCCAAGCTTTCCCTCCGGTACCAGGAAGGGCAGATACAGGCCATTGATCCCCAGCTTGCGCATGCCGATGTTATGGACGATCGGGCTCAGGCTATGACCGATGGGATCTCCCACCACGCCAAAAATCCGCGTCTCCTTGTTCAGCCGCCTGACCGCATAAATATTTTGCAGTTGCCCCACGGTGAACATCCCAGGGGCGGGCAGCCGTTCGGGGTTGAGCCCGGCGTAGGTGAAGGGCGCCCCCAGCACACATTGCAGCAGCCGGCTGGGTGCACCCATTTCACCCATGCACATGGCAATGGTTGGCTTGCGGGCAAAACGCAGCAACTCCAGCACGCGCATCACATCTTCAATCTGCTGCGGCATACAAGCGATCTTGATCAGATCGGCATCTGCCTCGTGCATCCGCTTGTACAAGGCGTGCAGATCGACCGGAACCTCCTTGAAATTGTGGTAGCTGATGATCCGTTTGGTTTTCCCATAGCGCGGGACGGAAGCGATGATGTCCTCCTCCAGATCCACCCAGTCAAAACCCGAGGCGATCGCCTGCCGTAACAGGGCCCGTCGCTGGTCCTCGGTACCCTTGAACCGCCCACCGTCGGTTCGTCGCCTGACCGTTGCCAGCAGAGGCAGCGGCTTTTCCGCAAGCAGGCGGGCAAAATCAGGTGCCTTGGCCAGATAATCGAGCCGCACCTCCGCCAACAGCACATTGCGGCGAGCGGCATCCAGCAACTCGGCGTGTATCATCTCATGGCGGGTGCGGGCCACCACGGCGCAAATGGGATCGGGCTTGCGTGGCGCAGTGGCTGCTGGTGTTGGTTCGGATGGCTGATCGGCTGACATGCGCCGGGTTTCCTGCATTCGGAATTCGCCAGGTCAGATGGCAGGCCCCACCTCCCCACGAGGTTTCCCCTGCCCGGTACCGCATCTTGATAACCCGGAATCTTCCAACAGTCTTTCTACCACTTTTTTCCGCCCGGATCGCCCGCATCTCGACAGAAACCATGCCAAATCCACCTCGTCAGCCTGCTGCATTCCACCGGACCCAGCATTCAACTATGGGCAGGAGAAGGCGCAGGCCATGAGAAAGCCTGACTTCAAACGGGAAAAAATTCGTTTTTTTTCGTCCGCCCCCATCATCCCTCCCTTCCGCAGGATGCTACTATTGGTTGGTGGTTTTTTTGGCGTTAAACTGTGGCCTTGCAGTTGAACCGCCCGTCTTTCGATCGACCTGGACCCCCAAAGCATGGGACTGTACGACCGCGATTACAGCCGCTATGACCAAGAGCGGCCATTTTTGGCCAGCGTGACCTATCCGTTCATTGTGGGTGTCACGGTGTTATGTGTGGTATTTTTTATTATCAGCCTTTTCCAGCGAAGCATCACCGGATTTGTCGAGCTATCCTGGATGCACCTGGTGCAAGACAACCGGTTCTGGACCCTGTTGACCCATCCATTTTTCCATCCCACCAACAGCCCGTTTCCCATCGTTTTCAATTTGCTGGTTTTTTACTTTTTTGGGAAGGAACTTGAGGACCGTTTCGGCTGGCAGGGAATGCTGGCCATCACTTTGTGCGCCATGGTAGCGGGGGCTCTGGGCTTGTTGGCCGGGTCCGCTGCGGGCTGGCTTTCGAGGGGAGACGCCTTACTGGGAATGTCTGGTGTCGCCAATGCCGTGCTGGTGGCGGGCGTTCTGCTCGATCCGCGCCGGTCCCGGTTGCTTTTTTTCGTGCTGCCGGTGCCAGGCTGGGCGATTGTGGCCTTTAGCCTGCTCATGGACCTGATGCGGGTCTCCAGCGGTGATGTGGGCGCAGGCCAGGCAGCCGCAGACATTCTGGGAATGGCTGCCGGCGCAGGCAGTTTCCAGGTTCTGTCCCGTGGCTGGTACTGGCCCCGACGGCGGGTTTTGTCGCGTCAGCGGGCCAAGCCCCGGCTGGCGGTGTACCGGGGGGAAGAAGACCAGCCGATGGTCGTTCCTTTCCGTCCCCGGGTCGTGCCAGCCGAAACCTCGCTTCCTGACAACCTGAATCTTGAACTCGATCGTATCCTGGAAAAAATCAGCCAGCAAGGCATAGGCAAGCTTTCGGATTCCGAGCGTCAGGTCTTGCTAAAGGCAAGCGAAAGTCTGAAAAAGCGCCCCTGATTTGTTTTTTCTGTTTTTTTCTGGATATTCCCATAAGTCCTTGTCATTCCTCGCACAGAAAGATCCCGATGCCCCTTTATGAATATTCGTGTGCCGATTGTGGCAACCAGTCGGAACAGTTGGTGATGGGTGGGGAAAAAGTACTCTGCCCAGAGTGCCAGGGGTCGCACATGGAGCGACAATTCAGCCTGCCAGCCCGGCCCGGAGCCAGTCAAGGCTCCCTTCCTGCCGGTTGCGATCCTTCCCTGCCCCCCTGCAACCCGGCATGCTGCCGCTTGCCCCCGGGCTAGCAATCCCTCATACTAGGCTTTGTACGGAATTCATGGACGGCACCCTCTCCCGAACGCCCGCATCCAGTCCCAAACCATCGCCATAGGTGATGATTCTGGGCTGGTTGCTACACCCGGAGAGGCAAAAGTGCTTGGATCAACAGCCATTTCACCAACTTTGCCACACACACAAGCTGGCCACGAGCATGACCTGCTTCTCACTCTGGAAGAGATCAGTCAGGTGGTGTCGCATTCCCATGACTTGCGGGAAACGCTTGACAATATCTGCCAACTCATTCAAAAGCGGTTTGGTACTGCTGTGTGTTCGCTCTATCTTTTCAATCCAGAAGGTAGCCACCTGGTACTTGCCGCCACCGTGGGCTTACGCGCCGAAAGCATTGGCCGGGTCCGCATGCGTCCCGGCGAAGGGCTGACTGGCCTGGTAGCAGAATCCCTGGCCCCGGTGATGGAACCCAACGCCCAGCATCATCCCCACTTCAAGTATTTCCCCGAGGCAGGTGAGGAACCATTCCAGTCATTCCTGGGAGTTCCATTGCTGGTGGGAGGCACTCTGAAAGGTGTGCTGGTGGTGCAATCCATCGAGTCTCGCCATTTCTCGACCGGCGAAGCACGGATGCTCAAAACCGTGGCAGCCCAGCTCTCCTCGCTGGTGACCGACGCCTGGTGGCTGGAGCAAATGGGGGCGATGGCTCATGGTGAGGTGGCCCAGGAAAAGGCTACGGGGCCTTTGTCAGGCCTGGGCCTGAGCCCTGGGGTTGGTGCTGGCTTGGCTTATGTCCTCGATAGTTGGGACACCTACCGGCAAAAAGCCCCGCGCCGGGCGGACGATCCCCTGGTGGAACGGGAAAGACTTGAGCGCGCCATGGCGCAAGCCCGTGAGGAGCTGAAACGCCAGGAGGTGGAAATTGCCGCCCTGGTGGGTGAGGACCAAGGGGCCATCCTTCAGGCGCAGCGGATGATATTGCAAGACAGGGGTATTGAGCGCGACCTCCTGGCCTGCCTCGACCGTGGTTCGAGTGCCGAAGCGGCGATCCTCGACACTCTCGACCACTATGTGGCTGCTTTCAGCAAAGTAACCACAGCGGTGCTGCAGGAGCGTGTTTACGATATCAAGGATGTTTTCCACAGGGTTCTATGGCACCTGGTGGGTGGCCGGCCAGGTAGGCCCTCAGCCGATCTGCCTGTGATTCTGGTGGCTCGCGAAGCCTCGGTGATGGAGCTGTTCGCTGTAGAGCGATCGCTTCTGGCGGGCGTGGTGGTGGAGCAAGGTGGCCCGCAGAGCCATGCCGCCATCCTGGCACGGTCCATGGGCCTGCCCATGGTTGGCAAAGTGGAAGATTTTGCCCGGGTTTCCCAGCCCGGACAATGGCTGAAAATTGATGGCTTTACAGGCCAAATAGACCCTGACACCCGACCGGATGAGTCTCCGCAAGAAGCGCAACCGCACCGCGACCTGCCAATCATTTCCCCGCCGCCCCTACGCCTTGGCATCCCCATTCTGGAAGCCAACATCAACCTGCTTTGCGAGGTGGATCCTGCCCTGCGGGACGGGGCTGCCGGAGTGGGCCTTTTTCGTAGTGAATTCCTCTTCCTGGCCAGGCGATCCCTGCCCACAGAGGAAGAGCAGCACCGCATTTATTCCAAGCTGGTCACCGGCATGCAGGGCAGGCCGGTTTGCGTTCGCACTTTCGACCTCCGGCCCGACAAGCTGGCCTCGGTATCGCTCCTGGGCAAAGCCGGTCAGGGCTATGACTGGCGCCTGGTGCTGGATTCTCCGCCCCTTCAACGGCTTTTTCGCGAACAGGCCCGTGCCATTCTCAGGGCCAGCACCCTCGGCCCGGTCAGACTTTTGATTCCGCTCGTTTCCTGCACCGAACTGGTTGATCTTGTGCATTCCACCCTGGCAGATGCCCGCACCTCGTTGCGGTCTGATGGCCTGGCCTTTTCTGAAACGGTGCAAACAGGCCTGATGATCGAATCGGCCGCGGCCATCCCACTGGCTAAACGCTGGATGGCTGATGTCGATTTCCTGGCCTTGGGAACCAACGATCTGGCTGCCTCCGCCCTGGCTTTCGATCGTGACAACCCGGTGGGAACGGCTCAACTCGACTTCCTCCACCCCGGTTTCCTGGGATTGCTGGAGCCGGCCCTGGCAGCCGCACACCAGCATGGCAAGGCAGTCAGCGTCTGCGGCGAAATGGCCGCCGACCCTCGCGGGGCTATCGCCTTGGCGGCCCTGGGTGTGGACCGCCTCAGCGTGCCTGTCAAGGCGCTCAGACCAATCCACCAGGTGCTGGCCCGACTCGAAGCGGGGCGGTTGGCAGAAATTGCCACGGCCTTGCGGAAAGCCACCTCGCGCAGGGCTGTGGTAGGACTAATCGAGCCATTGCTCCCCCCCAAACGAGAATGAATCGATGCGAAAGCCTGCGTTACTAGCCCGCAGACTGTCTGGCTGGCTCATGATGCGGACCGGCTGGATCGGGCTCCTGGGGCTACTCATCCTGGCGCTCCCCAAAGCCCTTGGCTTACCTGCCCGAACACTGGCCAGCCACCCCGAACCGGGCTTTTCTCCCACTGCCGCGCTGACTCTGGGTGGCCACGAAAGCGAAATCCGCCTGAAAACCTGGCAAAAAAATTACCCTGGCTTGCATGTCATAGCGCTTCAGGCACCAGATCGCTGGACTCAGCGCGCCGGCCTTCGGCCCGATATGCGGTCCATAGCCGACTACCTGCTGGCCAAACAAGGTTTTGACCCAGCCAAAGTGCCACGAATCCTTCTCGAAAAAGTATATGGCTGGCACACCATCCGGGCCCTGGGAGCCTGGCTGGAATTGGAACCCAATCGGGCTAGCCGATTGGTGGTGGTGGTGGACCCGGTTCACCTTCTTAGACTGCAAATGGCAGCCAGCCGGCTCCTGGAGCCAGGCACCCGGGGTCGACTGCGCTTCGATACCCTCAACCATGCTGACCTCACGCCTGGCACCTGGTGGCGCAGCAGGTCCGGGTGGAAAGATCTGGCCACGGGCTGGTTCGCTGGCCTGTATGCCCTGTTGGCTGGCGAAGGTGACGAACCTGCCCAGTTCGATCCACTCGACGCCTCGGGCAAAGGCCTGAACTGGCAACCGGTTAATGAGGGATTTCCCAAGCCATGACCACTCGCAAGCGGGCCGGATGGCTCAGTTTGGCCGTGATTGCGCTACTGTTGGCAGCCTCCCCATGGTGGTTGCCAGCACTGGGGGGCTGGTTGGTGGTGCGTGACCGTTTGGAACCAGCCGATTTCATTCTGGTGCTGGGTGGTGATGTGGAAGTTCGGCCAGCGGTGGCTTGCTGGGCTTACCACCAGGGGCTAGGCAAAAAAGTGCTTTTCAGCCAGGCAATCGACCGGTTTGAGCCAGAAGTCCCCAATGACCCGCCCGAGCGCGAACTGATTCCGGCTATTTTACGGCTGGGCGGGGTGCCCCCGGAAGCCATCATTCCGCTACCCGGGGCGGTGGACGGGACCCTGGGTGAAGCCGTACGCCTGGCAGATTATTTGCAGGAGCATCCCGGCTCGAGCGTGTTGGTGGTGACTACCAGTTGGCACACACGCCGGGCGGGTTGGATTCTCCGCAATAAAGTGGCACAGCTTGGCAGTATCCGGATGCTGCCCGCCCCCTCCCCATCATTTGAGCCCACCCGTTGGTGGCGATCCCCCAACGGCCTGGAGATGGTGATGGCGGAATATCTGAAAGTTTTGTGGTATCTGGTGCGTGGCTGAGATGCTTTTCCCCTGAAAGGCAGGCTTAACGGTCTTCCAGAGGTGCAGGGATATCCAGATCGGGCGCCAGTTCCCGGTCGCGTTTGAGCAATCGCTCCAGCTCTTTTGCCAACTTGTTCTCAGGGTCAGCCTGCAAGGCCTGATTGATATAGCGCTGGGCCTCGTCAATTTGCCCAATCTCCTCCAGACGCCGAGCCAGATCGACCGAAACAGGCGCTCGCTTGTCGGTGGGTGCCAAGGAAACCGCCATGCGCAATGAATCCAGGACGGCTTTCGCTGGACTACCTAGCTGTTGCTGCAGATTGGCTAAATCTTGCCAGGTACTGGCCAAAGCCGCTGTTCCCTGTTTTTCCAAAAGCTGGCGGGCCGCCTGGAGCAAATCGGCGCGGGTATCCTTGTGGCGCGGATCTGGTTTATGCAAACGGATAGCCTCCAGTAATACCGATGGGCTATCTGGGAGCACCAGTTCCAACAGCTTGAGAGGCTTTTCCCCTCCCATCGATCGCGACAGGATATCCGCCAGGTGCGAGGTGGAACGGCGCAGACTCTCGCGCCAGAGCACTGCGGCGGTGTATTGATCCTGGTCGCGACGATCCTCCGCCCCCTTGCCCTGCTGACGGTCACCTTCCAGCCAACTGGCCAAGCCAGCGGAATACCACAAATCGGGGTCGAAGGAATACACCCGGGCAGCGCGACGCAAATGGGTTGAGGCTGGCTCGGATTTTTGAAATTTGTCTGCGTACAGGCCCATATACGCATGGGTTCGCCTGTAAATAGGCGAAAGGCTCCGGCATTGGGCCAATTCGGCCAAGCCCAAATCCCAATATTTTTTGGACCAAATCAGGTCAGGATCAATTTTCTGATCCCGATCCAGCAGGTTTTCGGCAGCCAGATGCCCCACCAATCCGAAGCCGAAGGGCCCTCGCAGCAGGTCGTGGACCAAACCGGTTTCCACCGCCAGATCGAGGCCTCGTATACGGTCACGCCGGACTGAATCCTGGGAGCCAACCATATCGAGAGCAGCCAAACCAATGGTTTCATGCAACTCAGGTAGCCATGGACGCAGCCGCACAGCGCTTTCCAGCAGGGAAATCCGCCGCTCCTGCCCCGAGTTGGTAACCGGTTGCTGATCCGCCTCCATCTGTAAGCGAAAAACCGTGGAGCCGGTGGCAAAATCATTCACCAGCAGCAGTGCCCATACCGCCAGAATGGCTCCCCCCAGTCGGGACGGCAACCCCTGCAACACCCAGATGCTGGTTTCTTCATGGTCATGCGACTCGGGACGATCCGACACATGTCGGGCCAGAGCCGAAAGGTGCGCCATGCAGACGGTAGCCAGCAAGGCCACGGAACCCATATGAATGCCAAAATCAACGGTGGAATGGATAGCCAGGGCCAGTAAGCCAAATAACAACCCCACTGGCATGAGAGCAGATGGTTCACCCCGGTGCCGTCTGATACCCCGCATCCCCAACAAGGCCATCCAGAAAACCAGCAAGCCGGTCAGCACCAGGCGGGGCAGTCCGCCTTCCACCATGGCTTCCAGGTATTCGTTGTGGGCATGATCAAGAACCACTCCGGGATAACTTCCAATATCCCGCACAATCGGCTCCACAACACCCATTGTCCCGGCCCCCGTGCCGGTCAGGGGATACTCGGAGACAAGATTGAACAGGGGAGTCCAGATCTTGATACGGTCTTCCTGCAGGGTGGCTTTATCGGTAATAGTCCCCAGGCGCTTGCCAATGACATCCCAGCCAAACCATGCGACCAGGCCCAGAATGGGGATGGCAAGCCAGAGCACCAGAACCAGATTACGGGCCTGGGGCACATTCTTCCGACTGCGTTTTGCCTTGCTTTTGCCGGCGCCCAACCAGGCTATGGAAGTGAGCAGGATCGATGCAATCAACCCAACAGCGCCGCCCCGCGACATCGACATGGGAATGGTACCCACCATAAGGGCGATGGCAAAAACACAAAGCAGCGTTGCCGGCTTGTTGATGAGTTCCAAGGGCGAGGCAATGATTTCCTGGATCGGCTGCCAAAAAAGCTCTTTCCGGAGAATCCCATCACGGGAACGGGGAGCCAATTTCTGGTGGTAAGTCCATCCCACGACCCCGAGCACGGCACCCACACACAAGTTGATGTAATCCGGATAATGATTACGGCAAACGAACGGGCCAAAAACAGCACCGGGCGTGATCCAGGTCCAGTAGACGATGTCATTTTTTTCGGAGGTGATCGATTGGGCGATGGCAAAAAAGGCCAAGGCCCCCCCGTTGACCATCAAGACCCACCCCAGGCGCATCAACCGGTTTTCCGTCGCCAGATTGGAGCGTACCAGCAGGTACAGCAGAGTCACCGCCATGATCTGGGTGAGAAAAACCCTGGTTGCCCCAGGATCAAGACTGATCGGTTGCCAGGCTACCGGTATGGAAACGGCCTCACCTGTAGCCAGAAGTTCGGCAGCGGGAGGGATGAGTTCAGCGCGCAACTTGCTTGCGTTGGGAGAAAGCAATTGCAACAAATCGGGTGGCAGAGAAATCAGTTGCACAAGTGTCAGAAGAATGAGCCCCACCAGGCACAAGCCGAGGGGGCAGAGACAGATCGCCAAACGCCCGGTGTGTATTGCCAGTGTGGCCCAACACAGCAGGGCTATGCCCAAGGGCCATGCCAGCAGACTGTAAGCCCATGGATCGTTGGCACCCAGCAGCCACGGGGCCACTACCACCAGCACCATGACGCATGCTTCCATGCCAAGCAACAAAGCCGTGGCAGGACCACGGCTCGTTTCATGATGAGTCACAATATCAGGCATCCCTGGACACCGACTTACTTCTTGGCGGGTGGAGGTCTACGCGCAGGTGGCGCATAGGGATTGGTGGCCGATGCCTTGATAACACCTGTGTAGGAGAACTCATCCAGCGAAACCACCAACTCGCCCTGCTCACCTTCATTGGTGGTCACTTTGCGGGCCGAATCTGGCAAAGCCTTACGATCCGTTGCAAAATGGCCCATCGGGGTCTTGGTAACAGGGAGATTAGCCCAGCCCCCCAAACCTACATATGTGTCCGCCAGCAAATAGGCCGAGGAACCTAAAGCGGCAGCCAAAACCAAGCAGCCAATCCAGCGTTTCATGGACGATCTCCTTCAAAATTTTTCGATATTATACACTAGCACCTAAAACCAGCAAAAGCAAAACCACCAGTAAAAACCTCACAAACAACCGGAGCTGACCCGCATAAACTATTAGGACTTCATAACAAGCCAATTAATTGTAAATAATAGCTGAAAATCCCTTGCGTTTCAATGCCGCCCGTATTTCGTCAATATGCACATACATACCCTTGCCTTTTCGGTCCGTACCGCTGCAAATTCCCAACAATTTGCCATTGGTATCCACTAAAGGGCCGCCGGACCGCCCGGGAATACTTGGATCGGCAACTTCCCAGTAAAAAGCCTCATTTTCCCCAGAATTCTTGGTGGTGAGTACTTTGGCGATCAGCATCTCTCCACGAACCCCAGGAAAGCCCTTATCGCAGCCCGAGGAATGGATCGCGCCGCGGTATTTCCCTGGGAGACTGCGCGCCGGAGCCAGCTGCAATGGGAAGGGAGGAAGGCTGGGCGATTCAAGTGCCAGCAGCACCAAATCAATTTCAGGCCATGATTCCAGCACCTCTACTTCTAGCAACTGCTTGCCAGCTTTGGGGGGATTTCCTGGGGTGAACAGGGTGGCGTGCGCCTCTCGCCCCTGGCTTTTGAAAAGGTGCGCTGCTGAAAGAGCCAGCAATTTCTCTCCACGCCTCCCGACAATCACCCCTGATCCCTCATTGGCCAACCCCACATGGAGGGCCAGGGTAGCCTGAACCACACGGTCCGGATCAACCAGGACAGATGGCCCTTCGGATTTGGGCTCCTGATTCTGCAATAAAAAAACCAGCATTGTACAAAACATAGTCCCTTTTCCCCCATCCATCGTGCAAACTGATACTAACCCATTTTTCGTCAATACCCCACCATCGTACAGCCGAAACAACTGCTGTGATGATTCCATGACCCTGGATGGAATCCCAGCGATTTGTCCCCAACCGAGTGGCGCATGAGAAGCTTGCAACTAAAGGGAAATCTGCTAGCCATGCTGGCAGCGGCAATACCAGGAATGGCTGGCTGCAATATCGCTAGCACCACCAAGCGCACCCTCGTCAACGAACCGCTTCTGGTTGCCGACGAAAGCTACCTTCAACGCACATTCGAACATCTGGCCCATCAGGCCTGGCGGGAATTCGAAAAAGACTGTGGTGCCAACCCCCACCATTCCAAATCTTTCAAACACGGCTTCATCGATGGCTTCAAGGACCAGGCCGATTGCGGCGGCACGGTAGACCCCCCTGTGCAACCGCCCCGCAAATACTGGCTAGCCAGTCATCTCAATCCCCAGGGCAACCTGCAAGCCATGGATTATTTCGCTGGATTCCGTCAAGGGGCAGAAATCGCCCAGGCTTCAGGCGTTCGCAAGCGCTTTGAGGCCCCCATGTATGTGCCCAACACCAATTTCACCACCAGTCACCATCCTAAAGCATCCAGGCCAGACCTGAATGGCGGAGCGGGCGATGAAGGTGACTCGTTCCCATCAACCCTGCCCCGGCCGCTGCCAGGCTTGCCTGGCCCGGCCCCTTCCGTCGACCTGCCTCCACCTGCCAAACCCGCCCCTGGAGGTGAACGATGAATTCCTGCCATTGGCAACCGGATAAGCCCACCATGCCTGCCCGCCTCCTGCACCACTTGCGCCTGATGACCTGGGCATTCTCAGCCTGCATGGGCATGCTTACCGGTTGTGCACAGCTCACCAACCCAGTGATTGACGGCGTGCCCGTGCGCCGGGTGCCAGAGGAATTTCTGGGTACTCCCCGCGACGACTTCAAGGCCATTCCGCTCGACCTGCTACGCCAGAAGCCAAACAGGAATTACACCCTCGATCAGGGAGATATCCTGGGTTTATACATCGACAAAATCCTGGGGGAACAGGGCCAACCCTTGCCATTCCGCATGCCCGAACAGCAGGGCCTGCCTCCCGCCATCGGCTTCCCCATCCCGGTACAGGAAGGTGGGGTGATCATCCTGCCGAATATCGACCCAATTGAGGTGAAAGGCAAGACCCTCCGCGAGACACAGGATCTGATCCGCGAGGCGTACACCGTAAAAAAACAGATAATCCAGCCGGAAAAATTCCGCATGGTTGCCACCATCATGCAGCCACGCACCTACCAGATTCTGGTGATGCGTGAAGACTCCGGCAGCATGCCGACGGGGAGCGGCAGTTCGGCCGCCTCCTTTGGCTCGGTGGTCATCAACAACTCCAGTGCCAAATCGGCCAATGGTTACTCGGTGTTGCTACCCGCTGGTGAGAACGATGTCCTCAACGCCCTCAGCCGCACCGGCGGGCTGCCGGGCGAGGGAGGCAAGGCCGAGGTGATCATCCAGCGTAACACCAACCCCACCGACCTGACTTCACCCACCGGCACCACCCGGGGATTCCTGCGCATTCCTTTGCGACTCAAGGTGGGGGAACCCTGGACCTTCGACGAACAGGATATCCTGCTCAACAATGGCGATATTGTCTATGTGGAAAGCCGCAAAGCGGAGTACTTTTACACGGCCGGACTCATCGGCGTGGGGCAATATCCTTTGCCGAGGGATACGGACCTGGATGTGATCGAAGCAGTTGCCATGGTGAAAGGTCCTTTGCTAAACGGCGGCTTCAGCCAAACAGCCTTTGGTGGCAGCTTCTCTCAGGGAGGCGGGCTGGGCGCTCCCAACCCGGCATTCGTCACTATTCTGCGGACCCTGGAGAATGGCCGGCAGATGAACATCCGCGTGGACGTGGTTCGCGCCTTCCGGGATCCCCGTGAACGCATCCGTCTTTTACCTGCTGACATGCTGGTGATGCAGCAGACCCCGGCCGACGCCATTGTCAACTACTTCAACAGCAAGTTCCGATACGACTTCATGTCGCGTATCATTAGAGAGGACAGCTTGGACGGCA
>QWOS01000128.1 GCA_003669555.1 Planctomycetota bacterium
CTTCCAACGGATCGCCTGCCTTTTTCCCCTGACTGACCCAATCCGCCAGAACTTTCACTTCCATAGACCCAAGGCGGCGATCATGCAGCAGCTTGACCCCTCCTGTAGGCTTCCAGGGCGGCATCCGCCCGGAAACCGTGAAGTCCCGGATATCATCCGCCCATTGCAGAGCATCTTTATAGGTGATAAGGCTAAAGGGGCCTGCCTCACCCGGGCGGTGGCATTCCTGGCAATGCCGCTGCAGCACCGGCAGCACATCCCGATAGAAAGTCACCTTGGCTGCGGAGGGTTCCTCCTGGGCTGGTACCGAAGGTAATGGCCGTATAAGGCACCCGATGGGGGTGGTCACTTTCACGGTGACCGGTTTACCCTCCAGGAATTCAGTCAGCGCCTCACGCAGGTCGTGCCGCGAGACGCTGGCCCTCGGCTTCAGCCTCGCGGCGTATTTGTTATCCACCCGGCCCCGGTACACCACCTCTTTGCCGGGATTGAGCAGTACCACCTCAGGAGTCGTCGTAGCTTCCAGGATGCCAGTAATCAGGAAGTCAGGGTCTGCCATCATGGGGTATCCCATGCGGAACCCCTTGGTAGCCTGGTCGACTTCGGCCTGGCTTTTCCCGGGGACCACACCGATCACCCTCAACCCCTTTCCCCCATGGTCGGTGAGCAATCGGTCGAGAGGCTCCAAATAATCACGCGCCACTGGGCAATCCAAAGAAAGGAATGCCACCAACACGGCCGTGGTGTCGGGCCTTGCGAAAGGATCCAGCGGGCCACCAGCCCCGAGGGCAAAGTCTCCCGGAATCGCCGCCCCGGTTGTTCCGGCAGGGAAAAAATACGCCGCTATCCAGCCAGTAAACAATAGGCAGAAGCTCCAGTTACGCATGATTTACCCTCCCCGGGGTTGAATTTGCTGGCGCCACCGACGATAGAATCAATGGCCGTTATCTGGTAAGCGGGAACCGGCCGACCAACCCGACATTTTTTTTCCTTGCGAGAATGGACTATGTCGGAAGACTTGAAAACGGCCGAGCTAGGTGCCCTTCTGGCCCGGACTGACAGGTCGTCTCGCGATGAATTGCTGCGCCGTGTGGAGGCCAGGTTGCGGCGGCTGGCCCATGGACTGCTCCGGGGCTTCCCCTCCGTTTCCCGATGGGAAGGAACCGATGATGTGGTGCAAGGGGCGGCCCTGCGCCTTCTGCGGGCGCTGGATCATGTCACCCCTGAAAATCCGCGCCGGTTTTTCGGGCTGGCCGCGCAAATGATCCGCCGCGAGCTGATCGATCTGGCCCGCCATCACCACGGACCTATGGGTCAGGGCGCCAACCATCAGTCGCATAGCGGGCTGCAACAACAGGTTACGCCCGAACCCCCTGATGGGCTGGACCTGGAGACATGGACGCTTTTCCACGAATCGGTCACCCGGCTGAACGACCACGAACGGGAAATCGTCGATCTGCTGTATTATCAGGGGCTGTCTCAGGAGCAGGCGGCGAAAATACTTGATCTCGATATCCGCACCATCCAGCGCCGCTGGCGCCAGGCCCGCATTCATCTGCACCAACTCGTCTGCCCCTTTCCCGCCAACCCGGACCAAGCCTAGATCTCACTGCACATTTTTGGGTAAAAACTAAATACACCTTAGCTTTAGGTAGTTTCAAGGCCCAGGACGGGTTTTAAATTCGATGGATTTCAAGATGACGACCTTTGACGCATGCCAGTCCCGTTTGGCATCCGGCCCGTTGTGCGCTATGTCAATTCAATCTTTTTCCGGAAGGAAAATGCCCTATTGCCTCATGGCAACCATTGGGAATCCTTGAAAATACCCCCCAATGCGACAGCCTGTCTCATTCGGGCAATCATTTGTCTCAGCCATAGAAAAACCTGAAGAATTCAGCGCATTTCAGCCATTGGCACGCCCCTTGCTATAGAGATTACGCAATTGAATGACGAATGCAAAATGGTTGCCATCATGGTTCTTTTATTTGTCAGGACAATACCCCTTCGAGTCCACTCAATTCATGCAGGCAATTTGGAAAGTGTATTATTCTTGAGCTACCCTTCCGTACCGGCGTAAGGAATCAATCTTTGTCCCACTTCAGTAGATCAGGGACGGAAATGCCATGCACGAAGACACCGTTGATGACATCGTGGCCCAAATCGAAACAGGAAGAGCTGCCGGCTGTGAACCAGATATGGCAACTCTTTGCGGTGGCGATGCCCCGCTCATGGCCATGGTCGGGGAACAATTGAGAATCCTGGACCAGGTGGGCAGACTGATGCAGGCCGGTCAAACCGATGACGGCGCCACCCGGGAAGAAACCCGGCAGAAACCGCCCACAGAACCGCCGATCCGCTTGCCTCCCGGATTTGAATGCCTGGGAATCCTCGGCCAGGGCGGCATGGGAATGGTCTACAAGGCCCGTGACAAACTCGGGTCCATGGTCGCCATCAAGACACTCACCTACCTCGACCCGGCCCGCCTCATCTATCTCAAGCGCGAATTCACGCTGCTGGAAAACATCCGCCACGACAATCTTGTCCGCATTTACGGGCAGATCGCTGAAGGATCAGACTGGTTCTGCCTGATGGAATATGTGGATGGCAGGCACCTGCTTGATTTCATCGATTTCAATCCGGACCGCCCCCACGCCCATCTGAAACGGGTCCGGTCAGCCTTTATCCAGTTGGCCCGAGCTATCCAGGCGCTGCACCTGGCCAACCGCGTTCACCGCGATATCAAGTCAGCCAACATCCTGGTAACCCAGGCCGATTGTGTGAAGCTGATCGACTTCGGACTCATCGTCGAAATCGATGACACGGCTGACAGACAGTCCGGGATCGTCGGGACGATGGACTACATGGCGCCCGAACTGTTCGAAGAGACACCAGTCACCCCGAAAAGCGATTGGTACAGCTTCGGGGTGCTCTTGTACGAAGCCCTGTGTGGCTGCCCGCCATTCCCGCGCCCCCTTGCCGCCGCATTACGGGCAAAAAAAGCCGGCTTGATGTCACTGCCCGCCGAAAAAGTCCCCGGAATTCCAGTGGATCTTGCGGAACTCTGTGTGGCATTGCTCCACCCCGACCCGACATCCAGACCTGGTGGCACGGAAGTGCTCACCCGACTCGGCGGGGGCGATGAACCGGCTCGCCGGGCCCAACCGCCCCATGCGCCACTGGTGGGAAGGACCAGGGAGTTGCAGTTTCTGAAAGATGCGGCGGCGGATGTCCACCGCCTGGATAAACCAATTCTGGTCGTGCTTAGCGGCCGGACGGGTATTGGCAAGACAACCCTTGTGAACGAATTCTTGCGCACCGCCGGGAATCCAGCCGCCATGGAAGCGGACCAGGGGGTGATTCTCCGGGGAAAATGTTACGAACACTGTTCGGTACCCTACAATGCGCTCGACTCGGTGGTCGACTCCCTGCTGGGGCATCTGAGAAGCCTCAAGCCTCAGGCCCTGGCCACTGTCCTGCCCGCGCGCATGACAGACCTGACCAGACTTTTTCCTGTTTTGGGCAAACTCGAATTGACCAGCAAAGCCACTCCCAGGCTTTGCGATGGAGATCCACACGAGGCCAGAAGGTGCGGCTCCAGGGCCTTGCGCGAGCTTTTTCAGCGGCTAGCCTGCCATGGCCCGCTGGTTGTCTTCGCAGATGACATTCACTGGGGCGACGGCGAAAGCGCCATGCTTCTGGAGGAATTGGTACGGCCACCCGATCCGCCGGCGGTATTGTTCCTCTTCGCGCACCGCCAGGACAAGCCGGACGATGGCCCATTTCTCAAGGCCCTGGCAGCATTGCCCATCGAGCGGCGTGACCTGGCACTCGCCCCGCTCGATGAAAACGAGATCCGCCAACTGGTCCAAACCCTCCTTTGTCCGCCGAATGGTGAACCGGATCCCCTGGCGGAAGTCATTGTGCATGAATCATTTGGTAATCCCCTGCTGGCACACGAGCTTCTTGATCACCGCGCCCGCGACAGCGAATCTACCATTCCACCCACTATCGAATCCCTTGTGCGGGGACGATTGTCCCGGCTGGAACCACAGGACCGGTGGCTTGTCGAGGCCATCGCGTTTTCCCCCGGCCCTGTAGACATTCGGACCGCCTGCCTGGCGGCGGAAATCCCTGCCGAAGCGCGCAGGGAGAGCCTCGATCGCCTCACCTCAAGCCATCTCATCAGGACCCTTGCGCGCGAGGGCATGCAATCGGCTGCGGAGCCTTTCCACGACCGGGTTCGCTCTATCGTTATTGCCACGACTCCCCCGGAAAAAGGACGCCGCTTGCACAGTCGACTGGCAGAGGCCCTTATCGCCGCGGGCAGTGACAAGTTCGAGGTGCTGGCCCATCATCACGAACATGGCGGGGCAACCAGCGAGGCCATCGACTTCTACTTCAGGGCGGGGGTGCGTTCCGCTGATGCGCTGGCCTTTGACCGGGCCTCCGAACAGCACCGATGCGCCCTGACACTTTGTGCCCCGACCGACCCCCGCCGCAAGGATTTAACTCTGGCCCGCGCCGATAGTCTTGCCAATTGCGCCAGAGCGGTTGAGGCGTCACAACTCTATCTGGAGGCCGCCACCCTGGTGACCGGCCCCGAGGCCCTGTTTTGCCGACAACGGGCGGCGGAACAGCTTATCCGCTGGGGCAGGATGGAAGAAGGCTTTGACATCCTGCGCGAGGTGCTCGCGACCGCAGGCATCTCGCTACCCAAAGCCGGAAAAAGCCTTAACCGTTCAATGCGCTGGCTGCGTTTCCGGCTCTGGCTCCGCGGGACCAGATTCCGTGCGCAGTCCGCCGGAAAAATTTCCGCCAACACCCACCTGAGAAGTGAGATTTGCCGATGGGCGGCCAGCCTGGTGCGGATGTTCGATCTGCCCCTGGCGACCTGGTTTCATACCCTGGGCCTCATCGAGAGCTGGAGCGCCGGTGATCCCTTCGGCGCGGCATTCGCCCTCGGCCGCGAGATGTATACCTCGGGAGGCCTGGGAGGCCCTCCAGCCAAACGGATCGGGGACATTTATGTCCGCGCCGTGGAAATAGCCGGCATGATTGAAAACCCGGCTGACCGGACTTTCACCGAAGCCATGCTGCGGATGTACCGAGGCATTAGCCTCTACCTGATTGCTGGCGAGGCGGGGCAATCGATCCAGGAAGTGGCCCCGGTAAGGGAAGGATTCAGCCGTTGCTCCGGACCAAGCCTCCCCTTTCAGCGCATGACTTTGCGCATGGTTGAGGGATTCTGCCTCCTGGAACTGGGCGAATTGGCGCAATTCCGGGTCCTGATTGACGAATCCACCCAGGGGATGCTGGAAAAAGGCAATCTGCATGCGGCAGTTACGCTACCGCTTTTGAGCAGAGCTCACCAGCTTGACCTTGCCGAAGATCTGCCTGACCAGGCCCGCATTCGGGTACGCCAGGCCATCGGCATGTGGAGCCAGAGCCGGTTTTTCCTCCAGCATTTCTGGGCATGGTGGGGTGAAACCGAAATCCACCTCTATGAGGGAAACCACGCCGAGGCCTACAGATTGGGCTCCGAGTGGCTTCCCCATACCAAAGACACCTCCTATTTCGACAACCTGACCCAGTCTTTCGCTTTTTGGACCGAAGGCAGGATACTGGTCGGACGCGCCGTAGATTTCGCGGGTGGGGAACGCACCCTCCAACTGCCTCTGATGGCCCGCGCCCGGAAAATCGGCCACCGGCTGACCCGGTTGCACGCCCCAGCCGCGGCCGCCGCCTTTGGCTGGTCTTTGCTCGCGGCCTGCCATCATCTGGACGGGCATAACGAAAAGGCTATCAACCTGCTGGAAAAAGCCGGGGAGTCCTTCGACCGGCTGGGAATGGCGCTACACCTGGCAGCCACCCGCATTCGCCGGGGCTCCCTGCAAGACAGCCCCGCAGGCAACGACATTTTCCTGCGGGGAAAAGAAGATCTCCAAAATCGCGGCGTGAAAAACTGTCTGAAATTTGCCAATATCCACCAGCCCGGATTCAGCAACCATTTAGCAATGACAAGGAAGTAAGGACAGGATCAGGTCTTCCAGCATGCATATCCCGAGGCTGCCCACCCGTGACAGCCTTGGCATACTTGCTCGGCTGGATCAAGTCCCACTTGTTCCCATATAGGTCGATGAAGACGGCCACAATGCCGTAGCACTCGGCCCTCGGCGTCTCGATAAAGTGAACGCCACGTTCCACCATCTCGGCGTAATCCCGCCAGAAATCGTCGGATTGGAGGAAGAGAAACACCCGTCCTCCGGTTTGATTGCCAACCCGTGCCGACTGCTCGGTGGACGCGGCCTTCGCCAGCAGGATTGACGCTCCCCCGCCCGGTGGTCTGACCACCACCCACCGTTTCGTTGGGGACAGTGGGGTGTCCTCGACCAACGTGAACCGCAGGCAGTGTGTAAAGTACTGAATTGCGTCGTCGTAATCTTGGACGACCAAAGCAATGGCGGAAAGCCGCTGCGACATTTTAATCCCCCTCCCCGTCGATTGTGCCTCATCCCACTCCGAACAGTACATTCCTTGCCTTCTGCAACGCCGCGTCCAACTTGATGACCTGTTCTGGCGTGTACCCTGCAAGACAGCCCCGCAGGCAACGACATTTACCTGCGGGGAAAAGAAGATCTCCAAAATCGCGGCGTGAAAAACTGTCTGAAATTTGCCAATATCCACCAGTCCGGATTCACCAACGATTTAGCACCTGCAAGAAAGTAAAGACAGGATCAGGTCTTCCAGCATGCATATCCCGAGGCTGCCCGCCAGTGACGGCCTTTGCATTGCTGACAGACACACATCCCGGGTTCTTCCCTGGCGTCCTGATGAAGGGACTCTGCGCCTGCCCATCGTTCCCGGTAAACACCCAGGATACAATCCATGGGACACGCTTTTCCGCCTGGCTTTTATCAGCCCGGCCAGACACTTGCCATACCGACGACACTCTTGCTGCGCGGGAAAATTCACCCCACTCCCGACAAACCAGAGTGCATTGATAAAAAAAACGCGCGGGCTTGCTGGCCCCGCGCGTTTTCCTCCAGACGATATCGCCAGTCATTTTGCTACGCCACCCAGGCGAAACAGGTGTTTTTCGCCACGCACCAGCAGCGACCGCCTGGCCAGGGCGGGTGTCGCCATCAGCATTTCATCGAGTTTGATGCGGCGGACCACCTCGGGCTTGTCATTGAGCATCACCTCAAAAACCTCACCCTCTTCCGATGCGCATAGCAATCGGTCCCCAGCCGCCACGGGCGAGGCCGTAAAGCCAAACGATCCCTTGGCCAGGGTCTTTTTCTCCCAGATGGCTTTGCCGTCACCCGCAGCAAAGCAGGACAGGGTGCCCCGGTCGAGCAGTACATGCAGCTTGTTGTCGAGCAGTACAGGCGAAGGATGGTACGAACCGGCCATTCCCTGTTTCCAGGCGACATAATCGTTCGATTTCTCCAACAGCCCCAGGCTGATATCGCCACGGGCCCCCGGCCTGATGGCAAAGACAGGCTTCTTGATGTCCATCACATACCCAGAAGAAACAAAAAGCAGCTCCGTGTCATCCATTTTAATGGCTGAGGGGGTGGGGATGGCGATGGTGGACATGCCTCCCAGCTCCCAGAGCAGATCGCCCGCAGTGGAATACGAGCGCACCTTGCCCTTGCCCGGCGTGATGATCTCCACCCCTTTGGAGTGGTTCCAAACAAAAGGTGTGGCCCAGTTGCTCTTCTCTTTCCGCTTGGCTTTCCACAGGGTTTTGCCCGTGGTTGCATTCAGGGCCCACAGAAACGAATCCTCATCGTTGTCCATGGCTTGGTAGATTACACCCTCATGCAGGGCGGGTGAGGCGGCTGGCCCCCAGCCCATTTCGGTTTTCCGTGGGGCTATCTCTTCCTTCCAGAGGATAGTCCCGGCATGGTTGAGAGCGCAGATGCCCCGGTTGCCAAACATGGCCACCACCACTTTGTCATCGCAACAGGGCGTTTCCGAGGCATAGGTATTTTTGATGTGGATGGTGCCCCGGGCTTCCCCTTCGAATACCGGGGTGCGCCAAAGCTGTTTCCCGGTCACCAGATCCAGACAAAGCACTTCCCAGGTGCGCTTGCCGGGCTGCACCTTGCCTTGCAGGTCACCGATATACAATCCCTTGCGCGATTCCGGGCCCTGGCGGTCGACAACCGAGGTAGTGAGGAACACCTTGTCACCCCAAACCACCGGACTTGACCAACCTTTGCCCGGGATGGGCACTTTGTAGCGGATGGATTCATCGCCCTGGGTGAGATCCACCCCCTCACCCACCCCAGCCAGGTCTCCCCCCCGGAAGCCGGGCCAGTTTTCCTGGCTTTGGCCTGCCAAAACCACTGAAAAAAGCACGCTAACCGCCAACAGCTTGCGGGTAAAATAACCGGCCATGGGCTCAGCCTCCTGCCTCGTGACATCCAGTTTCCGTCTGTCATCCTACTCCAGGTGGCGGTATGGGGGAAAGCCGGGGCGGTTGCCCCCAGGGCGACTCTTTGCGAAGATGAACCACTGGATGACCAATATTGAGGCCCGGGCACCTGTCCGGCCCCCCCGGAACCTGAACCAACAACAACGGATCCCTTGTCATGGCCACGACTTCCAACAGCTTCAACACCCTCGCCACCTGGAAGTGCGGGGCGAACGGGTTCCGCATCCACCGTCTCGCTCCCGTGTACGAGGCCTTCCCGCAGGCTCGCCGGCTTCCCTTTTGCCTGAAAATCCTGCTGGAGAATTTGCTGCGCACCGAAGACGGCGTCTCCGTCCGCGCTGACGAGATCAGGGCCCTGGCAACCTGGAACCCCAAGGCCGCCCCCACTAATGAGATAGCTTTCACACCAGCCCGTGTGCTGCTGCAAGATTTCACAGGTGTCCCCGCGGTGGTCGACCTCGCCGCCATGCGTGACGCCATGGCGCGGATGGGTGGCGACGCCACCCGGATCAACCCGCTCTGTCCCGCCGAGCTGGTCATTGATCATTCGGTGCAGGTGGATGATTTCGGCACCAACCTTTCGTTCAAGCACAATTCAGATCTGGAATATGAGCGCAACCGCGAGCGCTATTCTTTCCTGCGCTGGGGCCAGAAAGCCCTCCGCGACTTTGCCGTTGTGCCGCCCGAGACCGGCATTGTCCACCAGGTGAACCTCGAGTATCTCGCCCGCGTGGTCTTCACCCGTCCCGCCACCGATGGCAAGGAAACCTGGGCTTATCCCGATACCCTGGTGGGCACCGACAGCCACACCACCATGATCAACGGCCTGGGCGTGCTCGGCTGGGGCGTGGGCGGCATCGAGGCCGAGGCGGCCATGCTGGGCCAGCCGGTCAGCATGCTGGTACCCGAGGTGATTGGCTTCCGCCTTGAGGGCAGGCTTCCCGAAGGGGCCACCGCCACCGATCTGGTGCTGACGGTCACCCAGCAGCTCCGCGCCCATGGCGTGGTCGGCAAATTCGTCGAGTTTTATGGCGAGGGCCTGGCACAGCTTCCGCTGGCCGATCGGGCCACCATCGCCAACATGGCCCCGGAATACGGCGCCACCTGCGGCATCTTCCCCATCGACGCCGAGACGATCCGCTTCCTGGCCTTCAGCGGCCGCGGCGACGAGCAGGTAAGGCTAGTGGAAGCCTACGCCCGCGAGCAGGGCATGTTTTCAGAACCTGGCTCCCCTGAGCCGGTCTTCACCGACACCCTCTCGCTCAACCTCGCCACCGTGGTTCCCAGCCTGGCCGGCCCCTCCCGGCCCCAGGATCGCGTCCCCCTCACCGAGGTGAAAGCCAGCTTCGCCAAGGCGCTGCCCAGCCTGCTGTCCAAGGCCAAGGCGGGTCAGGCAGCCAGTGCCCCGGCGCTGGATTCCTCCGCCACTATCACCCTGAATGGCTCTGAAGCACGCCTCCGCCACGGGTCGGTGGTCATTGCCGCCATCACCAGTTGCACCAACACTTCCAACCCCTATGTGATGCTCGCCGCCGGCCTTGTCGCCCAAAAAGCAGTGGCCAAGGGGCTGAATACCCAGCCCTGGGTGAAGACCAGCCTGGCCCCCGGCAGCAAGGTGGTCACCGACTACCTCATCGAAGCCGGGGTGATGCAACCTCTCGAACAGTTGCGCTTCAATCTGGTGGGTTATGGATGCACCACCTGCATCGGCAACTCCGGCCCGTTACCCCAGGCTGTCACCCAGGGGATCGAGGCTGGCAAGCTGGTGGTGGCCTCGGTGCTTTCGGGCAACCGCAACTTCGAGGGCCGGGTCCATGCCGAGGTGCGTGCCAATTATCTGGCCAGCCCGCCCCTGGTGGTCGCCTACGCCCTGGCCGGGCGGGTGGACATCGACCTTGCCACAGAACCATTGGGAACCGGCAAGGATGGCAAACCGGTGTTCCTCAAGGATATCTGGCCCACCCAGGCGGAAATTTCCCGGGCGGTGGAAAAGGCCGTGCTGCCCGCCATGTTCACCAAGGAATACGGCGCGGTCTACGAGGGGGATGAAGCCTGGCGCTCGCTCCCCACTCCCGCCGGCGAACGCTTCGCCTGGGACGATACCAGCACCTATGTGAAGCATCCTCCTTATTTCGACGGAATGGCCAGACAACCCGGCGTGGTGACCGATCCCGCCGGCCTGCGCTGTCTGGCGGTACTCGGTGACAGCATCACCACCGACCACATCAGCCCCGCCGGCAATATCAAGAAGGATGGCCCAGCCGGCCAATACCTGATGGCCAATGGCGTGAAACCGATCGACTTCAACAGCTACGGCGCCCGCCGGGGCAACCACGAGGTGATGGTGCGTGGCACCTTCGCCAATGTGCGCCTGAAAAACCTGCTGGCCCCCGACACCGAGGGCGGCGTGACGCGCCATCTCCCCTCAGGTGATGGCATGAGCATCTTTGACGCCTCGGTCCGTTACGCCACCGACAAGGTGCCGTTGCTGATTTTGGCTGGCAAGGAATATGGCTCCGGCTCCAGCCGCGACTGGGCCGCCAAGGGCCCCAAACTGCTGGGGATCCGGGTGGTGCTGGCCGAAAGCTTCGAACGCATCCACCGCAGCAATCTGGTGGGCATGGGCATTTTGCCGCTGCAATATCTGTCTGGGGAAACCCGGGCCACCCATGGCCTGACAGGTGAGGAGGTCTTCGCCATCGAAGGCTTGCCGGCCTTGCTCAACTCGGGTGTGGGTGCCGGGAAAAAGGTGACGGTACAGGCCACGGTCAACGGTTCCAGCCGATCTTTCGCCGCCCTGGTGCGGATCGACACCCCGCAAGAGGCAGAATACTACCGCCATGGCGGCATCCTGCCCTATGTGCTCCGGCAGCTTCTCGGAAGCTGAGGTTTATGTCTTTTCTACCCGCAGATTACGCAAATTTACGCCGACCAGAGTTCTCCAATCGGCGTAAATCTGTGTGATCTGCGGCGGAATGCGCCCTTAGCGAATTTCCAGAATCCTGCCGTTGCCACTGTCGGCGATGGTGATCAGGCCGGCAGGGCTGATACTCACCGCATGGGGCTCCTTCAGCGCCGTCCTGAGTGGATCGCCACCTGCCGCACCCTTGCCAGGCTTGCCGGTGCCGGCCACAGTTGTCAGCGTGCCATGCGATGGATCATAACGGCGGATGGCGTGGTTGCCCGAGTCGGCAATCAGCACCTTGCCATTGCGCTCGATCCAGATGTATTTGGGGCTGTTCAGAGGGCATTCAAGAGCCTTGCCATCCTGAAGGGGGCCGGCCTTGCCGGTGCCAGCCACGGTGCGGATATTGCCGCCGTTGTCAACCACCCGCAAGGCATTGCCACCGCGCTCCAGGATGTACAGCATGCCGTGCCCGTCCATGGCACAGGCGCGGGGATCCAGCAGGGCAGACTGCGAGGCCCGGGAACCGTCCTCGGGCACAGCCCGCTGACCGTTGCCGGCGATGGTGCTGATGCGCACCCCCACCCGGCGGATACGGCGGTTGCCCAGGTCTACCACCAGATAATCGGTGCCCTTGGGGGTGGCGGCCAGGTGGTAGGTCTCGAAGAAGCGGGCACCTTCAGGTGGGCCGCCATCGCCAGCGAATCCTTTGCCACCCTCACCGCTGACGGTGCTCAGCGCGCCCGTTTGCGGGTCGATCTGGCAAACCCGGTGGTTGTAGGTGTCGGCCACCAGCACCCTGCCATCACTCAGGCTCACCACATCGTGGGGAGCATTGAGGCGGGCCACCGGGCCGGTGCCATCGGTGTTGCCAGGGGTGCCGTTGCCAGCCAGCACCCGCACGCGGGGGGTAGCGCCGGGTTCAACCCGGACAATCTGGTGCTTTTTGTAGTCGGCCACCACGAGGGCTTTGTCCGGCAAAAAGGCAAAGCCGAAAGGCATGGGGAGTTGTGGCTGATCCGCCACAACCTCCCGAATCACATGGGCATGCGGGGTTTGCGCCGACAGGCCCGAAGCAAAAAAAGCCAAAAGACCCATCACACCAACCCAGGCTGTCGCATGCCGCATGGTCGCTCCCCTTCGGTAATTACAGGAAAAATTCCAGCCAGACTGGCGAATTGCCCACCTTCAGCCATGAGTCCCCGGCCACCCCTGATTGCGGGGGCCAACGGATTTGCGGCTTGGTGCTGCCATCTGTTCGCTTAGAACGTATCCTATATCCAATCAGCCAGATAACCACGGAATCGTCGCATGACCGCCTCACACGCCCCCACTGACTGCCCCGCCTGGAAACTCCTGGGCGAACACCGCCAGGAAATGGATGGCACCCATGTGCGCCAACTCTTTGAGGCCGAGCCTGGCCGTTTCGAGCAGTTCCACCTCTGCCATGACGAACTCCTGCTCGATTTCTCCAAGCACCGGATCAGCGGCCGCACCCTGCAACTGCTCCGCCAGCTCGCCACCGAGCGCGACCTGGCTGGCTGGACCCGCCGCATGTTCTCCGGCGAGCGCATCAACACCACCGAAGACCGCCCGGTGTTGCACATCGCCCTGCGTAACCGGGCCAACACGCCCATTCTGGTCGATGGGCGTGATGTCATGCCTGAAGTCAACGCGGTGCTGGCCCAGATGCGATCGTTCTGCGACCGCATCCGCTCGGGGGCCTGGAAAGGGCGCACCGGCAAGCCGATCACCCATATTGTCAACATTGGCATCGGCGGTTCCGATCTGGGCCCTGTGATGGCGGTCGAGGCCCTCAAACCCTACGCCCACCCCCGGCTGCACATGCATTTTGTCTCCAATGTGGATGGCACCCACATTTTCGAGGCACTGGCCCAGTGCGACCCGGAAACCACCCTGTTCCTCATCGCCAGCAAAACCTTCACCACGCTTGAGACCATGACCAACGCCCACAGTGCCCGCGACTGGTTCCTGGCAAAGGGCGGCACCGAGCAGGATATCCCGCTGCATTTCGCCGCCCTTTCCACCAACGAACGCGAGGTGCGCAAGTTTGGCATCGACCCCGCCAACATGTTCGCCTTCTGGGACTGGGTGGGCGGCCGTTACTCGTTGTGGAGCGCCATCGGCCTGTCCATCGCCCTGTCCATCGGTTTTGAGAATTTCGAGCAAATGCTGGCGGGCGGCCACGCCATGGACCAGCACTTCTTCACCGCCCCCCTGGAACAGAACCTGCCGGCCACCATGGGCCTGCTGGGGGTTTGGTACAACAACTTCTGGGATGCGCAAAGCCACGCCATTTTGCCTTACGACCAATACATGCATCGCTTCCCGGCCTACTTCCAGCAAGGCGACATGGAGAGCAACGGCAAAAGCGTTACCCGCGAGGGCAAGCCCTGCCAATGGAGCACCGGGCCGGTGCTCTGGGGCGAACCGGGCACCAATGGGCAGCATGCCTTTTACCAGCTTATCCATCAGGGCACGAAGCTCATCCCTTGCGACTTCCTGGCGCCGGTGGAACCGCAGCGCCCCCTGGGGCGGCACCACACCCTGCTTCTCGCCAACTTCTTTGCCCAGACCGAGGCCCTGATGCGCGGCAAAACGGTGGCCGAAGCCCGGGCCGAGCTGCTGAAGGCGGGCACCCCCGCCGACCGCATCGACATGCTGGCGCCGCAGAAGGCATTTGCCGGCAACAAGCCCACCAGTTCCATCCTCTACCAGCGCCTCACGCCCCGCACGCTGGGCATGCTCATCGCCCTGTACGAGCACAAGATTTTCACCCAGGGCATCGTCTGGGGCATCAATTCGTTCGACCAGTGGGGTGTGGAGCTGGGCAAGCAACTCGCCAGCGCCATCATCCCCGAGCTGGAGGCCCCCGGCGAGGTCACCGGCCATGACAGCTCCACCCGCGGCCTGATCAACGCTTACAAGAAGCGGAGTCAGGCCTGACGGCCGCCAGGCTGTCAGTCAGCCTGCGCGCCCGAGTCGTCATTTTCCTGGTTGGGCACCCTGCCCCGGAGATTCACCGTGTTCGCCCTAGGGCCCATTTTTGATCGGGAATGGACCACGCTGCCCCGCAACGGCCGACCGCAGTGGATGCGCGGGGCCTGGATCGGCCTGTTCAGCGTGATCGCCCTCACCTGCTGGCTGAGCACCACCGAATGGAGCCGCGCCAGCACCTACCTCGACATGTCCAGGCTCTCGCCGCTCATCTTCCAGGTCTTCACCGCGGTCCAGCTGGTGATTCTGGTCTTTTTCGCCGCCCTGGCCGCCGCCAGCGCAGTGGCTCTGGAGAAAGACCGCCGAACCTTCCTGCTCCTGCTCATCACCGATCTCTCGAATCATGAGATTGTGCTGGGCAAGATACTGGGCAGCATGCTGCCACTCATCCAGCTCCCGCTCGCCACCCTGCCCTTGCTGATTTTGCTGGTGGCTACCGGCGGAGTGGGGCTGGATCAGGTGCTGCTGGCCACCGCCCTCACCTGGGCGGCCATGTTCGCCGGGGGTGGTCTTGGGGGGCTGATGGCCCTGTGGCGTGAGCGCACCTTCCCCGCCCTGGCCCTGACCGCCCTGAGCATGGTCCTTTACCTGCTGCTGGTTCAGGCCCTGAAGCTGATCCCTGGCCTGGCCGATGGTCCGCAAAACTGGCTGCTCACCGTAGTCGATCCTTTCACCGCCCTGCTGGCGGTGCTGGACCCTTCGGGGCTGGCTCCCGCCGGTGGTTATGGTGGCCTGCTGGCCCATCTGGGCTGGATGACAGCCCTGGCCATGGGGCTGCTAGGCGCGGGGGTGGTGATGCTGCGGGTCTGGAACCCCTCGGGTGAGCCCATCATGCAGCGTGAGCTGCCAGCCGATGCCCCTGAGGAAGAAACCGACCGCCTGAAAGCCCATTCCGGCCCCGGCAAGCCCCGGTCGGTCTTTGGCAACCCCATCCTGTGGCGGGAGACGCATACCCGCGCCTATGGCCGGCGGCCCCTGCTCATCCAGGGAGGCTACCTCGTGGTGCTGGCCCTGATCATCTATGGCGCGGCTGCCCCGCTGGTCATGGGTGAAAAATTCCCGTTTGCCGCCGCCTATGGCCTGGTACCCGTGGCGGTGCTCAGCCTGCTGCTGGTGACAGCCCAGGCCGTCACCGCCATCACCAGCGAAAAAGACCTGGGGGCGCTGGACCTGCTGCTGGTGACCGACCTCACCGCGCCTGAATTCGTCTTCGGCAAGCTGCTGGGCATCTTTCGCAACACGCTCCTCTACATAGTGCCGCCCATGCTGCTGGCTGGCTGGTATGGCTACATGGGCCTGCTGGCCTCGCCACCGGCGCGGTACCCCGAACTGGCCCGAAGCATGAACGCTTCGGCGCTGCTCAGCTTGCTGGGCGGGGCGACCGTGGTGTTCGCCTTTACCATGGTGCTGGGAATCCATATCGCCTTGCGGGCGCGCAACAGCCGTGGCGCGATCCTCACCGGGCTGGGGGCGATTTTTTTCCTCACCGTGGGCACCCTGGTGACCATCGCGCTTATCCTGGTGAATGGCCGGTTTGAATATCAGTGGGCCAGCTTTCTGGCGTTTTTGGGGGCTGGCATAGGCGGGTTGTGGTGGGTGCTCAATGGCGAACGGCCCAGCAGCGCGCTCACCCTGGCCTCGTGGTTGTGCCCCCTGGCCGTGTTTTATGCGGCGGCCAACCTGGTGGTGGGCAAGCCAGGCACCCTGGAGACCGGCGACCCGCTGATCCCGTTCCTGGTGATCAGTGGGTCATTCGGTTTCGCCATCGCCGCGATGCTGGTGCCGTTGTTGAGCGAATTCGATGTGGCCATGGGCCGAACCAGCGGTGGGGCAGACTGAGGCCCGCCACAGCCCGCAAAGCCGTGTCAAGTTTCGGGCCGGATGTGGCCGATGAATGGTTCGTGGAGCATGGCAGCAAAATTGGCCGGCCTGACTTGTCAGGATGGGTGACGCTGTTAAGATCCAAGTGCTGCGGTCAAGCCGTTGCAAGCCCTGTTAGCTCAGTTGGTAGAGCAGCTGACTCTTAATCAGCGGGTCGTAGGTTCAAATCCTACACGGGGCACTTTCAGATTCAGGTTCAATTGCACCAGAAGCGCCAAAACCCCGGGTAAAACCGGGGTTTTTTCGTACGCATGCCGCCGGCTCCCAATATTCCAACCGCCCGCCCCCCTCCTGCCAACCACCAGGAGCACCCGGCGCCGCCAACCCGGTGGCCGGTCTGTGAACAGAATCCCGGCACCAACGGCACAATCGGCTCTTTGCACAGTTTGCGGCAGCCTGGGAGTCTTGCAGGTAGCCAGCTGCACAATTTTCACCGAATTCAAGCCTTTTGGCCCACTTTTTCCAACCGCGCGCGTGGCCACACGGTATGCTGACACAGGTGAAACGGCCCTCCCCCTGCCTGCCCCTTGAAGTGCCCACCGGTCAACATGCCTGCTGGAAGTAACCCCCCCAATCGATGGGACCGCTGTGATGTCACGATTTTGCCTGCTCCTCGTTCTGCTGGCCCCCTCCATCGCCCTGGCCTCAGGGCCGGATGCGGC
>QWOS01000067.1 GCA_003669555.1 Planctomycetota bacterium
CCCGTGCTCATGGCCGAAGGCAAACCACTCGACGAGCTGCTACCCGATCAATGGGCCCTGGCCAATCCCGACAAGGTCCTTCTCAACCGTGACCACGAGAACCGCCAGGCCCAAGAGCGGAAAAACAAAAAACGAATGGCCCGTCGGACCGCCACCGCCTGAAATGGTCATTTGGGACTGGTTCGTTTAACGGACACGCAAAGACCCAGTTCTGAAATACGCAAGCATTTGAAAACCACGAGGCTTATAGCTTAACTTCACACCATTCTGGAATGCCCCCATTTTTTCTACTAGAATGTCCCCTTTACCCCAGATTTTTGTATCAGGTAAAAAGAGTAATGCTATTAAATTTATCGTAATTTATTGCCGCCGCATCCGAAAATAAAAAAATGAAAGCAAAAGGTTTAGCTGGGCGGTCCCATGATTCCCCTAAATCGATTGGCTTAGACCATTCAGTAGATATCTCCAAACACATTTTTAAGAACCACCCAATTTCCTGTTTCTCATTGCTCAATAATTCTTCGGCATGGTCGATTATTACAAAATAAGAATCGAGAATTTTCCAACTCATATCAGTCATACATTCGAAAAAAGCACTTGTGTTATTCCCAAAATAACTAGGGAACTTTAATTCTTGTTGAAAAACTTTGAATATTTCTGAGCAAGTCTTCATCAAGCTTCCATTTAGGGGGAAAATACCTCCTTTGCACTTTTTAAATTTATTATTTAACCGGGTAATCAGTTCCTGCTTTGGAATGCTTGACTTCCAGACACTTGGATTTAATTCCATGCCTTCATTCATAATACAACTTCCACAAAATTTTTATAATGATCTTTGGTTGCCCAAGTGCGGCTATCAGAACCAATTACAATTCTCTCGCCACCTCTATCTACTCCTGGCTTTGTAGGATTAATATCGTATTTTTTGTAAGTTATCTCTTTGCCATCGGTTGTTTTTTTGGTAAAAATCTGGAATTACCTTTCCCATCATTCATAAACTTACCGTTTCCTTTATACCCCCGAGGTGGAGAACCATTTACCATCCCATTTGACGATCTAATCCCCAAATGGAATTATCGTGTAGTACCCCAATAGTTCCGACAATAATTCATTCGCCGGTCCTAACAGCCCTTCCTATGGGCAACCTGCTTCAATCCTCGGGGTGACACCTTCCAACTGGCATCGACAAGTCTCAGGCAGACTTTTTGATTCCCTATCGGGATGGTTCGCTAACGGGTGTTTTGTTGTACGGTCCCTGGAAACGATCCCGAATACTTGCAAGATACTACCACTTCCGCGATGAATCACCGCCCCTGGCCTTTGGGCCAGGTTTGGGTCCGCTGGAAAAACGCCTGAAAAAGGGCTATCGACAGGCCTTGGGACCTGGCATGGGGGATGAGTCGGGGCATCGTGTTCGGGAAGGTTCCGGTAGGATGCGACCATCTCTGTGACTCTCCCTTTCTGGCAGGATTGATACACCATGGAAACCCCGACACAGTCCGGCCCTCTGGTGGGTAAGGTGGTGGCTCTGGCCGAATACCGGTTTCTCGACGTTTTGGCCGGAATGCTGACCAGAGAGGGAGCGACCACCCTCCGGGTCCCTCTGGTTTCGATCCTTGATACCGAGGATACCTCCCATGTCGATGCCTGGATCGACATGGCAAAGGCCAATGGCTTTGACCTCGCGGTTTTCATGACCGGTGAGGGGATCAGGCGGTTGGCGGCACGGGCTGATTTGACCGGACAAAAAACTTCATTTGTGGCTGGCCTGAGCAAGATCCGGATTCTCACCCGTGGCCCCAAGCCTGTCGCGGCGCTGCGGGAACTCGGCTTGGGACCTTCGTTCCAGGCGCCGGCACCCACCACGGACGGCCTGATCACCGCCCTCGGTGGCGAGGATCTGCGGGGTAAATCGGTGGGGGTTCAGCTCCATGGCAATGACAATCCGCCCCTGATCACGGCGATTGAATCAGCCGGGGCCACAGCCCATGTGGTCAAGCCCTACCGCTATGCGCCCGCCACCGACTCCGGGCGTGTGGTTGATTTCATCCGTCGCATGGGCCAGGGAGAAATCGACCTGCTGGCCATCACCAGCTCCCCGCAGGTGGATCGCCTGTTTGAAGTGGCCCACGAGGCGGGACTCGAGGCCGAATTGCACGAGGGGCTGAAGAAAACCCTGATCGCTTCAGTAGGCCCGGTTGCTTCCGCTACCCTGGAACGCCTCGGAGTACGAGTGGATGTTTGCCCGGAAGATGGCTTTGTCATGAAGAAGCTGGTGATGGCCATCCGTAAGCGTGTGGGTGGGGTTTAAGGCGAAAGGCCCAACCGTTTATCGTGGAACGCCTTGAGCCGCCCGCTGACGCCACCGGCTCGTCTGGTGTCGCCCGCCGGGCTGGTTTGACGCTACTGCATCCCGAGTGCTGGGGCTGCCTGGCGGGTTTTGCAACATCCGCACTTCGTTTACCTCAAACGGGTAGCGGGGTATCCATCCCCCGCCCAGCCCCATCCCCGGTCAGGATTTGCCAGTTGGCTATCCGCTACGGGGCTGTCAACAAAACCGGCTGAACGCGTCAGCGCCAGGTGGCCACCCACCCTTGCCAGAGCGCCTGCAAATCGCTGTCCTCCAGCATGGCTTTTTTCATGGCCTGGGCCATCTCCACTTTCTCCTGGTTTTCCTCCGGGACAAACTGCTTCGCCAGGCCGGCCATTTTTCCAGCCCTGGGGCCAAATGCCAGCCAGTAAGCAAAACTGGCTTGCGCCGCCTGGCCCCTGGAACCCGCGAGGGAAGCATCCCACGGACACTCTTTTTGCCCTTTGCCAAACGCCTGCGCATTGCGCCGCACCTCGGTCAGGTAGCCCCGCTGGGTCGGGATGGCCACCTGGAAGCTGGTGGCTGTGCCAAAAGCTACCGGAAGCCAGGAAGGAACAGGGTTTTTGGCCCCAACCATACGCAGGAACACCGCTGCCGCCACCCGTTCACCCACCTGAACCTCCAGGCTGGCATGCCCCGGCGCGGTTGCCCGATTATTATCCCATAGCATGGCAATGGCGGGTTGGTCATCGGTTACCACCATCGATGCCAGCTCGGTGGCATCGAAACTGCGTTTTTCGACCCGTCTCATATAGCTGGCAAACTGGGTTCGCTCCGGGAAAACCAGGACCACAGGCCGTTTGGGCCAGAATTTTTCCGCCTGGCCCCCCACACCTTTCAGGGCGGCCGCATGGTAGCGATCCATCGCCGCAAGCACACCGGCCTGAAAACGCTGGGCTTTTTCGGGCAGCCCCACGGTGTAGTGTACCGATTGGCCCACCGACACCGCTGGCAAGCCGGCAAGCCGGGCATACTCCGTGGCCACCCGGGCTGCCTCCACCTTGGCATCCATGGCCTCCATGGGCGGTTTTTCCGGGGTTTTTTCCGTCGGCTGGGCCTGCAAGGCTTCGGAATGGCCCCAAAGGGCAAGCAGCAATCCCAGCCGCGCGAAGCGTGAAAATGAGAAAAAGTGTAAATCTGCCATGATCCCGGTCCCCTTGAAGTGGCCTTGCGCATAGGATACCGGTGTCGGACAGTTCAGACAGTTTCAAATTTGTGATTCTTTTTTCCCCATGCAACGGGAGAGCCGCACCATGCCCGGTATGACTAACAGGCGC
Source organism: Planctomycetota bacterium (assembly GCA_003669555.1). Classification (GTDB taxonomy): domain Bacteria; phylum Planctomycetota; class Planctomycetia; order Gemmatales; family Gemmataceae; genus UBA6894. The sequence continues at coordinate 3,649 of QWOS01000067.1, forward strand.
ACCATTCTGGCCACCCTCTTCACCTGTCTGGTGGGGCTGGTCACCGCCCCCGTGGCCTTTGGCCAGGGAAAAACCTCGGAAAACGTGGTGAAAACCAGCGTCAAGGAAAGCGTTGCCAAAGACGGCAAACGGCTGCTCCTGGTGAACCTGGAGATCACCAACGGCTGGCACCTGTATGCCAACCCGGCTGGCAATGAAGATCTCGACAGCGTGAAAACCGCGATCACTGTGCCTGGCGAGAAGGCCGAGGTGGCCTACCCCAAGGGAAAACAGGTCATCGACCCGCTGGTTGGCAACTACAGCACCTACGAGGGAAAGCAGAAGATCGAGGTGCGGCTACCTGCCGGCCACACCGGCCCGGTAAAGCTGGTACTCACCTTCCAGGCCTGCGATGAAAAGAACTGCCTGCAGCCCGCCAAAGTGACCCTTGAAGTCAAGTAAGTGGCTTTCGGCAGGGCTGCTGTGTCTGGGCCTGCTCTGGCCTGAGCAGGGCCTTTTCGCCCAGCCCCCTCAGCCGGGCACCCAGAAAACCAACCGGCTGGCTGGTGAGGCCAGCCCGTACCTGCGTCTCCATGGCGCCAACCCGGTAGACTGGTGGCCGTGGTGTCCTGAAGCTTTTGCCAAAGCTAGGCGCGAAGGCAAGGTTGTTTTCCTGTCGGTGGGTTATTCGAGTTGCCACTGGTGCCATGTGATGGAACGGGAGTCGTTCCGCGACCCTGGTGTGGCGGGTCTGCTCAACCAGCACTATGTCTGCATCAAGGTCGATCGTGAAGAGCGGCCGGATATCGATCACGCCTACATGACAGCGCTGGAGACGCTGGGGATTTCTGGTGGCTGGCCGCTTTCCATGTTCCTTGATCCGGATGGCAAGCCAATCGCTGGCGGCACCTACTGGCCGAAAGACGATATCGAGAAAAATGGCGCCATGCGGTTGGGATTCGTCAGCGTGCTGAAAGGCATGCAGGGTGCCTGGGAGAAAGACCAGGCATCTGTGCTTCAATCCGCCGAGAACCTGGCGCGGCGGGCCAGCCTCAACCTGCTCAGCAGCGAACTGGGCAATGCGCTGGTGGAGCTGAACGATGGGCTGGTGGACGCCGGTGCCAAGGCCCTGGAGGCGATGATCGATCCCGAACACGGCGGCTTCGGCCAACCGTCGCGGGCATTCAGGGGCCCCAAATTCCTCCTCGCACCCCGATTGTTGCTGCTGGTGCGCCGTCAGGCAGTCAGCCCCTCGGCAAGCCGGGCCGCACTCCTGCGAACCACCCTGGATCATATGCTGGCCAGTGGCACTTTCGACCAGATAGGTGGCGGGTTCCATCGCTATAGCACCGACCGTACCTGGACGGTGCCGCACTTTGAAAAAATGCTGTATGACCAGGGCATGATGCTCGAAGCCCTGGCCGGTTGGCAAGCAGTGCAACCCTCTGAGACCAACACTCGGGCCATGCGGCTGACAGTGGAAAGCCTGCGGCGGGATCTGGGGCTGGCCGGGGGCGGTTTTGCCAGTTCGGTGGGTGCTGATTCAGAGGGCACCGAGGGGAAATTTTACACCTGGCTGGATACCGAGCTCGATCAGGCCCTGCCCGATGGTGCTGACCGGGGTTTTGCCAAAGTGGCCTGGGGATTGACCGGACGGAACCAGCTCGATGGGCGCATGATTGCCACCGCTGCACTGCCTCCCACCCGCCTGGCGGAAGAGATGCGTCTGCCGCCGGCCGAGGCCCTGACCCGTCTGGAGCGTGTGCGGACAAGCGTTTTACTGGCGCGTGAAAGGCGGACCAAACCTGACCGTGATGACAAGCTGCTGGCAGGCTGGAATGGCCTGGCGGTGGCTGGCCTGGCGCGTGCCGGCCAGCAACTGGCTGAACCGGCGTGGATACGACTGGCAGGAGAGACGGCAGAGGTGGTGCTGGCACGCCTGTTTCGGCCTACCAGACGGCTGTACCGGGTCTGGGCCGCCGTGCCTGGCGAACCGGCCAAAGCCCGCGTGCCGGCTTGCCTCGATGACTATGCCGGCTTGCTGCATGGCCTGGTCACCCTGCACGAAATCACCGGCGAGGCCAAATGGCGCGATGAGGCGGTGGCGGTGGCCCAGGCCATGCTGCGCTGGCACAAACCCGAACGCGGCAAAGGCCTTCTAAGCACAGCGAACGACCAGCCGAAGCTTTTTTTGCAGTCTCGCGACAGCTATGATGGTTCGCAACCCTCGGGCAACGGGCTGGCGGCCTGGGCCCTGGCCAGGCTGGGCCGGACGACCGGCCAGCAACCGTTCACGGATCAGGCCAAAAGCTGCGTTGCCATGGTGTCGGGCCGTTTGCAGAACGACCCCGAAAGCCATGCCCTGTCGTTGCTGGCGGTGGGAGAACTGGCCGCTTTGGTGAAGCCTTGAGGGAATGAGAGGAAGTTTTTGTTCCCTGGATCGGAACGGTTTCTGCCAACCTGACGACACAACCTTCATACGGGAAGTTCATCCGCCGAAAGGAATCCATGCTAACGACACACCTGCTGCTGCTAAGTGGCCTGGCGGGCGGATGGGCAGCCCAGGTTTCCGCGCCAGCCCAGTCCGGGACGGGCGGACGCATCACCACGCCATGGCAACTCAACGATGTTTCGGGTCAGCGGCATGATCTCAGCCAAAACAACCCGGGCCGCGCGCGGGTTTTTGTCTTTCTCACCACCGAGTGCCCGATCGCCCGCAGCTACACCCCTACCCTCAATCAACTGTTTACCCGTTTTGACCAGGGCATGCTATCGGCCCAGGGGGACAAGCGGGTGGATTTTTTCGCGGTGATCTCGGATCCCTCAATCACCTACACCGCCGCCGCCGCGCACTGCGCTGAATTCAAAATGGCCTACCCGGTGCTGTTCGATGCCGACGGCCTGCTGGCGGGTGCGCTGCGGCCCAGTCATATACCTGAAGCCTTTGTCATCAGCCCGGCAGGGAACCTTGTTTACCGGGGGGCCATCGACAACACCTGGGAATCTGTCGGCCGCCGCCGCCCCAGGGCCGACCAACAGTACCTGGCAGAGGCCCTCAAAGCCACCCTGGCAGGAAAGGCACCGGCAGTGGCCCGCACCACCCCGGTGGGTTGCCCGGTGGAGAGGCCAGGGGCACCGGAACGGATACCTGGAGATCAATCACGGTAACCAAGCGGAAACAAAACCCGGAAAAGCGCTGTCGTCGAGTGTTCGCGTGGCCGTACCCGATACGGCCTGGCATATCAATAGTGGGGTAGTCATGATCCGTCAATATGCTGTTTTTTGCGCCATTTCCCTCGTCCTAGTGTTGCTCCCGGCCTCCGGCTACGGTCAGGATGCCGCGCAGACAACCCTGATTGGTGGCCAGCATGAGGTGTCTGTCCTTGCCGATATCCCCTATCGGGAAGATAGTGAAGCCGATGCAAAAAAACACAAACTGGATCTTTTCCTGCCGAAAGGCGGCACTGGTTTTCCCGTGCTTTTCTTCATTCATGGAGGCGGCTGGACCAGTGGTGATCGCAAACTGTACACCATGGTGGGCAATACTTTCGCCCGGAATGGCGTGGCCACAGTGGTTATCAGCTACCGGCTGTCGCCAGGGGTGCAACACCCCGGCCACATCACCGATGTCGCCAAGGCCTACGCCTGGACCGTAAAAAATATCGCTCGCCATGGTGGCAGGCCCGACCGCATCTTTGTCTCGGGACAATCAGCCGGCGGGCACCTGGCCGCCCTGCTGGCCACCAATGCCACTTTTCTGGCCGTTGAGAACCTGGGTCTGAAAGATATCCGCGGGGCCATGCCAATCAGCGGCATCTACACCTTCCGTTCCGGCTGGATGGATCGGGTGATAGGCAAAGGCAAGGCCGCCGCCACCAGCGCCTCGCCCCTGTCGCATGTCAACGGCGTTGAACCCCCTTTTTTGATTCTTTATGCTGCCAGTGATTTTGGGGGTTGCGAGCGCATGTCGAAAGATCTCAACCAGGCTCTTGAAAAGAAGAATATCGAGACATCCTGTGTATGCATTCCGGATCGCAACCATATCAGTATCATGTATCGTCTGATGCTCAGCGAAGCCGACCCCACGACCCAGGCCATGCTGGGTTTTATCTCCCGGCATTCCGAACTGAAACTCCGGCCCCGGCCGGAATCGGATACAAATCCTGACAAGAAAAAGCCAACCCCGGAAAAAAACCCGGGTGCCGCCCCGGCAGGGCCGAAGCCCTGAATGGGCCTGGTTCGGGTCGTTTGCCTGCGGCACCGCGATTGTTTGCCGGGTTTGAGCTTCCCATTCCCAACCCCGCCGCAGTTCCCGGCAAGCTGACGCGAGGGGGTGGTGTTCACTTCCCCACAGTCCCTGGCGGCAGCAGGAATAGGCCAGAGAAAGTCACTTCCGCCTGGGACGCACCACCGCCGTCCACGGATCTTCAGGCCAGTGGTGCTTGGGGTAGCGGTTCCGCAGATCCTTGCGAACTTGCAGATAGGTGTTATTCCAAAAGCTGGCCAGATCGTCGGTCACTTGCTGGGGCCGGTAGTTGGGTGCCAGCAAATGCAAGAGCAGGCGCACCTTGCCCTGGGCGATGCGCGGCGTCTCCTTCCAGCCAAACAGTTCCTGGATGCGTGCGGCAAGCACCGGTGGCCGGCCGGTTTCGTAGGTGAGCGCCACCGAATTACCGCTGGGCAGACAGATACGATCGGGCGCGTGCGTGTCGAGGTCGCGCGATTGCTGGTGGGTCAGCCGCCCTGCCACTGCACCAAGCCAGTCGGCGTTTTCCAGCTCGGCCAGGCCGCGCAACCCCTGACAGAGGCCCAGAAGCACCTCGCGCTCAAGGACTTCATCGAAAGGCGGGACCAAACCCGGAGACTCAGCCGCCAGCCAGCGCCAGCGCGCCAGCAAATGGCCCGCCGGCGTCTCTGGCCTGGGGAAGGCCCGTCGTTGCCAGGCTGCCGCCTCCAGGAGGATCGCGGTGGCCTCGCCACGGAGGGTGGGATGGTCCACCTCCTCCAGCAGCAAGCCACGCCAGGAGAGCCGCTTGCGGGTCTCCACCCGGCTGGTTTTTTCATCAAAGCAGATATCCAGTTGAGACTGCATACCCGTGGGGTCGAGCCAGGAGCGGTCAATACCGCTGGCAAGACGGATGATGGCCTCACCGGGTGCATCCATCAAATCCAGGGCGATGAACAGCTCCTCCTCGCGCACCGCCGAACTATCCGCCAGCCTGGCTCCCCGCCCCGAAGCCAGCAGTGCCCTGGGCGAACGCGGTTCGCGTCGGCGCGCCAGTCGGGCCGGAAAAGCCGCCAACAGGGCCAGCCCCAGCGCCTCGGCGTTATCCAGCACCGGCTCCATACCCGGGCGAACGCCCATGAGACGGGCTACCTGATCCCGGGCCCGCAACAACCATTTGGCCCGTGAACCGGGCAACGAGTCGGGCCGGCCGCCCCGCTCAAAATCTTCGAGCAATCCAAGGATATCGAGCAGATCTGAAGACGAAGGGTTGGGGCTGTGACCAGGCCAGCGCGGGCGGGGGTCACCTTCTTCCAGCACCGCGGCAGTGGCCGCGGCAAGCCCCGGCACCCCATAATCCATTCCAGCCAGCAGCAAAATGCCGAGCTGCGGCGACATGGGCAGGCTTGCAAGCCGCCGTCCCAAACCGGTTATTTTACATTGGGAAATCGCACCAATTGCGTCCAACTGCGCCAGGGCCAAAGCCCGTGCCGCCGGGCTGGGCGGGTTGAGCCACTCGAAACTGTCCAGCTCACCCAGGCTTGCCAGGCGCAAGAGTGGCCCCGCCAGATCGACCCGGCGCACCTCGGGCTCGTCTGTGGGTCGGCGGTTGCGGGCATCGCTTTCGGAGCAGAGGCGCAAGCATACCCCGGGGGCCACCCGCCCCGCACGGCCGGCCCGCTGGGTGAGCGATGCCTGGCTGATGGGGCGCACCTCCAGCCTGTCGAGACCCACCGCCGGATCATGGCGCAATTGCCGCGAGGTGGCGCAATCGACCACGCCTGTCACGCCCTCGACTGTCACCGAGCTTTCCGCCACATTGGTGGCCAGCACCACCCGTCGCCGGCCACCGCCGCGCAGGGCGCGATCCTGCTCTTCCAGGGGTAAATCGCCGTGTAGTGGCAGAATATCGACGGCAAAATCGGCGGCAATCAGCTCCAGGGCACGAGCGGTGGCGCGAATTTCACCCATGCCCGGCAAGAATGCCAGCAGGTCGCCGGGGGTTTCCTCCAGCAATCGACGCACGCCCCGCGCCATGGCGGTGGCCAGGGGGGTATCGCGATCCATCGGCTCGTGCAGTTGCGTCACCGGGAAGAGGCGCCCTGGTGAATCGACCACCCGGCAGTCACCCAGATAAGCCACCAATGGGCTCACATCGAGAGTGGCCGACATCACCACCAGCTTCAGATCAGGCCGCAGCGTTTCGCGGATGGTACGCACCATACCCAAAATGAGATCGGTCTCGATGCCCCGTTCGTGGAATTCATCCAGCACCACCGCGCCGATACCTTCGAGGGTGGGGTCCGCCACCAGGCGCGCCAGCAAGATGCCCGAAGTCATGGCCACCACGCGTGAGGCGGCACTGACGCGCTTCTCGTGGCGCACCATGTAGCCCACCAGATCGCCGGGCTGCCCGCCGATTTGCCGGGCCATCTGCGAGCATGCGGCGCGGGCCGCCAGCCGGCGGGGCTCTACCAGCGCCACCCAGCCCTGCCCCGCCAACCCGGAGCGCCAAAGTTCCAGCGGCACGCGGGTGGTTTTTCCCGCACCAGTGGGGGCGCGCAGCACCAGATTGGGGCACTCCCGGAGGGCGCTGACAATCTCGGGCAGCACCGTGTCAATCGGCAGGTGGGCGTTACCGGCGAATGGCTCCATGCCTCAGCGGGCCCGGGGTTCGAGGGCGCGTTGCTCCAGGATGGCGGCCAGGAAATGGACCGGGTCTTTTTGCCGGCGCGCCGCCTCACGCATGGGGCGGAAGTCTTTCAGCTCGCGGCAAGGCCCGCGCAGCGCCGAGGCCGACTGGCAAATAGCCGCCGCTTGCAGGGCCTCGCGATCCCTCCCCAGTTTTTTCAGCAGGTCCAGCCAGATTTCGGCTGGATACGGATTACCCTCGCCCGCCGCTTTCTCGGCATGGCCCTGAAAATAAGCCAGGCGCAATGGCAGGTCATCCCCCTCCATGGCAGCCAGAAAATGGTCCCAACCGGTGAAGAACCCCTCAAAGGGCGGTTCGCCGTGGGGCACAAAACGGCCCTTCAGCCGCTTGCCATAATCGCACAACTCGCGCGCCAGGGTCCGCTCGGGGCAGGCCTCAAGCTGGGCGGCAAACTGCACGGTCGATTGCAGATGCGACAGGTCGATATGGTAGCTGTCTTCCACGGTCAGTTCAGGATGCTGATCGAGCAACCGCGGCAGGTCACCCGGCCCTGCCGGAGGCGCCTTGACAAATGGCACAGTTTCATACGCGGCATCTCCGCCATTTTCAGGATCGCCTTCCACAGGCACAGGGGCATTGGCAGCATGTTCTCGGTGGCGCAAATCGGCGTGCAGCCGCTGCCACAGCTCATCGCGCAGCGCCCGCACCATAGCCCGCAGGCAGTGCTGCCGGACCGCCGGGCCGCCAGGGGTTTCTTGCGACAGGGTGGTGATGGCGTTGCAAAGGCCATAGCGCGCCAGCACCCACTCGAAACCCAGCTCTGGCGCCAATCCCTCGTAAAAGGCCAGACGGATCGGCACCTCCCAGTCGTCATTTTCTCCTGGCAGCCTGGCAAGCAGGGCCTGACGAACCGGCTCGGGTTCGCCCAGCAGCTTGTAAAATTGCCAGGCAGCATCCAGCTGACCATTTTGCAAAGCGGCCTGCCCCACGGTACGCCCCGCCTGGCGGATCGACTCCTCATACACCTCCTGATGCGCCTCAATGATCTCTTCGGCAGGGGCGGTGGGAGTGGGTGGCAAATCCAGCTTGTAGCGTGACCGCATCAGCAGCGTGTAAAACCAGCCACTGTAGTCGCGACTCTCGCGCAGGTGGTTTTCCAGTGAATCCAGCGCGGCCAGGGGCCCTTTTTCAGCGCAGGTAGCTTCGAGATTTTCACAGTCAACCATTATCTTTTTCCCCTTCGGCTCCTGCCGCGAAAAAACAGCTTCCGATCATCACCTCACCTCTAACAGATCCATAAGTGAACATTTTGTGTTTTTTTTCTTGCTTTTCCAAAAAATCCAGCTCATAGTGGGTCTCAATCCTGTCCTGGTCTCCTTGATGATTGGGCGACACCAAGGGGATCAGTGACGGGGTTTTTTGCCAGTTCACCGCTGGCAATCAGCCAGAGCCAGACGAGGGACAGGGCCCAAAGGACCGAACTGGTCCACAAATATACCCGGTGCAACGGCCGAAATGCTTCCCGGTTGAGGATACTAATCGTTGCCGGTTCCAGCATACTGTCCAGAACAGGGTGCATCACCGCCAGGGCCACCTGCCCAATCACCATCAGACCCCACAACACCCACCAGCACCAGCCCGGCCGCCCGACCACCAGCCGGTCTGCCAGCCAGAGCAGCAGCGCCGTGAAACCCGCAAGATTCAGGCCCTGCGTCACGCGCCTGGTCACAAAGCCCTGGACGGTGTCACCCAGCTCGTCACTGCCTATGGGCACCACCACCGCCGCATAAAAGACAAAACCGCCCTGCCAGAAGGCGAATGCCGCCAAAGCGGCAAAACGCGTCACCCCGGCCAACCAGGGCTGCCAGGATGCGGGGCTCATTCCAGACCGTCCAGACCCTTTTCGGGGGAGGTGACCAGCCGCTCCTCCACCACACTGAGGACATTCTGCGCGTCGCTGGCCCGCTCCGGCCGGTTGCGGACATCAGCTTGCAGGCATTGGCCCACCAGGCTGCACAATTCGGGGGCAAGGCCCGGCAAAATCTCCTCGATGGGCTTGTAATACTTGTTCCACACCTTGGCCTCAATCAGTTCGCCAGCCTCGTTGATCCAGGGCTGCAACGCCTTGTTCGACAGACTGCGGTACATCAGCGCCCCGAAGTTGTAGAGGTCCGTCCGCTCCGAAAGGATCTTGCTCTTCACGGTCTCGGGGGCAATGTATTCGGGGGTGCCAGTGATGCGGTCCCTCACATCGCCCCGGGTATGCGCCAGGCCAAAGTCAATCACCTTCAGCACGCCCTGCTTGCCCACCATCACATTGCCGGGCTTCAGGTCACCGTGCAGCACATCACGGCGGTGCATATGCACCAGCGCCTCGCTGATGAGGCGAAAAGCCTGCACCTTCTGCGGCAGGGTAAGTCTTGCCGAATCCATGGTCTTGCCGTTGACAAATTCCATCAAAAGGTGGACCTTGGTCACCTTGCCGAACATCCAGGCCTTTTCTGTTTCCAATGCGTGCGCCTTGATGATGTTCGGATGCGCCAGCTTTTGCAAAATGGCAAATTCGTGCTCGGACTGCTTCAGGAACTTCATATCTTCCGGCTCATCGATATTCACCACCTTCAGGGCATAGGTGCGGCTGTCTTCCGCACGACGGACCTGCAGGATAGAACTGTGCGCTCCGGTACCCAGATTGGCCTGAACCGTAAACTTGCCAATCTTCATGATCATTCTCACCAACTCAAGCCCGGTTCAACCGGTCGCACTGTGCGACGCTGGTTCGCCTATACTTTTCTTACGGGAAGGGCCCCTCTCAATCCAACACCCTGTCCGCCCTTTTTGCTGGAAATTTTGGCGCCCGGGGTGCGAAAATGTCGCCTGTAGCCAAAAACGGGCTGGAAGAACTCACCCGGCGCATCGGGCGCGACCTGCTGGCCCGGATCGACCGCTCCGGCCCCTTGCTGCTCAGCCCCGCCTGGTTCGATGACCAGATGATGCGCTGGAGCATGGCCGATGAGGCCATCAAGCTCAATCTCTTCCGTTTTGTCGATGTCTTGCCCACCCTCAACCATCCGGCCGAATTGGCCCGCCATCTGCGTGAATACTTCCACCAGGCCGGTGGCTCGGTCCCCTGGTGGCTCCGCCTGGGCTTGCGACTGCTGCCTGGTAGCGGGCCCCTTGGAACCCTTTTTGCCAAAATTACCCAGTATTCCAGCGCACGCATGGCCCGGCGCTTCATCGCGGGAAGCACCCTCCCTGAGACTCTCCGCACGGTGCGCTCCCTACGCTCCCGGCGGCTGGCTTTCACGGTTGATATCCTCGGTGAGGCCACACTCACCGAGGGTGAGGCACTGGCCAGCCAGAAGGCCTATAGCCAACTGCTGGAAGGCTTGTGTGGCTGGGCCAGGAACCTGCCTCCCAATCCACTGACCGACCAGGACGACCTCGGCCCCCTGCCGATAGCCAATGTATCCGTCAAGATATCGTCGCTTTACAGCCAGGCCGACGCCCTCGACTTCGAACGCTCCATCACCCGGGTCAGCGATCGTTTGCGCCCCATCCTGCACCAGGCCATGACCCAGGGCGCCTTCGTGCATTTTGATATGGAGCAGAGCAGCTTCAAGGACCTGACTTTGGCCATTTTCACCCGTTTGCTGATGGAGCCGGCCTTCCGCGACTGGCCGCATGTGGGCATCGCCATTCAGGCCTACCTGCGCGACACCCCCGCCGACCTGCGCCTGCTAGCCACCTGGGCAGCCCGCCGTGGCACCCCGGTCACCATCCGCCTGGTGAAGGGCGCGTACTGGGATGCGGAGACCATAGTCTGCGCCCAAAATGGCTGGGCATCGCCGGTCTGGGACCGCAAGTGGCAAAGCGACCACGCCTACGAGGAACTGACAGCCTTCCTTTTTCAGGAACGCAGGCACTTGCGCCCCGCCCTGGCCAGCCACAACCTCCGTAGCCTGGCCCACGCCCTGGCCCTGGCGGAAACCATGGATCTGGCCCCCGGCGCCTTCGAGGTGCAGATGCTCTACGGCATGGGTGACGCGCTGATGGATCCCTTTGTTTCGCTACGCCAACGGGTGCGCGTTTACATGCCTTATGGCGAACTGCTGCCTGGCATGGCCTACCTGGTGCGTCGCCTGCTCGAAAACACCGCCAACGATTCTTTTTTGCGTGCCAGCATGACCGATCTGGTTCCCGAAGAGGTGCTGTTCATGAACCCTGCCGACCATGCCAGCGATTCGCAGCCCCTGGCTTCGCCAACCCAAAAACCAGCTTGTCCGCTCGACCCCCCACTTAACCCCGAACCACTCACGGATTTCGTGCTGGCGCCCGCGCGTGCGGCGATGGTTCAGGCCCTGGCCACCGTGCGGGGCCAACTGGGCCGTCACTACCCGCTGCTGCTCAGCGGCCAGCGGGTTGGCACCGTCCGCACCCTCACCAGCACCAACCCGGCTAACCACCACGAGGTGATCGGCCACTCCGCCTGCGCCAGCGAACAGGAAGCCCTGCGGGCGGTGGCCGAGGCCAGCGCCGCCTTGCCTGCATGGTCTGCCCTGGGCGCCCAGACCCGCGCGCGTATCCTGCGCAAGGCTGCCGACCTGATGGGGCAGCGCCGCGCGGAACTATCGGCGTGGATCTGCCTGGAGGCTGGCAAACCCTGGCGCGAGGCCGATGGGGATGTGGCTGAGGCGATGGATTTTTGCCGCTACTATGCCATGCAGGCCGAAGCCTGGCTATCACCCCGGCACCGCGATGTGCCAGGCGAGGAGAACCTGGTGCTGCGCGAGCCGCGAGGTGTGGCGGTGGTGATTCCACCCTGGAACTTCCCTCTGGCCATTCCGTGTGGCATGGTCACCGCCGCCCTGGCGGCGGGCTGCCCGGTGATTCTCAAGCCGGCGGAACAAGCACCGGTGGTGGGCTCGCTCCTGGTGGAACTATTGCATCAAGCGGGCGTGCCAGTAGAAGCCTTGCACTACCTTCCCGGCCAGGGTGAAGAAATCGGCCCGGTGCTGGTGTGTCATCCGCAGGTGGCGGTGATTGCCTTCACGGGTAGCGTTCAAGTGGGGCTGACCATCCACCGCCAGGCGGCTGAGGCCTCGGGCGGGCAGGATCATGTCAAACGGGTGCTGGCCGAGATGGGCGGCAAGAATGCCATCCTGATCGACACCGACGCCGACCTCGATGAGGCGATCCGCGGCGTGGCTGAATCAGCCTTTGGCTACGCAGGGCAGAAGTGCTCTGCCTGCAGCCGGGTGCTAGTGCCCCGGTTGCTGCATGACTCGTTGGTAACCCGCCTGGTTGCGGTGGCAAAAAGCCGGCTAATCGCCCCGGCAGAAGACCCGGGCTGCGCGGTGCCGCCACTGATCGACATCGAGGCGCGTGACCGGATTGCGGCGATGGTCGGTCGGGCCCTGGCAGCTGGTGCCACCCTCGCTTATGGCGGTCAGGCACCCGAACCCTGGCAAAGCCAGGGCAGCTTCTTCGGCCCCCATATCCTCACCGGAGTGGATCCCACTGCCGAAATTGCCCAGCAGGAAGTCTTTGGCCCGGTGTTGGTGGTGCTGCCTTATGACACCCTGGATGAGGCTTTCCAGTTGGCCAATGGCACCCGTTTTGCCCTCACTGGCGGAGTCTATTCACGCAGCCCCTCCACTCTGGAACGCGCCCGCCGCGAATTCCGGGTGGGCAACCTGTACCTCAACCGCAAGATCACCGGGGCCCTGGTGGACCGACAACCATTCGGGGGCTTCCGCCTGTCGGGAATTGGTGCCAAAGCGGGTGGGCCCGAATACCTGGCCCAGTTCCTGATCAGCCGGACCATCACCGAAAACACCCTGCGCCGGGGCTTTGCGCCTGTGACCGGATGAAGACGAATGGCAGGGAAACGGGAAGGCACATTCCAACAGGGTGCAAATCAATGCACTCTGAAGCACCATCCGCTGCCAGATGGTGCTAGAGTAGATTCCAGTGCCGAGCGCCCTGCGGCGAGAGAAGGTTCCATGATCCTTGGCATCTGCCCCACGGTTGACTTTGCCTTCAAGAAAACCTTCGGGGATCAGGCCAATTCCGTGGCCCTGATCAGCTTGTTGAATGCGATTCTCGAGCTGGTACACCCAATCACCTCAGTGGTGATTGAGAATCCTTTCAATTATCAGGATTTTGCCGAAGACAAGCCTTCCATTCTGGATGTGAAGGCCACAGACACCCAGGGGGCCATTTTCCATATCGAGATGCAAGTGTCTGCCACCGCGG
>QWOS01000118.1 GCA_003669555.1 Planctomycetota bacterium
CACGCCTGCTGGCCGATACCTGCGGCCGGTTGGCCAATCTGGAGAGCCGCCTGGGTGATGGCCCTGCCCGGGTGCGTGCCATCGTTCGCGCCGAACAGTGTTACCGGGCCCGGAACGAAGTGGGCTACGCCATCCAGGCCCTGCAAGGCAAGGGGCTGGCGCTGGCGGAGATGGGTGACACCGCGGGTGCCGAGGTAGCCTACCGGGCGGCATTGGCGGAGGCCGAGGAATCATCCAGCGGTTTTCTCATCAGTCAGATCGAGCGCAATCTTGGTCAGTTTCGCGCCGAGCTGGGGGATCTGCCAGAAGCGGAGCACCGTCTCAGGCGCGCTTTGAAGGTGGCAACCGACAACGCCCATCCAGAACTCACCGGCAAGGCCGCCACTGCTTTGGGGATGTTCCTGTGCCATGACCGCCGCGGCGTCGAGGCTACCTCGCACCTGCTGATGGCGATACGCGTTCTGGAGGAAGGCGAACCACACCGTGTCGCCGCCGAGGAGCACCTGGCCTGCCTGAAAACAGGCGCGGTTTGTGCTTGCCTCAACCCCGAGCGGCAAGCCTGCGAGATGTACCGCCGCTTGCTGCGTCTGGCCCTGCCAGGCGAACTGGTGCGCGACTTGCAGGTGACGCTCGTGGAAGGGCAGATGGAAACCCGGCTCGACCTGGTGCGGGAACTCACCGCAGCCGAGGAGGAGTGGGTGGGTGAACTGCAGGGAGCCACTCTGGAGCGGCTGCGAGCCACTCTGCCATCCAGATGGTAAGCCGCTGGTTTCTAGGGCATTGCCAGACATGAGGCTGCCGGACGGGTGAGCCGCCCCGACCTGATCCACCCACCCTGGATCACGGCCTCGAAGTGGCCACGATCCTCCAGCAGGGAGACATCAGCCAGGACATCGCCATGCACCACCAGCAGATCTGCCAGCTTGCCCACCTCCACGGTGCCGATTTCGCTTTGGCGTCCCATGATCTCCGCTCCGATACGGGTGGCGGAAACAAGAGCCTCCATGGGGGTGAAGCCCACATCATTCACAAAGAAGCTGATCTCTTTGGCGTAATCGCCGTGCGGGTTCCAGGCGAAGCCGTAATCGCCACCCAGCGCCACCGGGCCACCAGCGCGCATATACCGCAGCGCGCTGGCCTTGCCACCGTCGAGCGTCTCCTGGTGGCCATCGATGACTTTTTGTGACATGCCATATTCGGGGCCGCGCTCGATGCTCATTTTTTCAAAATACAGGGCAGGCACCATAGGCACCTTGCGCGCCAGCATCATCTCAACTGCCTCATCGTCGAGGAAGGTGCCATGCTCCACGGCATCGTAGCCCGCCCGAACCGCGTTCTTGATCCCCTCAGTAGCCCGGCAGTGGCCGGTCACCTTCAGGCCATGGTTGTGCGCGGTGCGTACCACCGCCGCCATCTCCTCGAAGGTCATGCACAGGGTGTGGTGATCGTTGGCGTCGGGGGCGGCGGCATCGCCTGTGGGATAGGTTTTTACCCATTCCACACCGTCTTTCACCAGCTTGCGCACGGCCGCCCGCGCCTCGTCTGGGCCATTCACGAGCAAGACCAGCCCTTCCATGCCGATCTTGCGGAATTCGGGGTTCCAGTCCATCAGGCCGGCGGCGCCGCAGATCTCGCGACCGCTGGTTGCCAGGCGGGGCCCCGGCATCACGCCACTCTCGATAGCTTTTTTCAGCCAGAAATCGATGTTGAACAGGCTGCCGCCGCTACGGGCTGCCGTATAGCCGCATTCCAATGCCAGTTTGGCATTGGCGGCGGCCAGCAGGGTGACATATTCCACCGGATATTTGACATCCAGATCTTCCAGGGCGGCAACATTGAAATAGGTGGGGTGGAAATGAGCCTCGACAAGGCCGGGCATAATGGTGCAGGCATTGGCATCGATGGTGCAGGCATCCGCTGGCACCCCCAGACTGGCCGGAACCGCGGCCGATGACCCGGCGAAGACAATTTTCCCCTCCCGCACCACCACGGTGGCCCGGTCCACCGCGCCCTTGCCGGTGCCATCCACCAGCTTGCCATCCCTGATAACCAACCAGCCCGGCGCAGTATCCATGCCATTTCCTCCAGACCCAGACTCTATGCGACCCCGAGGCCAGGGTCAAACCATACCACCACCCCAGGCCCATGAAAAAACCAGAGGCCCCGCGAAGGGCCTCTGGCATGGTTGGTTGGCGAAAATGCGCGAAATTCCGCTTTTACTTGGCGGCCTTCACGGCGCCAGCCTTGGACTTGCAGCACGCGGGGGCGTCGGCCCCGTCGCAGCATGCACCATTGGCGCAGCACGCCTCGGTACCGCAGCATTCGCCGGTGGCGCAGCAAGCCGCGTCAAGCGAGCAGCAGGCACCCTTGCCACAGCAGGCCTTGCTGGCCTTGGCGCTGACAGCCCTGGGCTTGCAGCACTCGGGGGCGTCAGCCCCGTCGCAGCATGCATCAGTAGCGCAGCACGACTCGGTGCCGCAGCATTCGCCGGTGGCGCAGCAAGCCGCATCAGGCGAGCAGCAGGCACCCTTGCCACAGCAGGCCTTGCTGGCCTTGGCGCTGACAGTCATGGCACCCTGGCAGCAGGATGAGTCGGCATCGACCAGCATGCCATCCGCATCGTGGGGGCAAGGAGCCACCGCACCTGAGCAGCCGCCGCCATGGCAGGAGCCGGATTCGTAGTAATGAGTGAGGATGTGGTAGGTGAAGGCGCCGCCGCCAACCAGACCCAGTGTCGCCAAAAGCCCCAACAGGTTTTTCAGAATCATGATAGATACATCTCCTCGCTTTGAGCCCGCACGGCAAAGCGGCAGGCTCATACATCAATGTGTGTTGTCAGGTATAGGGTTGTTTCGTTGAAATTCAGTGGGCGCATGGTAGCACCCTGTCCGCAAAAACCAGCCAACCGGAACCACAGACTACTTGGTGGCAAAGCCGGTTTGGCAAAAACTGTTAGCAGTTCCAGCGGCAAAAAACCATGTGTCGGGGCCGGTCTGGGGACACACAGACCAGCACGGCATGGCTGCAATAGGCAAGAAGGGGGCTTAATGCCAAAGAAAGGTCAGGAAGACGGAACAGTACCTGGAAGTGATTTTTGAGGACAGATTTGCCGGCACCCAGGACCAGTATCTGGTCCATTTGCTCGCAACAAGGCCCACGACGCGGTGCCTCGGGTATGTTTCCGGAAGGACCAGAATGATCCACCGGCGTGCAACAGCAGCAACTGCTGGTGGCGTGGTCCTGATCTGCAACATGACTCCATGCACAGCACGCATGGGGAGGGATCACCACCCCCAGGATGAGCAAGCACACAAGTGTCAGGCAGGAAACTTTCATACATATAGCTTATCGGTCCATTTTGCGGAAAGTCAACAGCCCGATTGGCAGTCCAATGATTTTGGAGCATTTGCTGTCAGGTGATTCGTTCCAGAACCTGGCTTGATCATGTCATTTTCCGAGGCACTTTGGTGATACTGGATTCCCAACCCCCCATGGATTCAAGCCCCAGGTCTGACAGGCACCGTGCGCCAAGGGTTTTACCAGACTGGCTGGCCAGGTTGTTTTGGGTTCTCTGGGTGATCTGGGGTGTTGCATGGACGGTTGGCCTGTTGCGCCCGGAGCCGATTCAAGTCCGGCAGGTGATAATTCCCGATTCCTGGGCCTATGCGGTGAGCAAGAGCCTGCATGTCCTTGGCTATGCGGCCCTGGTGTTTTGGCCCGCCTGGCGGTTCGGACCCCGATGGGCCGGGCCCATTGCCCTGGGGCATGGTGCCCTCACCGAAACCCTTCAGCCTTACTGCGGTCGTAACGGCAGCCTCATGGATGTGGGATTCGACGCCGGGGGAGTTCTCCTCGGTTTGGCGATAGCCTTTTGGCTAAATGGCGTGGTTGGGCGAAAGGGCTGCTCTGGCGAAAGGGCTTGATCCGGGCTTTGGAACAGGGGTATCAGCCACTCCATTCGCTGGGGAGTGGTCGGCATGGTCACAGTTTTTCTTGCCGTTTTGCTGCTGGGTGCTGATCTCAGGCACCCGGACGATGCCTGCCTGAGAGCAATTGCCGTGGCCGGCAGTTCAGTCTGGGCTGCGGGGGATGAAGGTACCCTTCTGGTGAGCCGCGATGGCGGCAAGGGATGGGAACGGCTCCCCCTGGGCGTGGCGGGATCGTTTCTTGGCTTGCATTTTCAGGATGAACGGCGCGGCTGGCTAGTGGGGAGGGAGGAGGCACCTGCCGGGCCCACGGGCCTGCTTTTCTTCACCCGTGATGGGGGAAAAACCTGGAATCGCGCCTTGCCCGGCGTGCTGCCACCACTCCATGGCATCGTCTTCGACAAAGAAAAAAATCCGGACAATGGCTTCATGTGGGGGGAGGCATCGCCCCTGCAGCCCGGTGGCCTGTTCCAGACCACCGATGGTGGAAAAAGCTGGCAAGCGGTCAACAGTGCCAAGGGGTTGGCGGGAGGCTGGCGCGCGGGACTGTGGAATGCCAAAGGGGTCCTGAGCCTGGCGGGGCTGGATGGCTCTCTGGGGGAATGGCGTGATGGAAGTCTGCGCCAGGTGGACCTGGATTTGCGGCCTGGTACTGCCGGAGTGAATGCCCTCGCTGGAACAATGGCCGCAGGCGGCAATGGCTTGCTGATTGAGCGTGGCGCAAATGGCTGGCAGGCAAGTACCCCGCCACTGAGCCGGGAAGCCGGCCGACAGTGTGAATGGCTGGCGGCCTCGGAAACCGGGGGGCGCCATTTGGTGGTGGGAAATCCGGGCAGTCTTTTGCTGACTTGTGAAAAAGGCCAGGTCCAGGTGGTCCGCACCGGTCAGCAGGCTCCGCTGCACGCTGTTTGTCAGGGTGCGGATGGCGTGGCTTATTGTGCGGGGGAATTGGGGCGTGTGCTTCGTTCGGCAGACCACGGGGCCACCTGGGTCATCTCCCGGGGTGCCGACCAACGACTGGCGGTCACCGGGTTTGTCGGGGGCGAGCAGGCCCATGCCTGGTGTTCCACGGGGCGGCTGGGGGCCGTGGACGGCTGGCGCGTGGCAGTGATTCGGGCTTTGGCCCCGGAAATGAATCTGGCGGGGGCGCATGGGCGTTTTTTGCAGGCGGCCAGGCATGGGGGCGCTGCCTGGGTTGAAAGCTGGCGCGAGTCTCCTCCGGCAGCGTTCGATCGCCTGGGGGATGTGGCGGCGGCGCACGGGATGCTCACCGCCGGCATGCCGGGGCTGGTCGGAAAACTGGTGTTGGCCCTGCGTGTGCAACGCCCACGGTTGGTGCTGGTGGTGGGGAATCATGGTGGTCCCCAGGCAGGCATGGAACAGGCCCTCAGCCGCCTCCTGCTCGATGCGGTGCGTCAGGCATCCGACCCCGCCTATCATCCGGAGCACCTGAGTGAACTGGGTCTGGAGTGTTGGTCGGTTGCGCGCGTGTTGGCCCGGGCGGCCCCCCGCGCCGAAACATCGGGGCGGGTCGATACCCAGGAGGTGCAGGATTGCCTCGGTGACAGCCTGGAAGACTGGTGCTCACAGGCCAGGGCCCTGGTTCTGCCCGGGCAAGAATGGGAATCGGGCGAGCCGCTGGAATGCTGGAACCAGGTGTTGCCGGCCGGGCAGCAAACGAAGCGCCTGGCAGGTCTGATGGATGGGCTGGAAGCAGATGCGGTCGGCATGCGCCGGCCCCAGAACCTGGCGGAATCTCCCGACGATGAAACCCGCAAGGCCCTGAGGCTCCGCAACCAGATCCGGGCGATGGCCCTCGCACCACCCGGCGGGCTCAACAATCCGCAAAACCTCGAAGCGGCGCTCCTCCCGGCGCTGGAAAAACTGCCTGACAACCAGGCTGCCGCATTGCTTTCCCGACTGGCAACAAACCAGGCCAGGCAGGGAGGCTGGATGGAGGCCCGGGAGATGCACCGCCTGCTTGTCTCGAAATATCCCACCAGCCCGCTCTCGCCCGCCTCATGCCGCTGGCTGTTGGCACATGGCGCCAGTGGCGAGGTCCGTCGGCGTTACGAACTGACCCAGCGTGTGGAGCGCGGTCTCCACCAGGTGGGCATGCCCGATCTCTCAGCCCCTTCCCTGGTGCGGCAGGCCAATCTGGCCACCAACCAGCCCCGTCCCCCTGTCGAACTTTCGGTGCAGTCCCATCACGAGACTTCCTGGCTGAATCACCGCGAGCAATCCCGGCGCTGGCTGGAGGAATGCCTGGCCCAGGGGACTGTGCTGGAGGCACATGGTGCCCAGTTGGCCAATGACCCCCTGGTGCAGTTCAGCCTGCAATCTGCCCGGCGGCAGCTTGGCCAGGTGGAGGAGGCCAGAGCCTATCACCGCAGGCTAGCCAACGGCCTGCCCCCCGACAGCCCCTGGCGTAGCGCGGCGGGATTGGAAATATGGCTCACCGACCATCAGGGCGAGTGTCCGCGTCCGTTACTGGCATGCCGCAAGGCCACGGTCCGTCCGCATCTGGATGGCAAACTGGATGACCCCTGCTGGCAAGGTGCTTTCCGCACCCTGCGGGGCGGGGCACGCGAGGAGTTGGCCCAATTCGCGATGGGCTACGATTCAGATTTCCTGTATCTGGCGGCTATCTGCCCGAGTCCGGGTGGTCCGGCCGTGGAAGGGTTGGCCAGCCGTGGCCGCGATAGCGCCTCACCGCATCGTGACCGGGTGGGTTGGCACCTCGATATCGACCGCGATTATTCCACGGGCTACCGGCTGGTGGTGGACCAGACCGGTGGGGTCTCTGATGCCTGCTGGCTGGACCAGAGCTGGGACCCCCGCTGGTTTGTCAAGGTGCGCCAGGGTGAGGGGACCTGGACTGTGGAGGCGGCGATTCCCCTGGCCATGCTCTGTCCATCCACCCCCACACCCAATCAGGCCTGGTTGCTCCAATGCACTCGTGCCAGGCCCGGCCACCCACCCCAGGGCTGGGTGGGAACGCCGGACGCCCCTGAGCGTCACCCCCGTCCTGAAAGCCAGGGGATCCTCCTTTTTCTGGGTGAACCCGTCACACGGGCGGCTCCCTGAGCAACGCAGGCGCGCCCGAAACCGGCCAATCCGTACCACTTTCTCCAACCCGCAATACCTGACGGGTCAGGGGACGGGTTTGCCAAAATCCGTGTCTTTTCGCTTCAGGTCCTTGATCAATGGCTCCCGGGTCGGATATTATCCAACTCACATCCTGACGGACCGCCTGACACGCCTGGGCTGGTATCCGGTGAGGCTGACTGGGAGCAAGAATCATCATGCGCGCGGTTAGCGATCGCCTGTTGAAGCCACTCTGGCTGTGCGGCCTGTTTGTCGGGGTGTTCCTGAGGGTGAACGGCGGGGTCTGCGGCCAGGAAGCCGCGGCCCCGCCACCCAAGCCAATCCAGCCTCCCGCTGGCAAGCCTGTGGCGGATAAAGCCGCCCTGGAGGCTCTGGTCGAAGATCTGGGCTCAC
This sequence comes from Planctomycetota bacterium, assembly GCA_003669555.1. Lineage (GTDB taxonomy): Bacteria > Planctomycetota > Planctomycetia > Gemmatales > Gemmataceae > UBA6894. Next base: position 7,428 of record QWOS01000118.1, read on the forward strand.
CCCAGTTCAGCCGTCGTGAGGCGGCGACCGACCAACTGCGCTTTTCCGGCCCGGCAGGCCTGGCAGTGCTGCGTTCTGCCGGCAACCATCCCGATCCCGAAGTCCGCCGACGCGCTCTCGAACTGACCAGCCCACTCGAAGCCTCGCTTCGCCTGGCACCCTGCAGGGTCAGCCTCGAACGCAAGAGCCGTACCTTCCGCGCCACACTCGAGGCGCTTTCCAAGGCCAGTGGTTATGGCATCGAGGCCTGGAACAACCTGGAACAACCCATCGATTTCGGCTGCGACAACCTGCCCATGCTCGAGGTGATCGATCAACTGGGGCGTATCACCGGAACCTGCATCCAGCAGGGGTATGGTGACGATCGCATTCGCCTGGGCAACGGCATCTGCCCGCCTTTGGTCGCTTACGATGGCGCATTTCGCATTGTCGCCAACACCCTGCAGCAGTACCGCACCATCGATCTCACCGGGGCTGACAGCACCGGGCCCAAGCGAACCGAGACCCTCACCCTGGGCATGGCTATTTTCAGCGAACCGCGGTTGCCCTTGCTGGGAGTGAGCGAACCCCGGCTCCTCGAGGCATGGTCCGATGACGGCCAATCCCTGGTGCCTCCCTTCAACGAGGCTCCGCAAATGGGTGGCCAGGTCCGCCGCCATGTCAGTCGCTATGGCAACGGGTACCGCTCGCAAACCCAGACCGCCAACCTGGTCCTCCATCGGCCTGCGGGAAGCAGCACCCGAATCCGTACCCTCTCGGCAGTGGTCTCCTGCCTGGTTCTGGTGGAGCAAAAACAGGTTCCCATCACGACTGATCTGGCTCAATCCAAAGGCAAGATGGTGGAAATTGGCTCTACCAGCTTCACGATAGAAGAGGTGACCGGGCTGGACGGAAAGCCCGGCCAGCAGATTCAGGTGAAACTGGCTGTGCGGGAAAAAAACAATGATAACCCCGGTGATTATACCTGGATGAATTCGCTCTACCAGCGGCTCGAACTCACCGATGCGGCTGGAATGAAGTTCCAGAACCAGGGTTCAAGCTGGGGGACCAGCGGGCCGAATTTTGCCACCATCACCTTCACTTTTGGGCCACCCATTCCCCAGCAGCCTGTTGCTGCTGCCCGCGCCAGGCTGGGGGGGCTGATTTTGCCTGCCTTGCTGCCCGGGAATAATCCCGCAGCTCCCCAGCCGGCCAAGGCGGTTGGTCCGGCCAGCAGACTGGTCTACACCACCTGGGAAACCATGGATCACCAGATTCCATTCACCTTCAAGGACCTGCCGCTGCCCTGAGGGCCCAGCCTCTCAGGGGGATGGGGGCTTCTCGGTCAGGCTGGCCCCAAAACGCATTCAATGATGCCCTGGCGCACTTCCAGAGCCTCCAGCCGGCCCGATAATTCGATGCCATGCCCCTGGGCAAAAGTTGGCAGGTCCATTTCAATCCGCTCTCCGTCCATGCGGGCGCCAGGAATTTCCTGCACCCGGACTTCCATCTGGTCCACCAGCAACTGCCGCACCATGGCCGGGGCGTTGAACCCCGTGGCCAGTCGAACGGCGCCCAGATCGACCACGAGCATGCCGTTGCTGGCCGAGGGGCGGAATTCCACCTGGATGGGGATGCGCATGAAACCAGCCTGGTAGTCCCCCTTCAGCAGGATGAGGCCTTCTTTCACCTCGAGGCGGGTGTTGATCATTTCGTCGGTTTCTTCCAGCAAGGGAACCACAAAGCGGTCAAAAAACTTGTTGTTCAACCGGAATCTGCCACTGAGAACCTGAATCATGACCACCCTCCGCATCCTTACCCGACCAGGAAAAAAAGTTGCTCACCGGCCCGGACTGGCCTGAAAAGCCCAGGCTCCTACCGTAAACTGCTATAAGGTGCATGGTATGGAATCCATTCCTGCGGGTTTCCAGAGCCCAGCCTGCTGTCCACCTTTGCCAACCAGTTTCACCCGGGGTTGTTCCCGGATGCAAGGAGCCTGCCTGTGAGCTTGCCGCGTACGGTTCGATGGGGAATCCTGGGTGTCGCCAAGATCAACGAGCGCATTCTGCCCGCCTTTGCCCGGTCGCAGCATGCCAGGGTGGTGGCCTTGGCCAGCCGGGATCCGCAGCGGGCCATTGCGGCCGCGAAGGCGGCCCATATTCCCATTGCCTGTGGCAGCTATGAGGAACTGGTGCGCCATCCCGAAGTGGATGTGGTGTACAATCCCCTCCCCAATCACCTACACGCGGAATGGACCCGGGCTGCCATCGAGCAAGGCAAGACGGTCCTGTGCGAAAAGCCCCTGTGTCCCACGGCGGCTGAAGCCCAGGAACTGCAAAGCTGGTGCAAGGCCAGGGGCGGCAGGCTGATGGATGGCTTCATGTGGCCGCATCATCCCCGCACCGCCAAAATGCGCGCTCTCCTCGATTCGGGGCTGCTGGGGCCTGTCTTGCGGGTTCATGGTGTTTTCACTTTCCGCATGGATCCCATCGATCCCGCCAACATCCGCCTCAAGGCCGAGGCGGGCGGCGGCAGCTTGCTCGATGTGGGCTGCTACCCCGTTTATGGCATCCGTTGGGCGATGGGTGTGGAACCTGTCCGCGTCTTTGCCCGGGCCACTTTCCTGCATGGTGTGGATATCGCCATGACTGGCCAAATGGAATTTGAAGATGGCCGGCTGGCCAGCTTCGATTGCGGCTTCAACGCCCCCTTGCGCATGGGCATGGAGGTGGTGTGCGAGAAAGGGGTGGTGCGTATTCCCCGCATGTGGCTCCCATCGCCCAAGGGCGAATACGAAGTGGATCACGCCGACGGCACCGACCTGTGCATGGTGGAAGGGCACGACCAGATCACCTGCATGATTGATCATCTCAGCGAGGCGGTTCTCAACAACACGCCCGTGCGGCCAGATCCCTACGAGGCGGTGAAAACCCTCCGTGTTCTCGATGCCCTCGCTCAATCGGCCCGCTCGGGCAAGCCTGTGGATGTGGTCCGGGGGTAAACGGCTGACCTGTTGGGGCCTGGCTGCCGGGGCATCGCGGGCCACCTGATTTTCCGACCCGGGGCACCTAGAACAAGCCGTGCAGCGGTCCCCCCCGGGCCGCCAGTTCCTCCACACGGCGGGTCACCGCCGGATCTTCTACCAGCGCAGGGGCATGGTGCGGCTTGATGCGGGCATCCAGCATCAACGAACCCGCACAGCCCCAGTGCTTGTCCTGGGTGAATTCGCCTACGCCGTGCAGGTCGGTGGCGGGGTTTGCGCGTGTGAAGGCAGCCCACAGCCAATTTTCCAGGCTAGCTGAGGCAAAGCCGCTATTATCGACCAGCAGCACCAGCGGGAACCGGTTGATGGGGTGTCCAGGGTTGAGGGCGTCGCACAGTCGCCGGGCGTCGGCGGGCGCCCCTGAACCGGCTTTGTCCCAGGCAGGGCCGCGCAGTGCCAGCACGCCGGGCAGGCAGACGCGGGCATCGCCCCATCCTTCCGGCAAGCCGGCCAGTTCTCCTACAGAAGCTGGCAGGTGTCGCCGGGGTTCACCCGCCACGGCGATGATCAGCTTGGAACCGCTGTTGAAACCATCTCCCGAGTAGTCAAGTGTGTCCATGGTGGTCCGGGTGATGAAATGCAGGTCATTCCGGGGGTCGAGGCGGGCCAGCAGGTGGCTGAAAAAAGCCGGGATATTATCGGCATGCAGGTCAGGATCGTCTTCCCCGGCAACCAGGAACAAAAACTTGGCCAGGCTGAGTTGACCCTGGCCGAGAATGGCGCAAGCCTGGGTGAGCAGCTCCTGCGGTTTACGGGCCTGGGCATACGGCACATAGCGCTCGCTGCCGATGGCCAGCAACAACGGGTGCACACCTGCCGCGTCCACCGCATGCACCCCGCGGACCCCAGGTAGAACGGCCGGCAGGACCGGTGCGGTCAATTCATGGATAAACGCGCCAAAACTGCTGTCTTCCTGGGGCGGGCGCCCTACCACCGTAAAAGGCCAGATGGCGCCTGGCCTGTGGTAGACCTTTTCAAGAGTGATGAAGGGGAACGGGTGGGTCAGGCTGTAGTAACCCAGGTGGTCACCAAAAGGGCCCTCCGGCCGGGTAGCTGAGGGATCGATGGTGCCCACCAGACAAAAATCAGCCTCGGCGGGGATGGCGACACGGCCCGGGCAACCCGGTTCGGCGGCCAGGCGGATCAGCGACAGGCGTCTCCCGCCCAGCACTCCGGCGAAGAGCACCTCGGGAATTTTTTCCGGCAAGGGCATCACCGCCGCCACTGCCAGGGCGGGTGGCCCCCCCACCCAAACCGCCACCCGCAATTTCTCCCCCCTGGCCACTGCCTGGGCATGGTGCACGCCGATACCGCGGTGGATCTGGTAATGCAGGCCCACTTCGGTAGCAGGATGGTAGGCGTTGCCCGAAAGTTGCACCCGGTACATGCCCAGATTGGAACGCATCCAGCCTGGCAGGCTGGGGGACTCGCTATAAACCGCTGGCAGGGTAACAAACGAGCCGCCATCGTTGGGCCAGCAGTGCAGCGCGGGCAGGTCGCCCAGGGCGCATTGGTGTTGCAGAATGGGGCCCCGGCTCCGGAAGGCTGGCCAGGCGTGCCAGAGCGAGCGGGGGACGTTCCAGAATTTCCAGGGCGTCCGGGCTGCCAGGCCAGGGTCGCCCTGGAGCCGCATCAGTTTCTCCAGCCGGGGCAAGGCATCGCGGAACAGGAAACGGGTCCGCTCCAAAGTGCCATACAGGTTCGACACCATCGGGAAACGGCAGTTCAAAGGCCGGGTGAAGAACAGGGCGGGGCCACCAGCCCGGTAGACGCGCCGCTGGATCTCAGCCATTTCCAGGTGCGGATCGATGGGGTGGTCAACCCGGCGCAGCAGGCCATGCCGCTCCAGGTCTGCAATGCATGAAGATAAATTTAGATATCCCATGGCTGTCTCCGGATGCTCTCGATTGGTACTGCTGTCAGAAATCCCGGTTTGTGCCAGCGGGGCCCCCAGTGTATTGATAGTTGCTCGACCATTTCCTGAAGCCTGCGGTGTCGTGCGGGATGTAGTTTTGGAGGCGGCGACCATCATGGATTTACGGGAACCAGTGAGCGCGCTGACCCACGGATTCTGGGCAGTAGCCATGATCTTGCCCCTGCTGTTGCTGGGGCGGATCGCCTGGCCATTTCCCAAAGCGGTGTTCGGAGTGGTGGTCTACGGCCTGACCATGGTTTTCGCCTTTGCCGCCAGCGGTTATTTTCATGGGGTGCAAGGCTCGGATGCCAGGGTAGCCTTCGCTCAGGATATCGATCATGTGGGAATTCACCTGTTTATTGCCGGTTCATGGACAGTTTTTTGCCTGACTGGCCTGCCCCTGGCGGTGGCGACCCGTTTGCTGGGCATTATCTGGTCGCTGGCCCTGGCTGGCTGTGCCCTGCGGATTGGCATGGGGGAAGTGCCTGTAGCCATTTCCACAGGGATTTACCTGCTTATGGGTTGGTGTTCGCTCGCCTGCCATGGGCACCTGGTGAAAGGGCTGATCCCGGGGGAGCTGAATCGACTGTGGCTGGGGGGTGGCTTTTTCACGGTGGGGGCTGTGATCAATGCCCTGCATTGGCCCAATCTGCTCCCGGGCATGCTGGGGTACCACGAGCTTTTCCACTTGCTGGTCGTTGCCGGTTCGCTGGTGCATTTTATGGCCATCAGCAGCCTGGTATGCCGTTTCCGGACTAATCACCTGCGGCGTTTACCAAGCGTTTCCAGGCCACCAGCCGAGCCCGTGTCAGTCATACGCCGGGCGGCCTGAACTGTTGCCGCAGGGGAGGGTTTGGCGCAAGCGGGTGCCATTCCCCAGGCGCATAGTCGCCTGCCGGGCGGTCTGTCCGGCTTGCCAACCTTGAAACACAAGCCTGAATATGGAAGAGTATCAATTGTGGATGCAGTGGTTTCAATCGATTTTTCCATGGGAAAAAACATGTCTTCTCTCAAGTCTCTCGTGGCAACCGGCACCAAGCTGTGGCTCGATTCGATCGATCCCGACCTGGTGCGCACCAACCGCGCTTTGGGGGCCACCGGTGCCACCTCCAATCCGATCATCATTTCCGACCTGCTGAAAACAGGTCGTTTCGATGGCCGCATCAAGGAGTTGCTGCAGCACGGGCACGATGACGAGGCCGTGGCCTGGGCCATGACCAACGAGCTGGTGCATCAGGCTCAGGAGGTCTTTTTGCCGGTCTGGGAGCAGACCCGATGCAACGATGGCTGGGTGAGTTTCGAACTGGATCCGCTTCTCGAAGACGCGGCGTGCCCCCTGGATGTGCCTGCCAAGGCCAGCCGCTATATCGAACTGGGCAAGAAGTGGTCAGCTGGCCACAAGAACCGCATGATCAAGGTACCCGCCACGCCGGGTGGCCTGGCCGCGCTGGAGGAGTTGGCCGCCGCCGGGATCACCCTCAATGTGACCCTGATCTTCAGCGAAGACCAGTATTTCAAGGCGCGTGAGGCGGTGTGGAAGGGGGCGCAGCGGCGTCCCGGTGGCCTGACCACTTTCAAGTCGGTCTACAGCATTTTTGTCAGCCGGCTCGATGTGTACACCAAAGAAAAAGTGCCGAGCCTGTCCGAGGCGGCCCAGGGCCAGGTGGGCATCGTCAATGCCAAGAAGGTCTGGAAGCTGAATCAACTGTGGTGGGCCGACAAGAAAGTGCCATTACAGCAAGAAATCATTTTTGCCAGTACCGGCACCAAAGACCCCAAAGACGATCCCACCAAGTATGTGGCCGCCTTTGCTGGCAGCGATATCGAGACCAATCCTCCGGGCACCAATGCCGCTGTGGAGAAGAGCGGCCGGACCTTCACCCGCGAGGTGGACCTGATGCCCCCCGCAGCGGTGGTGGCCGAGATTGAAGCCAAGGTGAGCATGCAGGATCTCGAGGAGACCCTCATGCGCGAGGGGCTTTCCAAGTTTGCGGACCCGTTCAAGAAACTGCTGGCGCAAATCGCCGGCAAGCGCCAGGAGTTGGGCGCCTGACCCCAGCCCGTTAAAAGTCGCCAGCAATAAAAAGAAGCCCGGCCTGTTTCAGGCCGGGCTTCTGGTTGGGGTTCATGGCCAAGGGGAAGGGTTACTTGCCCTTGACGGTCAGCTCGACGGGATCCTTGTCGGCTGGGATCTTCAGGGTGAGTGGTGTCTTGTCTACCTTGGTGAACTCGTCAGCCAGTTCCTCGCCTTTATCTTCTTTCGGTAGTTTGGGCATGCCCATTGGGCCAGGCCCTTTGGGCCCACCGGTCATCTTCATCATGTCTTTCGGATCAATAATCCCATTTTCGCTGAGCTTGGGCTTTTTACTGGCGGTGACTTTATAGTCGCCTGGCGGGGCCTTGATCGTGGCAATACCATCGTCACCGGTCAAACCGTCACCGGCCTGGGCGCCATTGGCGAAAAGAACCAAAGCCACACCAGACAGACCTGCCCCGTCTTTCTGTACCTTGACGCGCACGGTTTTCTTGCCGTCACCGCCGCAGCCAAGCACGAGCAAAGAAGCAGCCAGCGCTGTGCCGGCCAAAAAAGGGAACCTGAACATGCAAGGGAACTCCTGAATCTGGGAAAACGAGGCATAAAAAAGGGGATGCCGGGCGTATCACACCGGGCACCCCAAAGGATCAGCCGTGGAGGCCGGTTACACTCATGGAAGGTTGGCGGGCTGGCCGTCGTTGCGACAGCCAATCAACTGGTAAATGCGCTGGTCAATACTCTGGTTGACGAATGTCACCCTACCGTCACCCATCAAGAAGTTGGCACCGCCTGAGTGGTTTGACTTGAAACCCCAGGCAACATTCCAGTTGTTGCGGTCGACTATCCCGTTTTTATTACCGCAATTACCAGTGCCATTCGTGTTGACATTGATGGGTGGATTGGTCCCATGGTGGGCACTTCCACCATTGAAGTGGGCCCATGAGCCACCCCAGGTGCTGTGGTCGTGGGCAAGGGGCAGAACTTCCCCCACAAAGATGGTGTTGGAAAGGCCATCCGGAATGGCCGTAAACCGCACAGGAACCCATACACGGACACCCACGCCACGCACATCAGGCAACTCCCAGGTATTGCCATGATCGGGGCTGTTCGCATAACCCATGTTCAGGCTGGCAGCAGGACGGCACCAACTGATGTATGGGTCGTAGCCGCAAGGCCCAACAGCACATTGTGGCCCCATGCTCATGGCATAGTTGGTGAGGGCTAATGAGGCGGCTTCACCATCTGATGGGCAATGCATAGACTTGATGACCTGACCTGTATTGAAGTTGGCAGAGTCCCTGACCGACAAAGGGTTATAGGCATTCCAGTTGATTGCTTTAAATAAGTTATCCTGCTCAATATCGGGAAGGATGTGCACGATCCAGCTCCCCTGGTCGTCACCCCAGTCGCCGGCGTATTTGACTGTTCCCCACTTGCCACCCGGAGGGAGTTTGGTGTCGTTGCGCCCGGCATAGTTGTGGATGGCGAGGCCAAACTGTTTCAGGTTGTTGGAGCAGCTCATGCGGTTGGCCGCTTCGCGCACTTTTTGCACCGCTGGGACCAACAGCCCCACCAGCACTGCGATGATGGCAATAACCACCAAAAGTTCAATCAGGGTGAATGCTCGGTTTCTGCGTGAAAAACCAAGCCAACCCGAGAGGTTGCCTAGCATCGGAAAAATCTCCTGACTACGGACGGAAAGGAATTAAGAAATGAAAAACAGCTCTGTTGTAAAACCACCGCTGGGCTATCGGCATGGATGTAGCCGACAATTCTCCAGAAATGGAATTCAACATTACCGAATTCTCATTGTTTGTTTTCGGATAGTTTCATTCAGAATGCAAGGACCAAATAACAAAAAAAACACTTTTTTTTGAAAAAATAAAAATTTATTCGGGTGGAGCCACCGTCCACACCATCGGCCCACCGCCAGCGGGATGGTTTTCGGGATCAAATGACTTTTTGATCCGGTTTGTTGGGTATCGGAGGCAGGGGGGAAGTGCGAAGGCTATTCGCGCGGCAGAAAATGCTG
>QWOS01000055.1 GCA_003669555.1 Planctomycetota bacterium
CCCGCGCGTGCGCATCACCCACCGCAACATCTCCAGGCTGACCGTCAATCTCTACGAGATGGATGTGGAACTGCTCTTCAGCCGCAATCCCTTCAGCCAGCAGTACGGTGATCGCTTCGCCCTCGTCCGTCCCAACCAGACCCTCGAGATCGAACTCGCCGCCGACAAGACCGAGACCTTCCTCGACCTGCCCGCGCGCTTCGCCAGCGTCAACACTCTGGTTGAACTCAAGGGCGCCGGCAAGGCCACCGCCTTGCCCCGCTATGCCAAAACCATGGATGTCCTGGTGATGGAGAACAACGGCCAGTTGAAAACCACCATCGGCGCCGCCAAACCACTGGCCAAAGCCTATGTGAAGGTCTATGCCAGGCACGCCGATGGCAAGGTCCGCTTCCACAAGGACGGCTACACCGACATCCGCGGCAGGTTCGACTATGCCAGCGTCAGCGGCCCCGCCCTACCACCCATCGTCCAGTTCGCCGTGTTGGTCCTCGATGACAAACACGGTGCCCTCATTCAGGAAATCAAGCCCCCAACGCGGTAGCCTGAAGGCCAAAAACTTTTGCCAGATGGCGCCTGGCCCTCTGGCAAAAGTCGTTTTCAGAACAGTTTCTTCTTGATTCCCAAAGGCTCAAGCAGGTTCACACGAATCCTTTTTCGCATTTTTTTCCACGCGGTGCCCGGCAATTCCCGCCGGGTCATTTTCAGATGGGGTATTTCGCGTTTTGCCGAAGCCACAATCAGACCGTCGAATGAAAAACTTTCATCCGGATTGTGCTCCGCCACGATATGGTAGCCCGCTTTTTTTATGACGCGGAGGCACCTCTCATGCAGGTAGTTTCCGTGCGTGGAAATCAATATCCAGTCGATCAGCCGGTCTTTCAACGCCCGCTGCGCGCCCATGAGCATCGCGTACTCATGGCCCTGGATATCTGAGTGCAGGACTTCGATCTTCTGCAGGCCGAAGTGCCGGAACAGACTATCAACGGTAACGGTCTTGATCCGCTCAATTTGCGTATGCCAGACATCCACCTCGCTGGATTCCGTTTCCCGGTCGGAAATGGCACCGTTGAGAAATTCGCCCTTCAGGTTGTTGAGTTTGAAATTCCGTTTGCCTTGTTCCATTTGGGAAAGGACGGGCTCAACCAGGATTGCCCTGGAATCTTTGACCGCCTTCGGAAACCACATGGAATAATAGGCCCAGAAAGCCCCCAGCTCGACAATTAGGGAGCCTGGCTTGATGCGTTTGAGCACCTCGTGAAAAACTGCTTCCTCCTGGGGTTCGTGATGGCCTTTGAGTTTCTGGATAATCTCCACATTCCATTCACCATAATGGCCATCACAGTATACTTTTAATCCGTTATGCATGACCTGGTAGGCAGAATCGCCGGCGCCGTAGACACACCCTGCATCCGCGACCTTGGGTACCGCAGCGGAGTCATGGCAGGATATCGCCGTGGAAATCCTGCCATCGCGGGTGGCATGCTTGACCTGGATATCAAATTCAAGGTCGCGATATTTTTCAGCGAAAGTCACCCCGGATTCCGTCGTCATGATTCAAGCTCCCTGGGCGCATTCCGGGCATGTCAGAGAGCGGTTCCCCTGGGCTGCGCCGTAAAAAAGCCGTTCTTGTCATTTCACAACCATACTGTCAAGACCGATCCAGCTTAACCAAGCCCCCCAAGCCCCAAGCCATTCCCTATCTTTGCTTGTCTCGCAGGGCCTTGGTCTCATAAGATACCTTTTGACCTTCGCGCCGGGTCGCCCAAACGGGCGGTGACCCGCCGCGGGGCCTGGTCCATTGAGGCTCCGCATGCAGTTTGACCCCAGCAATCCGCTCATCGTTCAGGGAGATCGTTCGGTACTGGTGGAGGTGGATAACCCCCGCTACACGCAGGCCCGTGATGCCATCGCCCCATTTGCCGAGCTCGAAAAGAGCCCCGAGCATATCCATACCTACCGTCTCACGCCTTTGTCCCTGTGGAATGCTGCAGCCGCCGGACTGAGTGCTGAATCGATGGTGGAAGCCTTGACCGGTTTCAGTAAATTCCCGGTGCCCGGGAACCTGCTGACCGATCTGCGTGAAATTGTTTCACGGTATGGCCGGCTCAAACTCGAACGCGCCACCCCCGAAGAGCTGGCCGAGGTGACCCGCGCCACGGGGCAGGAGTTTCCCGTCAGCCTGCCTGGGCTGGGCATCATGAAGCTGGTAGCCAGCGACCGTCAACTGCTCGACGAACTGGGGCGCCAGCCAAAGCTGAAAAAACTGTTGGGCGAGCATCTATCCGATGTAGTGCGGCTGGTGGACCCTGCCAACCGCGGCGTGCTGAAGCAGGTGCTGGTGGAGCTTGGCTACCCCGCGCAAGACATGGCTGGCTATACCGATGGGGCGGCGCTCCCTATGGAACTGCGCGAGAACATGCGCGATGGCCTGCCTTTCCATGTGCGTGACTACCAGAAAGACGCGGCGGCGGTTTTTTACGCGGGTGGTGATGTCTCGGGCGGCTCGGGGGTGGTGGTGCTACCCTGTGGTGCCGGCAAGACTGTTGTGGGTATCACCGCGATGTGCCTGATGAAGCGCAGCACGCTGGTACTGACAACCGGCATCACAGCCGTGAAGCAATGGTGCCGCGAAATCCTCGACAAAACCGATCTGCCTATCGAATCTGTCGGGGAATATACCGGCGAGAATAAAACCATCCGTCCCGTGACTGTGGCCACCTATCAGATCCTGTCACACCGTGAGGACAAGACAGGCGACTTCCCCCACTTCGGCCTGTTCGACAAGCAGGACTGGGGTCTGATCATTTATGACGAGGTGCATCTTCTACCGGCGCCGGTGTTCCGCATCACGGCACAAATCCAGGCGCGTCGTCGTCTTGGCCTGACTGCCACCCTGGTGCGGGAGGACGGTCGTGAAGGTGATGTTTTCAGCCTGGTGGGTCCGAAAAAATACGATGTTCCCTGGCGCGAGCTGGAAGGTCGCGGCTTCATCGCGGAAGCGGCCTGCGCTGAAGTGCGCGTAGCCATGGACACCGAGCGGCGGATGGAATACGCCGTGGCTGAATGGCGCAGCAAGTTCCGCATCGCCTCCGATAACCCGGCCAAAGACGAGGTGGTGGCCGCGCTGCTGCATCGGTTCAAGGACCACCGGGTGATTGTCATTGGTCAGTACCTCGAACAGTTGCGACGACTGCGAAGCCGTTTCCAGATCCCGCTTATTACTGGCATCACTCCGACCTCTGAACGCGAGGAGCTTTACAACCGCTTCCGCAATGGCGAAGAGCGGCATCTCATTCTCTCGAAGGTGGGCAATTTTGCCCTCGACCTGCCTGACGCCAGTGTGCTGATCCAGGTTTCGGGTACCTTCGGCTCGCGTCAGGAAGAGGCGCAGCGCCTTGGGCGGGTTTTGCGCCCCAAGTCAGGCGGGGAAACAGCCCACTTTTTCACCCTGGTTAGCCGCGACAGCCGTGAGCAGGATTTTGCGCACCACCGTCAGCTTTTCCTCACCGAGCAGGGTTATTCTTATCGGATTGCCGATGGGGAGGAACTCATGGAGGAGATTCGCGCCGAAGGGCCTATGCCGGCAACTGAAGAGTTGCCACCACCCACGACCCCGCGGAGCGCACCATGAGCAATGCCCGGATTCCTGTGAAGGTCCATCGCCGGGTCAGCCTGGTGCTGGTGGAAGATGCGACCCTTGCCGAGGAGCTGCTGGCCCGCCGCAAACTGGCAGGCGAAATTGCCGGTCGTCTGACTCCCACCACTCTCCTGGTGAGGCCCGGAAGGGTGGAGGCTGTGCAGGAAGAATTGGTGCGCATGGGGCATACCCCGCGCCTGATGGGCCCATCCGGGCTGGAAACCCCTTCCACAATCGCCAAGCGGCCAGCTCCAGAAGGTGAATCCACCGTATGAAGGATCCAACAGCAACACCGGAAGCCCTGGACAATACCGGTGCCATCTTCTCGCGCTACACCCCCGAGCTGCTGGAACGCGTGGTGGTCAACCTGGTCAAGCCTCGTGGCAGTCTGGGCCCGGACGACTGGATTCCCCGCGCCATCGACCTGCTTTCCGACCCGGTGCGTCTCACCCGCCGACTCCAGATCCTGCACAAGGCCGACCCGCCGGCCCGTTCCATGCTGGCCCTGGTGGGTCATATGCGCCGTGACCGTTTTGCGGTCTCCGACCTGTTGCAGGCGCACCTGGCCCTGGGTCACCGTGATGGCCTCGCGCCGCTCTTGGCGCTGCTTGAATCGGGCCTGATCCTGCCGGATCTCATCGGCACCCCCGGTCAGCCTGCCCGGCTGGATGATTTCACCACCTGGCTTACCCTGAGCCCCTCGCAGCGTTTGATTTTGCACTGCCCAGCCATGGTCCACCAGCGGGCCATCCCGCATGATCTGGGCTTGCCCACCCCCACCACATCCGCCATGGTCCTCGGCCCGCCCCTGGCAGCCATGGAACACCATGCCTTGCTAGTGGCGAAAGCGGCGGAAAACGGCACCGCCCCCCCAGCTGCGCCGGAGATGGTGCCGCTCCAAAGCCTGGATGTGAAAGGTGGCGCCCAGCTTGCCGACGGCATGGAGTTCCCCACTCGCCTGGGCGCCCTGTGGCAGTCAGCCACCGAAGGCCCCTTCCGCCGCACCCAGGCGGGCGAATTCTACAAACGCGACGCCGACCGTCTCACCGGAAGCCCGCTGCTCGCCACTCCCATCTCGGAAAATCAGGCGCTCCCGCCTGACCTGCCCCTATTACTAGCCGCCATAGCGCGTGAATGCGGCCTGCTGCGCGAGGCTGGCACCGACTGGGAGCAGGGTGATTTCCCCCTCTGCTGGGACGAGGGCATGCACGCCGCCCTGGCCAATCTTTTTGAATCGTGGATGTCCGTCAACCGCTGGAGCCCCCGGGAGGGCTGGCTGGCGCCTGAAAATGCCTCGGCCAACCCCTACCCTTCAGCCTGTCTGCTGGCGCTACTTCTGCTGGGACGGCTTCCCGAGGGTGCCTGGGCCCACCCGGCGGACCTGGAGGAGTGGCTGCGCCTGAACCACCCGCACTGGAAATCGAACCAGCGCCCGTCAGCTCAGGCACCCTGGCTGGAAACCTGGATGGCCGGAGTGGCCTGGCCCCTGCGACTGGTGGAAGCGGGCCGGCTTGGCCTCGACAACAAGGAAGGCGCCGCTGTGCGCCTTTCTGGCTGGGGCCGATGGGTTCTGGGGTTGGGCGACCGACCCGCCGAGGATATCTCGCTGCCGCAATCGCTGTTCGTGCAACCCAACCTGGAAATCATCGCCTACCGTCAGGCACTGACTCCCGGCATGCTGGCCCGGCTTTCGCGCCTGGGGATCTGGAAAACGCTGGGCGCTGCCTGCCAGATGACCATCACACCCGAAACCGTTTATCGCGCCCTCGAATCTGGCGAGACCCTCCAGGATTTACGCGGATTTCTCGAGGGGCGCAGCGGCAGGGCGCTGCCCGGAGCGGTGTGGGACCAGATGAAAGGCTGGGCGGGCAAGCGGGAGCGCCTGGCAGTGCATGCCGGTGCCACTCTCCTCGAATTCGATGACCCCGCCGATATGGAGGAGGCCCAGGCCCGGGGTGTGGTGCTGGAGCGGGTCTCCGAGCGGTTCGCCATCGTGCGCGAGAGAGATCTGGACTACCGTCATTTCAGGCTCACCGGCACGCGCGACTACGCCTTGGCACGCGAAGCCTGTGTCCGTGTCTCGGGTGATGGAACCCGCCTCGAGGTCGATCAGGCCCGCTCAGACCTGCTGCTCGAGACCGAGCTGCCTCACCTTGGCAACCGGCTTGAGACCGAGTGCACACCTGAGCTCAAGGTTCTGGCCATCAGCCCCGAGAGTATACGCGCCGCCATCGACCGCGGCCTGTCAGTGGAGAACGCCCGCCGCTGGTTTATCGAACGCACTGGCGCCGAACCGCCCCCCTCCATCCGCCTTTTTCTGGACGGTCTGGATCAGGCTCCCGTTTTCCAGGAGGCGCTACTGCTGCGCCTCGATGACGAGGGACTGCTCGACGGTCTCTACCAGTGGGCCCCCACCGCCAAACTGCTGGGTGAACGGGTGGGCCCCACCGCGGCAATGGTGCTGCCCGAGAACATGCCCAAACTGAAACCCCTGTTAGCCCGGGTTGGCGCTCTTTGAATCCCCCGTTGGCCCGATAGGACGAAACGCGCTCACCCCAGACCGGGTTCATCGGCCTCGGCCAACTGCGCCACGGCTTCGCGGGCATGGTGCGACACCACCGGGTCATCGGCATCAGCCAAAGCATCCAGATCGGGCCAAAGCAGGCCGATATTTTCTGAAGCGATGGCGTGGATCGACACCAGACGCTGGTTCAGGTCCTCACTTTCCAGACCCCGGCGGAACATCTGCAAGCTCTGCACCTCACCCAGCCGGGCCAGGGCGGCCCGGGCCGCATACTTCACCTCGCTGGTGCTATCGGTCCGGGCAATATGCAGGGCAGCCCTGACCCGGGCCCGGTCGACCGGTTCGCGCCAGCCGAATGCCGCCGCCGCCGCGCGACGGTAGGTGGGATCGAAATCGTGCAGGGCCTCCAGCAGCACGACTTCGGCCTTGGCACCTCCCAATCGGCCCAGGGCATCCAGCGCCGCCGCATAGGGAGTTTCAGGCGGGATAGAAGGGCGGGCGGGCTGACGGGCCCAGGTCCGCCAGCCGGAGCGCCGGTTCCGGTCGACCCCGCCACTGATCCAGGCCGCCAGCCAGGTGGCCACCTCGGGACGGGTGGAATGCCCCAGGACCCGCATGGCCAACGCCGGATGGTGGATCCGTTTGTCTTCCAGAAGCGGTATCAGATGATTGGAGGCGTTGGCCTTCAGGTCAATCAGTGCCTGGAGGACCTCGGCCTCATCGGCAGGCGATCCGTAGCCCAGTGAGCGAATCAGCGGCTGGGTCAGACGCCTGAGATGGGCCCGTATGGCTGATTCAAGAGCCACCAACCGCGAAGCCTGCCAGGCCCATCCCTCCTGATCCGCCAGCTCGCCACGGCCATGGCTGTAACCATCATCGTAACCGCCCGAATCATCATCATGGTCGGGTTCGTTTTCATATGCGGGCAAACGCCGCACCACCCGCACCACCTCCACCAGGAGGCTGGCAAAGCGCGGGTCAGCCTGAGTGGGCCGGACATCCCACAGGGCCTCCACCAGGTCGCCCACACGCGCCTCCGCCAAACGGGAGGGCTCTACTCCGCGTCGCAGCCCCTCCAGGGCGCGTCGCAGCACGCGCACAGCGGAGCGACCCATTGTCGAGTCGGGTTGTCGCAGGTACCCGGCAAACCCGGCAAAGCTGGCGGTCTCGACAGCCAGATAGTGCGACAGGGGCAAATCGGGTGCGGAATTGTCGGCACAGCGCAGCAGCGTGGGCAACGCCGAGCCGTGGTTCAGGGCGCGCAAACCGCAGGCCAGATCCATCCAGTACCACAGTTGTTCGAGTGTGTCATCGGACAGTTTTCGGGTGAACTGCCTTTCGAGTATATTGCCAGCCTCTTTGGTGCCAATTTCGGCCAGAGCCCGCACCTGCACCACAAAATGGGTGCCAGGACGCAGGCTGGTCTCAATGGCCCGGGTGTTCCCTTGCTCGAGCCATTTCCGGTAGCGGGTTTTGGCCATTTCCAGAGCGGCCTCGTTCATCGGCTCTCCCTGAAACAGCTCGAAATGCTGCCGACTGACCTTGCTGATCTCCTCGCGTCGGGGTTTGGCCACGCGGCGCAGCATGCCAGCCAGGGCGACCGCAAGGGCCCCCAGCAGCACCATCACCAGCACCGTGACCAACACAAACGCATGCAGCATGCCATTCCCCTCAGCCAGCCACAGCCAAAAAAACCCTAGCCCCGCACCTGTCCATCGCCCCGCACCACATATTTATAGCTGGTCAGCTCCTCCAGGCCACAGGGCCCCCGGGCGTGGAATTTGCCCGTGCTGATGCCAATTTCGGCCCCCAGACCCAACTCACCCCCATCGTGCAGGCGCGTGCTGGCGTTTACCAGCACCGCCGCCGAATCCACCTGCTGGCAAAAAACCTCCGCATTTGCGGAGTCAGCCGTGATAATACCCTCGGTGTGGCCCGAAGTGTGACGGGTAATATGCGAGATCGCCTCGTTGAGCCCAGCCACCACTTTCACCGCCAGGATCAGGTCGAGATACTCGGTGTCCCAGTCGGCGGGGCAGGCAGCCTCAACCCAGCCAGCCAGTTCCGCCGTGCGGGGGCAGCCGCGTATCCGCACCCCCCGGGACCGCAGATCGGCAAGCAGGGCTGGCAAATGCTGACTGGCCCAGTCGGCGTGCACCAGCATGGTTTCCAGCGCGTTGCACACCCCTGGCCGGCTGCACTTGCTATCCACCACGATAGCGCCAGCCATCGTCAGGGGGGCGCTGGCGTCAACAAACAGATGGCAGTTACCCGTATAATGCTTTAGCACCGGCATACGGGCTTCACGGGCCACACGGCGCACCAGATCCTCACCCCCGCGCGGGATCACCAGGTCGATTCGCTCGCCCTCGGCCAGCAGGCACCCCACCAGGGCGCGATCGCTCACCGGCACCTGTTGCACCGCATCAGCGGGCAGGCCAGCCCGCTCCAGTTCCGCCCGGCATAGTTCCACCAGGGCCCGGTTGCTCTCCTGCGCTTCACGCCCGCCCCGCAAAATGATCGCATTGCCACTTTTCAGGCATACGCCGGCGGCGTCCACCGTCACATTGGGGCGCGATTCGTAGATGAACAGCACCACACCCAGCGGCACACCCACCTTTTCCACGCGGATCCCGGACGGCGCCACCCGTGCTTCGCGCACTCTCCCCACCGGATCGGGCAAGGCTACAAGCTGTTCCAGCCCCCTGGCCATTGATTCGATCCGGGCCGGGTTGAGCGTGAGACGGTCTTGCAAGGCCGCCGAAAGTCCGCCCGCCCCAGCCAGATCCAGCGCATTGACCGCAACCAGCCGGGGGGCCTCCCGGCGCAGCGCCGCCGCCAACCCGGTGAGCCAGGCATCCTTTCGGCTGGTGTCGGCCAGGGCCACCAGGCGCGATGCCACCCGGGCCCTGTCACACAGTTCGTCCACCATGGAAGCATGGGTGCCAGGGAGCTTGCCTGTCTCGGACGCGGGGATATTCATGGCGGCATTCATGGAAGAGTGTTGATGAAGAAACGGGGTCCACTGAACAGCCAAACCTGGCGACTGACGAGTCCCGGACTCCAGCCACCCGATCCTGCCATTCAGTCTGAAGTAAAAGCCCGGTTCTGAAAAGGGCAGGTGCGAAAACCGGTATAAACCCCGACCAACCTGAAAAACCTGTCAGGTTCCGGGCAAACCACCCGAAAGCATCGGAGGCGTCTCGATTGGCACCCATTCAATTGGACTTCTAGAAAAAGCTGGGATAGTGCGCGACGCGAATTTCAACTCCGATGCCATTGACCACCGATTGCTGGTCTTCCTTGAAGATAAATGTCAGTGTAACCCGCAAGAGCAGGAGTGGGGTGAACCTACTCCTGCCGGTTGGGGTTATTTGCCACCTGTCATTTTGATAACGGCCCCGGTTTGGGCAGGTGTTTCAACTCGCAGGGAGACCGAGCCACCATCGGCCACATCGCGATCGATGGCCAGGGTGATTTTTTTGGAGCCGACGCTCCAGTCAATAAGCGGGGCTTCTGATGGATCGTATGGGGTTTGATCAATCCAGACACTGACGCCTTTAGGGGAATCGATCAGCAGTTTTGCCTTGCCGGGCTGCACCACTTCGAGGCGTGAGCGCAGGAAACTGGCACCCTTGTCACCTGGCTTCAACCCATAGCGGGTATGCATGTGAGGGACTTCGGGAAGGGGAACCTTGCCACCGACCGTGCTGTAGATTGGCTGCCATTTGAAATCGGGCAGATCTTGGGCGGAGGTTTTCAGGGAAGTGCGGGTGATGGCAAAAATGCCGGGCTGGGTGGGCAGCATGGCCTCCCAGCGGCGCATGATCAATTCGGGTTTGACGGTGTATTCCGAAACCCTGCCCAAAGCACCGAGAAAAGCGACCAGATCGCGAAATTCGGATTCGGTCAGGCGGTCAGCCAGGTTGGTTGGCATGAGGGAGGTGCCGTTGCTCTGCTCTTCAATCTGGTTGAGGGGGATGCGAACCTCACGATCCTCTGCATCGCGGATGATGAGGTCGGTGGGGGATTGGCGCAGTTTAATCCCGGAAAGGACCTTTCCATCTGTAGTTTGCACAACAATCGTTTGGTAGCCCTCTTTGATATTTTTGCTGGGGATGAGCATTGAATCGACAATGTAATCGAGCTGGGCAGTCGCACCCAGGCTGAGCATGTTCGGGCCGACAAGGCCGCCGGCATCGCCAACAGCGTGGCATTTGAGGCAGTTCAGGTCGGGTCGCCTGAAGATCGCCTCGCCTTTTGCCGGGTCGCCCTCTTTCCTGACGGCTGCCACCACTTTGGACATTTCATCCGAGGAAAGCTGACGGGGGCCGGATGTTATCTTTGCCGCTGCCGAGAGGGCATCGGCCAGGGCTTGCTGTGGCCTACCGCTTGTGGCGATAGCCCGTTGGCCGATGATAGCCGCATCTGCCCGAATGGTCTGGCCTTTCAATGCCGTAGTCAGCAAGGTGGCGCCCTCTTTTTGTTGCAGGAATGCGTTAAACAGTTTTGCCATGCCAGACTCGTAGCCTTGGGCATCGACCTGTTTGGGCTGCATCCATTGGACGGCAATGGAGGCTGCATTGGCTGGTTTTTGACGCAGGAGTCCTGTGACGGCGGCGGAGAAGGTGGCAGCATCAGCCGAGCGGGCGGTGAGAATGGCGATTGCCTCGTCGCCACCATAACCAGCAACCCCTTCGAGGCAGGCATCGGTCACCGGCCCGCCTTTGGCCAGTCGAGCCTTGAGGGCCGTCCATTGGGAATCGACATGCCATTTGCCCACGGCACGGGCGGCCATTGAGGCAACGGTGTCGTTGGGGGAAGCCAGAAGGAGGCCCAGCCCGTCGAGCGAGCCATTGGGACGCAGGTTGCGGCGTTGTTGGGCGTTCATGAGTGCCTGCAGGCAGCCGGCCTGGATATATTCCGGGGTGCCGGCGGTTGTGGCGGAATCGAGAAGGCTTTGCAGGTCTTGGGGCCTGCCGAATTCGGCGATGACATCAAAGACCGGGGTTTGATCGGCTTCACTGACTTTGCGGTCGCGGAGCATTTTGATGAGGACTGGAACGGCTTCTGGAGATCCGGCAGATTTCAGGGCGAATGCCACTTGTTTGGCCTGGCCATTGAAATTGATTTTGCCGGCCGTGAGAGCTGGTTGCCAATAGGGTTGAAGCTCGCGGGCGGTTTGCCAGAGGGCGTAGTCGAGCCACTCATCTGTTTCGAATTGGAGAGCGCTCATGGCCAACTCGGCCGCCTCGGCTGTTTTGATAAGGCTTAGCACCCGGACAGCTTCCAGGCGAACCCTGGGGTGTGGGTCCTGGGCCAGTTTGGCCAAGTATTGCAATGCCTGTGGTTCGGTACTGAGCCAATGGCCCAGGATGCGTGTGGCAGATGCACGCAGGTTTGGGTCGCTTGATTCGAGGGCCCGTTTCAGGATGGCTGGTTGCGGGGTATCGAGCGCTTGATAAACCCAGAGCAGCTCCATTTGATGCCTGGAGTGTAGTGGTTCTTTGGGTTCGAGGGTTTGGTCCCATGCCTTGAGGGAGGCGAGGATCTCATCCTTTTTGCCTTCATGCAAAGCACGCTCCTTGAGAACACGCTTGGCAAAATGGCGGGTGTACCGTTCGGGAGACTCCAGTTTTTTGACCAGGTCGGTGGTCCCTGCATCGACCAACTGGGGGCGGGGCACCAGGGGAGTTTTCTTGCGGGAAACACGCCAGATACGGCCGTGAACGCGGTCTCTGCGGGGGTCGTAAAAATCGACTTCGCCGTGCTGGATAATGGGGTTGTACCAGTCCGCGATGTAGATGGCCCCGTCTGGGCCCTGTTTGACATCGATGGGGCGGAAAGCCGGATGGTTTGACTTGATGACATCGGGTTTTTCGATGGAGACAAATCCGGAGCCTTGGGGCTTCACCTCGAAACGGACGACCCGGTGGCCGCGGAAATCGTTGGTGATCATGCTTCCCTGCCAGTCATCGGGCAGGTGGCGGCCATCGACAATTTCGAGGCCACAATGTTTGGGGCTGCCTGGATTGAGGCCTTTGAGGATGCGGGAAGCGCCGTATGCGGTGAGGTAAGACGCGCCTGGGACGATGTAATTGATTCCTTCGCCGCCGGCGCCGTCGGTTGCAAAAGTGGCACCAAAGTTGTCGAATGCCAAGCCCCAGGAATTAACCAGACCGCGATCCAGAATGTCGAGCTGGAGGGTTTCGGGGCGGAACTGCCAATGTCCGCCGGCATTGAGGCGCTTGACTCCCCACGGGGTTTCGATGTGGCTGTGGATGTAGATGGACTGGTTCATGTAGAGCAGGCCCTCGGGGCCCCAGCGCAGGGAGTGGAGGATGTGGTGCGTGTCTTCGGTGCCGAAGCCGGACAGAACGACCCGTTTGGTGTCGGCTTTGCCGTCGCCGTTGGTGTCTTTAAAATGCAGCAGTTCGGTACTGGCGGCCACATAGGCCCCACCGTCGCCAATTTCGATACCAGTGGGGATGAGCAGTCCATCGGCGAAGACGGTAGTTTTATCGGCGACACCATTGCCATCGGTGTCTTCCAAAACCAGGATTTTGTCGGTTGCTGGTTTGCCTGGAGATATTTGGGGATAGACCTCACTGCTGGCGATCCACAGGCGGCCTTTGGCATCAAAGTTCATGTGGATAGGCTTGGCGATGCGTGGATCACCGGCGAAGAGGTTGACCTCAAAGCCCTCGGGAACAACGAATGTGGCGCGTTCGAGTTCAGGGTTTGGATCGGGAATGTTCTTCAATTCCCGTTGAGCCATTGCCAGGTTTGCCGCCAATAGCAGATAGAGTGCGGAGCATGCGCCGGCGAGTGTGTGTCGTGTCATGTGAGTACCGATATGGACAGGGATTTTAAACAGGTTGTTGAGCTGGTGAGCGGTGGGGCTTCGGCAGCCAGGGCGTTGCGGCGCTGGGTTAGCCTTTGGGTTAATCCAGCAAGGAGCCTATTTGTTTTTCCAGGTCTGTCACGAGGGGATCGAATTTAGGGATATCAACCGCATTGTTTCCTTGTTCGTGTTTGCGAAACAGGAAGAGGTAGGTGACATTTTGGGGACGGTGGCGGTGGAAGAACA
Organism: Planctomycetota bacterium; assembly: GCA_003669555.1. Lineage (GTDB taxonomy): Bacteria > Planctomycetota > Planctomycetia > Gemmatales > Gemmataceae > UBA6894. The sequence goes on from QWOS01000055.1 coordinate 13,255, forward strand.
ATTCGTTTTTTTTGAGGATGGTTTGCTGAAGTGATGCCTCGTCACCTGACTTGAGTTTTTTAGGGCTCTGTGGGGCCAATGCCAAAACGAGTTGGGGTGCGGTGCGGGCGTAGCCTTCCGAGGTGAGGTGCTGACCATTATCGGTGAGGTCGAGCAGCTCTTTGGTGTTTTCGGCCTTGGGCATGGCCATAGGAACGAAGGTAGCATTGATAGCTAAGGCGAACTGGCCGATAGCGTCGCGGTAAGCAGCAATCCGGGTGTTGTAAGAATCGGGCTTGGGCAAAGGTGCGGGCATGGGGAGGATGTCCATTGGCCCCAGCAGGATAACCCGTGCACCTGGGGCACTTCCGGCTTTGCAGTCGTTGATTATTTTTTTGTATTGCTGCAGAAAAGCGGGGATGCGGTCTGGGCCGTTTGAGGCTTCCACCTGCCCGTAGCCAAATATCAAAACGGTTGGTTTTTGTTCTTTGACGAGTTCAATGAGCTTGGCATAGCCCTGTTCGGGGGCATCAAAAATGCCGCGGGACTCGGCCCAAACGGTATCGCCACTCCAGCCAAGGTTGCGGAAGGTGACATTTTTGGCCGGAATGTGGCGTGTCAGGGCCAACTCCCAGTGACCATAGTTTTGTTCCCGTTCGATGACGGTACCACCAATCAGGACAACCTTGTCCCCATCTTTCCATTCAAAAGCAGGTGGTTGGGCGGCAAAAGCATTGGCAGTGGCAAAAAGCCAGCCTGCCAGGAGGGCAAGCGGCATGCGACTTGTAAGCATCGGTGTTATCTCTCGTGGCCTTAATGCCCGGACTTTATTTTCGGGGGGATTTCGTTAGATGCTTCATTTTCGGCCCGCCCTTTGCACCTGTCAAGCCGATTATGCGCTTGCAGGGTTTTGGTTGGCTGACATGGGGCTATCCAGGCCCGGTTACTCCCATTGGAAATCAAGCATAAAAAAGAGTTTCTATTCTTTATAATTGTCGGGATTTGGCCTGTCGCAGGACCAGCCAATGCGCCAGGCCCAAGCCGTTTGTATCCGTCCGGCAAATCCACCCTCGTCTGACCGCCGTGCCTCTACGGATATATTTTCACCCCCCCCCCTGCCTTGGAAATCATCCCAACTTTGGGAATCTGAGCACCTAGAATCCTGACACGACAGTTCGCCGGTAAACCTCCCACTGGGTGACCTCAGGACTTTTTGTGGGCTCTGGGTTGGCCATTCTGATTGCCAATCTATTTAACCACATTGATTTTCCACAAGTAATTTTCATGATTATATTTAAATAATAAAAAGCTATTCAAAAAGCTATGCTGGTGCTCTGTGGAAAAGCTTGAGCAGCTGATTCGAATCTTGCGGACCGGCGGGCTCCGGCGCGGGGTGAAGATCCAGCGGGAGCTTGGAATCTCCCAGCCCGGGATGTCCCGCCTGATCCGCCAGGCAGGGCCCCGTGTGGGCCGGTTCGGGCGGAGCGTTTCGACCCGTTACGGCTTGACCCACGAGATCCCCGGGCTCGGGCGCCATGTGCCCGTCTACCGCGTGGACGAGCGGGGTCACCCGAACCGCCATGGGGTCCTCCGCTTCTTGGCAGGAGGTGCATACTGGTTTGAGCGGGAATCCGGAGGCAGCCAGTCCTTCAGCGGCTTGCCACCCTTCGTGGAGGACATGCGGCCGCAGGGCTACTTGGGGCGCGGTTTTCCAATTCACCACCCGGAATTGGGGTTACCTGGGCGCATCGTTGACTGGAGTGATGACCACCAGTTGATCGCGCTTTCGAAGCGGGGGGAGAACTGCGTCGGCAATCTCCTGGTCGGCGAGGTGTCCCTCGACCGCTTTATCGGGGGAACAATTCCCTCCTACAATCGGGCGGATTATCCCGCCCTCGCCACCGGGGTATTGGCCGGGCAGCCCGGTTCCTCAGTCGGCGGCGAACATCCCAAGTTCGTTGTTTATTCCGGGAACCGTCATGTGCTGGTCAAGTTCGCCGGCGGCGATGGCGCCGCCGCTGACCGGTGGCGCGACTTGCTCCTCTGCGAGCACCTCGCCCTGGAAATGCTGCAAGGACTCGGTATCCACGCGCCCAAGTCGGAGTGGTTTGACCTCGGCGGGACCAGGTTCCTCGAGGTGGAGCGCTTCGACCGGATCGGCCTGAAGGGGCGTCGTGGGGTGATTTCGCTCTTCGCGGTCAACAACCACTTCCTCGGCGACAACCTCGATCACTGGAGCCGGGCGGGCAAGCGGATCCTGGACGAGCCATCTTTGAGCATGAGTCTCGCGGATGCCGATCGGCTGGTTTGGCTGGACACCTTCGGCGACCTCATTGGCAACACCGACAGGCACTTTGGCAATGTGGCGTTCCTGACCGAGGAGGCCCGGGAAATGGAGCTGACCCTGGCACCGGTCTACGACATGCTGCCGATGGTCTTCGCCCCGGCGGGGGCCAACCTGATCGAAAGAAAGTTTTCCCCTCGCCCACCCAACGCCCTAAACCTGCACCTGTGGAACGAAATCGGGCAAAACGCGCTGAAATACTGGTCACGTCTCTCCGAGGAGAAGGCACTGAGCAAGGGATTTTGGCATCTCTCCATGGCATGCCGGGAGACGCTGGAGAAGTTGGTCGGACAGGGATTCTGAAGAAGCCATGGCAAGCAACTCCAGATAACCTCCAGAATTATGCGCACATTTGCAGAGTGACCTCCGTGAGGTTAGGGGTGTTACTTGCAGCTAACCAATCCCAAGGACCAAACGGAGCCCTCGATGGCAAGCACAGGCGAGGGCAGCGAGACGGGCAATATTCGGAACGTCATCCGAATTGATAAGGGCGAGATCAGGAATCACCTGGATGGGCTGGTGAAGACGTCCGTGGAGGAGGTCCTGAACCAATACCTGGACCATGATCCGGACAAACAATGCCCTGGAGAGGATGAACCGGGAGATCAGGAGGCGAACCCGGGTAGTTGGCAACTTCCCGGACGGGC